>CAMDWT010000037.1 GCA_945877505.1 Crenothrix polyspora
ATTGAAATAAACCTTAAAAAATGGCAGTATACTAGTCAGTCTAGGTATGCAATCAAGGCCAACTCAATTATGAAAACGCTTAACACGTCTAATTCATGATAATGACTTTGCCAACTACTCTAATTTTACCTTACTTCGATTATCGAACTCTTCATGACTAAACGTCTTATTATTCTACTCATCAGCCTGTTACTGCTGATCCCCTTGATTGGCGTTAGCTTTGTAATCTTGGAAAGCCGAAAACTCATAGACACTGAATACAGTAATCTTGAGAGTATTACCCAGCTTAAGGTATTGCAAATAACCAATTGGCTAAATGAAAGACAAGCGGATGCTGAAGTTCTAAAAGGCGGCCTCAGTTTTGCACTTCGTATTGAAAAATACATGCAACATCAAAATGATCTCGTCGAAAAAGACATTATATTACAACGACTCAATATACTCCGAACGGCCTATCACTACACAAGCACATTAGTAGTAGACCCTCAAAGTAAAGTTGTACTGAGCCTAGGCGTACACGATGATATTCCAAACAACTTGCAAGCCTTGATAAATCAATCCGTAGTCGATCAAAAAATACTGCACACCGATCTCTATCGTGAAAAGGTTGGACACATCCATATGGATTGGGTGATCCCGATACTGTCGAGCTCAGTGTCAAATCCCCACGTCATTGCCCTTATCATTTTACGCATCAATCCCTATGAATTTCTTTATCCTACTCTTAAAAGTTGGCCCACAAAAAGTAACAGTGCCGAGACTTTATTAGTTCGTAAAGAGGGCAACACCCTACTTTACCTCAATGAATTACGTTTCCAAAAAAACACGCCGCTACGCCTACAAGAACCCTTAGATGAAGAAAACTCGCCCAATCCTACTCTTATTGCTAGCCAACACCTTAGTAAAGACAACCTTGGCACTGAGGTACTAAAGGCCACACAACCCGTTCCCGGAACGCCGTGGCATCTCATCACCCGAATCGATAAAGCTGAAGTGTTAAAACCCATGTGGCTAACACTCTATTGGCTAATCGCAAGCTCCTTGATAACGATACTTGCTATTTTTATCGCTTTTATGACACTGTTACGCCAACAAAAAGCACTACAAGCTCTAGAAATCCAACAGAGTAATGAACGTTTCCGAAAAATATTTGAAGAATCTAGTCAGCCGGTCTTTATGCTTGAAAATGGCCGCTTTATAGATGCCAATCGAGCGGGTTTAGACTCATTGGGCTTCCGTTCTTTTCAAGAACTTAACGCCCTCAGCCCCTCCCAAATTTCACCTAAATATCAACCCGACAAACAATTATCATCCGACAAAGAGGCCGAGATGATTAAAATCGCCATCGAAATAGGCAGTAATCGCTTTGAATGGGAGCACCTAAATGCGAACGGAGAAAGTTTCTTTGCTGACGTTATGCTCACCCCTATTAAATTCGGCGATCAAACCAATCTTCATGTGGTATGGACTGATATCACGCAACGAAAAAAATTAGAAGCCGAGTTAAAACGATACGAAGCCATCGTTAACTCATCACATGATGCGATTATCAGCACCACATTGACAGGTTTTATAAAGAGCTGGAATCCAGGTGCAGAAACTATTTTTGGCTACACTTCACAAGAAATAGTTGGGAAATCTATAAGAATTCTCTCACTCCCTGAGCAGCAAAATGAAGAAAATATAACTTACGAAAAGATAATGCGAGAAGAATCCATAGAGCGTTTTAATGCGACTCGGATAGGTAAAGATGGCCGGACGATCAACTTGCACCTTGTGGCTTGCCCCATTTTTAACGACGATGGCCTACTCATTGGCGCATCAATTATTGCTCGCGACATTACTCAGCATATCAAGAATGAAGAAATCCTCAACAAACTCTCTCTGAGTGTAGAGCAAAGTTCAAACAGTATCGTCATTACCAATCTCAAGGCAGAAATTGATTACGTCAATCCACATTTTACAAAAGTTACGGGCTACAGTAAACACGAAGTACTGGGTAAAAACCCAAGCCTTCTGAAATCAAACCTTACCCCAACCTCTACCTACATTAATCTCTGGAAAACACTCAATGAAGGCCATCCATGGCGCGGTGAGTTTATTAATCGCCGTAAAAATGGCGATATATTTTATGAGTGGGCAGAAATTTTCCCCCTAATCAATCATGACGGTAAGATTACGCACTACGTTGGTATTAAAGAAGATATTACTGAAAAAAGAGCTAATGAAAAAGAGCTCGCCAACTACCGAGAAAGCCTTGAAAATCTCGTTGAAATACGAACGAGTGAACTTGAAAAAGCGATGCGCGAAGCAGAAACCGCAAACCAGTCTAAAAGCATTTTTTTAGCTAATATTAGTCATGAAATTCGCACCCCGATGAATGCGATTATCGGTTTTGCTTATTTGCTACGAGAAAAAATTCAGCAACCTGATGAAGTAAACAAGCTCGATAAAATCATTTCTTCCAGTAAACACTTACAAGCGATTATTAATGATGTACTTGATTTATCCAAAATAGAAGCTAAAAAACTAACGATAGAAGCGGTATCACTACTAATCCCAACCACCATCAATCATGTTTGTAGCATCATCAGTGATCGTATCAACGACAAGGGCCTTACTTTAATTCAAGAAATTGACCCTCGCTTAAACGCCTTACCTGTGCTCGGTGACTCCTTACGCCTACGGCAAATTCTAATCAATTATCTAGGTAACGCCATTAAGTTTACCGATCATGGCACAATCACCCTACGAGCCAAGGTGGTCACTGAAAATATCGATCAAGTAAGTTTACACTTTGAGATACAAGATACCGGTATCGGCATTAGCGTATCACAGCAACAAAAACTATTTGAAAATTTTACGCAAGCCGAAGCTGACACGACCCGTAAATATGGCGGCAGCGGTTTAGGCTTAGCTATCTCTAAGAACTTAATAACAATGATGGAGGGGGAAACTGGCGTATTAAGCACCCTTGGAAACGGGAGTACTTTCTGGTTTACGGTTACGTTGCAGAGGGGCCATATGACTGAAGTGGAAACTGAAGAAAAACTAACGTCTTTTTCAGTACACTTTCGCACAGGCACTACCATTTTGCTAGTTGAGGATAATCAAATCAATCAAGAAGTCGCCACAGAAATTTTGAGCGGTTGTGGCTTGCAGATTGATATTGCCAATCATGGCGGCGAAGCGTTGGAGAAGACCCAACAAAATCATTATGATTTAATTCTCATGGACTTACAAATGCCGGTCATGGATGGACTGGAGGCCACTCGGCATATCAGACTGCTGTCCGCCTATCAAAATACGCCTATTTTGGCGATGACAGCGAATGCCTTTGAGGAGGATCGCAGACGCTGTAAAGCCGTTGGGATGAACGGCTTTATTGCAAAACCCATTGAACCGAATCTCCTACGAGCAACACTGGCACAATGGCTTCCTGATAACCTTGTAACCGAGCCAGAAAGCGACCCCGAACATGCTCCCGTGCACTCAATTGACAAGCACTCATTAATTAATGAAGAAATTGGACTTAAGTTTCTTAACGGTAACGTGTCCAACTATCAACGCATGTTACTCAAATTTGCGCATAGCCACACTACAGAAGCCGACAACATTCAGGTTGCTTTAGATGCAGGTGACTCGAAGACTGCTGAACGCATTGCTCATTCGCTAAAGTCAATTGCCGCAACCTTAGGAATTAAAGCCGTACAAGAAATAGCCACCAACCTAGAAAAGGCCCTTCGTAATGGCTTAACGTCTTTCGAAGAAGGGAATGACATTACCATACTGCGTGAAACTCTACTCGCCGTCTATGACGAAATTCAGCAGATGCCCTTAGACGCTAGGGTATCAATTGAGAGGGATATTAATGTCACTAAGATGACCGAATTAATAACTAATCTGGAAACGAAACTAACCTTAGATGACGCGCAAACCATTGAAACTTGGCAGGATCTTAAGCCGTTACTGTTCGAGATTATTGGCAGTGAGTTAACGGCTAAATTGGACAGTCATATTGAAAATTATGAATTCCCTGAAGCATTGGTTTTTTTACAAGCACTTCTTAAAGACCATCCAACGTTACGAACTAACGGATAAAATGACCCAAAATTACGTCGCGAATCAGATTAGTCTATAAAACAGCAAACATAACCCTTTTATTGTTTAGTCTTAGGACTTTCTAACAAGCTCAACCAATGCCTTACAGGGCTTTTACTTGCCGTATTTAGATGTGTTAAACAGCCAATGTTTGCCGTTGCAATTATAGCCGGCTCAACCTGTTGTAAGTGCTGGAGTTTACGATCACGTAATTGACGCGCCAAGGTAGGCTGTAATAGTGAATAAGTTCCCGCAGAACCACAGCAAATAGCCTGCTCCATAACCGGTAAGACTTCAAAACCGGCGCGTGTTAATAAGGCTTCTACTCGACCCTCCAACTTAAGGGTATTAATCAGACTACAGGGTGCTTGAAACGCCACCCGACGACCTTCTCCCACGTTGTCTATCGCCAACTGCTCGACTATTTCTACTGGATCTCGACAAAGCGCAGTTAGCATGGCGGCTTTCTGTGCGTAATCAGGATCATCTTTCATTACATCACGATAATCACGTAACATAGCACCACAACCACTCGCCGTTATAATAATGGCTTCAGTCCCTGCTTCTATAAAAGGCCATACCGCATCTATCGTAGCCATCACTCGCATACGCGTTTGCTCTTCAGCACTTAAGTGATGACTAACGGCGCCACAACAACCCGAATAAAGCGCTTGTGCAGAAATCCCTTGTTGATCGAGGATACGCGCCAAACAACTATCAATACCGGGCTCAAGTACCGGTTGCACACAACCCGCCAAAATAAGCATGTGTCTAGGATGACGAATGGCCGGCCAAATACCCGTTGTTTGTGCAAGTGGGATATAACGTTTTAAAGCCACTGGCATCAGTGGACGCATAAAACGGGCAAGCTCCAGCAAAAAACCAAAGCGTCGAGTCGAAGGTATTAGCCAACATAACGCTCCTCGCAGAAAACGTTGAGCATAAGAACGTGGAACCCGCTTTTCTAACTCAAGACGTCCTCTATCGATCAACTTTGCATATTGCACACCTGAGGGACAAGCTGTTTCACAAGCGCGGCACGTCAAACAACGGTCTAAATGAAGTTGCGTTTGTCGGGTTACTTGCTGGCCCTCAAACATAGCCTTTATCTGATAAATTCGACCTCGCGGACTGTCCAACTCATTACCCAATAAAGTGTAAGTAGGGCAGGCTGAGTTACATAAGCCACAATGCACACAGCTACGGAGAATATTTTCAACGTCTTTACCGCTGGGAGTTTGGGCAACGTCAGTAGGCAACCACGTTTGCATTAGACGCTATCTCCCATAACACCTGGATTAAAAATACACTGTGGATCAAACGACTTTTTTAATCGCTGATGCAATGCTAACAAATGGGCGGGGGGTACATCACCGCTAACAGGGACAGCATCACGAAAGAGATAAGCATAACCGCCTTGCTTAGCAGCCATCTTTTTAACCTCGTCTTCGGACTTGTCTGTATGCCACCAACGCAAACCACCACACCAATCGACAAACAACGCTTGCTCAGGGATCTCTAAATGCGATGAGGGAGGCATCGATAAACGCCAAAGTGGTGATTGAGCATGAAAAAAAGGATGTGTTTGTTCACCTAAACTTTGCCAAAAATGCGGGCTATTCGTCATCAATTCTCCACCCACTTTTTGCTTAGCATTTTGGATAACCCGTTCAGTACCTTGTAACCTAATAAAAACCGCACCCTCCAACCAAGCCATCGCTGATAAGGGTAACGATTGATGCATAAAATCAACCATACACTGCGCTGAGTGACGTAACGAACACTCAAAACGCAAGGTGATTTCAGCCTCAGGTTTAGGCATTACTCTCAGGGTAATCTCTAATAAGGCGCCCAAAGTACCCCGCGCACCCACCATCAAGCGAGATACATCAAAGCCTGCTACATTTTTCATAACCTGCCCACCAAAAGTCAATAATTCACCTTCACCATTGAGTATACGCACCCCTAAAACATGATCACGTAAACTTCCAGAAAAGGGTCGCCGTGACCCCGAATATCCACACGCGATGGTGCCACCTAAGGTAGCCAAATTTTCACCGCGACTAAAATGAGGGGATTCGCTAGCTAATAACTGTTGATGCTCAGCCAATAAATGTTCAATTTCACTCAGTGGCGTCCCCGCACGGGCGGTTATAAACAATTCACTGGGTTGATAATCTATGACGCCGCTATGATTAACAAGTTCTAAGGTTGACGTAGCCACTGGCGTTTGCAGAAATTTTTTGCTCTGACCGCCGATAATGGCTAAGGTCTGTTTATTGGCTAGCGCTTCTTTTACCTGAGCTTGCAATGCGTGAGATAAATCGTTACTCATCTTAATAACGCTCTAATTCTGGGAACGTTAACTGTCCCTGATGTACGTGCATGGCTCCAAATTCTGCACAACGATGCAACGTAGGAATGGCTTTACCTGGATTAAGTAGGCCTTGTTCATCGAAAGCTGTTTTAACTGCCAAAAATTGTGTTAATTCCGAGGACGTAAACTGCATGCACATCCCACCAAGTTTTTCTATCCCCACGCCATGCTCGCCTGTAATAGTGCCACCGACAGACACGCAGAGTTCTAAAATCTGGCTACCTAAGCGTTCAGTTTGTTTCAAATCACCTTCACGATTAGCATCGTACAATATTAGCGGATGTAAATTACCATCTCCGGCATGAAACACATTAGCAACCGGTAAGTTAAACGCTTCCGATAAGGCTGCAATACGCGTTAATACCGTTGCCAAGCTCCTGCGAGGAATCGTGCCATCCATACAATAATAATCCGGTGATAAGCGACCTAAGGCCGTAAATGCCGATTTACGACTTTTCCAGAACAATGCTCTCTCCGCCTCATCTTTTGCTACCCGAAGTTCAAAAGCGCCGGATTGAAGCATGATGTCTTGAACACGACTAATTTGTTCGATAACTTCGGTCTTAGCGCCATCCATTTCGCATAACAAAATCGCATGCGCATGCTTAGGGAAACCCGCATGCGTAAAATCTTCAACAGCCTGAATAACCAACTTATCCATCATCTCTAGCCCAGCAGGGATAATCCCTGCGGCGATAATATGACTAACCGTCGAACCCGCCTTAGCCACATCATCAAAAACGGCCAACAGCACCTGTGCGTATTCCGGACAAGGTAACAAGCGCACGGTGACTTCTACCACCACCCCTAATAAACCTTCAGAGCCACATAATAACGCCAATAAATCATAGCCTGAGCTGTCTAATGTTTTACCACCGATCTCCAGTAACTCACCCTCTACCGTAATAATCTTTAGACCCAGTACATTATGTACCGTCAAGCCGTATTTTAAACAATGCACGCCACCAGAATTTTCTGCCACGTTCCCACCGATAGTACAGGCCATTTGCGAGGAAGGATCCGGGGCGTAATAGAGCCCTAAAGGTCTTGTCACGTCAGATAAAGCCAAATTTCGAACCCCTGGCTCAATACGCGCGCAAAAATTTTGCGTGTCGATTTCGAGAATATGATTTAGCTTTGTCAATACTAAAAGAACCCCTGCACTATCAGGCAAAGCCCCACCGGAAAGTCCCGTTCCAGCGCCACGCGGCACAATCGGCACCTTTAACGCATAACAAATACGCATCACCGCTTGAACTTGCTCAACCGTTTCGGGTAAACAAACCACTCCAGGTAATTGACGATAAGCGGAAAGACCATCACATTCATAAGGCCGCATTGTCTCAGGCTCTTGTAAAAGTGATTCTTTCGACAACACCTTTTTGAGCTGGGCAATCAAGAGACCGCGGGTTATATTCGATAATGACATGATGTTATAAAGGGTTACCTATTCAGATTAGTTACTCTAGCATTTAGATCGCTTAAGTCAAACTACGGGGCGAAACTTAATAAGCACAATCGCAGCGGCAAGAACTAACCACGCAGCAAGCATATAGAGTGCATTCGTAAAACTGCCTGTTGATGCTTTTATCCAGGCAACCATGACAGGACTTAAATAACCTGCCAAATTACCGAACGCATTTATTAACGCCAAGCCAGCCGCGGCGGCGGTACCACTTAATAAGGCGGTAGGCAAAGACCAAAAGATCGGCAATGCCGACAAAATACCCAGACTAGCTAACGAAAGCCCTAACAAGGACAGCGATAAGGTCTCATGATAAATAGCACTGAGTATTAAGCCCAAACTACCCATCAAAGCACTTAAAGCAATATGCCATCTGCGCTCGTTATGTTTATCAGAAGAACGGCCTATAACCATCATGCCGACTGCGGCCAAACCATAGGGAATGGCACTGAGTACTCCGGTAAGCATGAGATTTTGCTGTACTAAATTAGTTATCATTTGCGGTAACCAAAAAGAAATACCGTAAAGTCCCATAATAATTGAAAAATAAACAAGACTTAGTAACCAGACTTGAGCATGGCTTAAAGCCTTACCAAGGCCGATGATATGTCCTAGCTGTTCTTTTTGTAAGCTTTCCTGCTCTATTTCTTGCTTCAACCAACGACGCTCTTCGCCTGTTAGCCACTTCGCTGCTTCTGGACCATTTTCTAACCAAAGCGCCACCACGACACCCAGAATAATGGCCGGCAAAGCTTCTACCAAAAACAACCACTGCCAGCCCTTTAGACTTGCAACACCGTCCAAGCCGGCCATAATAAAACCAGAAAGGGGACTGCCTATTACCCCAGCCAAAGCCACTGCCGTCATAAAAGTCGCCGTTGCTTGAGCTCGGCGAGGCGCAGGATACCAGTAAGTTAAATATAAAATAATGCCAGGGAAAAACCCTGCTTCGCCAACACCTAACAAAAAGCGCAAGACATAAAATTGCAGAGGTGTACTCACAAAAACCATTGCGCCCGCTAGTAAGCCCCAAACTATCATGATGCGGGCAATCCAAACTTTGGCACCTACCCGTTGTAATATTAAATTACTGGGGACTTCAAAAAGAAAATAGCCAATAAAGAAAATACCGGCGCCCAAGCCATAAACACTTTCGCTAAAGCCCAATTGAGCAGACATTGTTAATTTGGCAAAACCTATATTGACTCGATCAATATAAGCAATAATATAAAGGCAAACCAAAAAAGGCAGGAGTCTACGGTTTAATTTACGATAAACCTGTGCGCCTAACGAGGGACTTTGAACAACAGACATGGATGATTACGCTATAAAATGACCAGATACAATGCAGTATAAACTGACTCCATCCAGCTAAACCAGATTATAATTTCGACTTATTTAGGCTTTAATGTCTTGGGATTACAAATGACCAAAATATCTACGCAGCATTTGAAGTTAAACGAAGAAGAATGGCGACTACGTGTCGATTTGGCGGCGGCTTTTCATCTCGCAGTCGCCCATAATCTGCACGAAGGTATTGCCAATCATTTTTCTGCTCTTTTACCGGATGGAAAACATTTCCTAGTCAATCCTTTTGGCCTACATTTCTCGGAGATTACTGCTTCAAATCTGATCGTCTGTGATTTCGATGGCAAAGTGCTCAGTGGCGACGGTGAGCCCTCAGCATCAGCCCATCACATTCATGCTCCCCTGCATCGACTCGTGCCTCGTGCGCGCGTTATTCTTCATACACATCAACCTTACGCAACGGCGTTAACCATGCTTGCTGACGGGCGATTGGAATGGGCTCTGCACACAACGTGTCGCTTTTATGGCAGGGTTGCCTACGATAATGATTACGACGGCGTGGCCTTGTCGGACACGGTAGGTGAACGGTTAGCGAGGATGATTGGGGCGGCTGATTTATTGTTTTTAGGTAATCATGGCGTGTTAACAGCCGCTCAAACAGTCGCGCAAGCTTTTGATGATCTTTATTTTGTGGAACGCGCCGCACAAACCCAACTCTTAGCCATGAGTACAGGGCGACCTTTAGCGGCACTGTCGCCAGAAATGATCGAACAAGTCGCCTCTCAAACCCATTATGAGCGCTTCGAACTAGGCTACATCGAACGTCATTTCGCCGCTCAAAAACGACTACTGGATGCCGTTGGCAACCCATATCAGTGCTAATGGGTGCCGTATGCTATCCGATTAAATCCAACTGAAGCCCTGCCCTGCTTTAAGGCTAAAGCACTCATCAGTTGGATATGTTTTCTATTTTGCCACTATAGTAAAATTAAAGCCCAGCACGAAAAAGCCCAAAGTAAAGACAGCATCACGGCAGCAGAACCTATATCTTTAGCCCTACCTGAGAGCTCATGGTGCTCAAAACCCACACGATCCACAACGGCTTCAACGGCTGAGTTCAATAATTCGACCAATAAAACTAAGACAACACTACCGATTAATATAACTTTTTCGATATTGGTGTGTCCTAACCAAAATGCCAGCGGTGTTGAAAGCAAAAATAAAACCACTTCTTGCCGAAAAGCTTCTTCATGCTGCCAAGTTGCTTTAAAGCCGGCAACCGAGAAAAAACAAGCGTTAATTAATCGTTTAAAGCCTTTTGCATTTTGATTCGCCATGCGTATATCCACTATTATGTTTATGTTAGCGCCCTACAAGTTACCGAGCAGTAACGAGAGGGCTGAGTCATTTTACAAGCCGCTAGAATGCACTGCGACTTAAGCTTGATAGTTTATTTATCGATATGACGTACATCAACATTTGCCCATAAACGATCAATAAATTCTTTTGTGATCACCGGCATACCAACCTTAATCCACTCAACAATTTCTTTAGCTACATTTGGATACGTTATCTGCACAGCACCGGCATTATGTAGCCAATTATCAATGGTATTGGCGTCTAAATCGTACATTGTTTGACCGTAACCCAATTGATGAAGCGCTGCGGCATTGGAAATCTGTTCCATTTGCGCATGAAGTGGCTTAACCAATATTTTTTTACCCATCTGCAAACATTCGCTAGGCAACTCGAAGCCTGCATTACTAATAACGCCCGCGCTATTATATAAATCTGCTTGAAAGCCTTGTAATGATAAAGGCTTACATTCAATATTCGAAAAACGACTACTGATAGGTTCTGGTGTATAAACGACAAAGTTATACGCTTTAAAAGGCGATAATAAATTCACCACGTCTATCGTTTCTTCAAAGGGTAAATAAACCAAAATTTTATCGTTAACGATGACGGGAGGATATTCTGGCGTCTCTATAATCGGAGGCAATATAGGCTGGCCAAAATGATGCCAATGCAAACCAATACCGACATTGACGGGTGCAAAATATTTCATGACCTGTTCGGCAATCAGATCATTACCCGCC
Source organism: Crenothrix polyspora (assembly GCA_945877505.1). Classification (GTDB taxonomy): domain Bacteria; phylum Pseudomonadota; class Gammaproteobacteria; order Methylococcales; family Methylomonadaceae; genus Methylobacter_C; species Methylobacter_C polyspora_A. Next base: position 11,351 of record CAMDWT010000037.1, read on the forward strand.
CTTGGAATTTCATGAAGAAAAGCATATTGATGACCGATGCCTAACACTGTCTTTTTTTGTTTTTTAGCGGCCCACGCTGTTACAGGTTCAAAATCACTGATAACAAGGTCATAACTACTTAAGTCTAATGCACCCATATCTTTGGTGAATTGAATTGGATTGGATTGTAAGGCTGTCTTCAAATAACTAACTTGACCCTTATGGGTATTAAAGGTCAAACCATCCTTGACAAGATAATCATTGAATATCTCCATCTCAAAATATTTATTAGCGGGTCGACCTGTAAACTGAAAGGTAACATCGTAACCCGCGGCAAATAATTCTCTCGCCATAACTCTCGCACGAGATATGTGCCCGTTACCGGTGCCTTGGACACCATAAAATATCTTCATAATATGACCTGATTAAAAGTGAAAGTAGCACAGCAATTAGCAGCATCGTCCTCAACAAAGTAATCCTCAATAAAGCTTATTGAGTCTTGTTGAGGGATTAATACAGTCATGACTAAAACTATCAATTGAATAAAAAAACTGATCGTTTTAGTTTAAAGTTTAGATATGACAAGTTCATGAAAAACACACGAACACTAACGTCTATAATTTATGCGGGAATAACAGGGAGCATTAACCGATCTGGGCAGGTCTATTTACACCCAAAACAGCGTTAATCAGATGATGGCTAAATCAGAAATGATCTGCCGATTTTTTTACGTTTTATTCTTAAAAATCTACCGCCTTATCTAGTTAATAGCGAAACTGTCAATGTCAGTAAGTTAAGAAATAAGGTCTTAAAAATCATTGTGTTGTGCATTTTACAAAGCCCCCTCTGCCCCCTCGCCTTGCTCTCCCCCTTTTTCAAAGGGGGGAGGCTCTTTTTCTTTCAAGTTCAGCGAAGAAGATGGCAATCCCCCCCTTTAAAAAAGGGGGGGCTAGGGGGGATTTATCAACATAACTTTCTGCTTTATTAGAATTTACCTTAACTTAATGACATGGGTGAAACTGTGCTTTTACAAGCTAGCCTCAAGCATCGGTTCTTCGATGGCGCTCGCTGTTACTTTTTCCCATTTAATAAGCTCAATGGCTCCATCAAAATGCTCGACTATGGCTGTACAACTTTCCACAAAATCACCGGTATTAATGTATAAAAAACCATTAATCTCTTTAATTTCAGCATGATGTATATGGCCACAAATAACGCCATCTAGTTTTTGATCTTTAAGGGAATTAACAATGCCTTCTTCATAGTCAGAAATAAACTGAACAACATTTTTAACTTTAAACTTAACAAAAGCCGCCAAGGAGAAATTTGATTTCAATCCAAACCAACGTCGAACTATACGCAGAAATCGATTAATCCATATTAAGAAATCGTAACCATCACTCCCTAATTTGGCCAACCATTTATGGCATTGTGCAATGGTGTCATACTCATCGCCATGAACTACCAAAAACTTTTTACCCTCTAAGGTAGTATGCACATCTGAATTTCTGATGACGATATCGCCAAAAATATAACTATGATAATCCCTGATATTCTCATCATGATTTCCAGGCACATAGATAATCTGAGTACCGTGCCTAGCTTTACGCAAGAACTTTTGAATGATCGTATTATGATCTCGTGGCCAATACATTTTTTTTGATAATGACCAAAAATCAATAATATCGCCTACCAAATACAGCTTTTCACTCTCGTTATATTTTAAAAAATCGAGTAAAACATCAGCCTGACATTGGGTAGAACCCAGATGTAAATCAGATATCCAGATAGTTCTATAGTTATTATTCATTATCAAATGTTTAACCTAGATTTATAATTAATAAGCATTCTTGAGATGATCCAATAGACTTATATTAAGCGTATATAAGGCCAATAGCTAACTCGGTAAAATCTTCTAACTCAATATTAACAGGGTTACATGAAAAGAATATTACAGGGAAGTCATCCAACACCCACCTACTTTTCCCCTAAAAACAACCCCTACACCTAATCTGACTGTCATCAAAATGTAACAAGATTGTCACTCTACGTTAACCATTTTGACATGAAACTGACACGTTCACTGCTTATTCTATTTCGATATTTATTTGATCTAGGTGATTTCCCATGCAGCTTAAAAATACAGATAAAATAGTTAAAGCACCCAAAAAACTCGATTGTTTTTTAGCGGATACTGAGGCTTTAATAAGAGAAGCTCAAGCATTGCGATACCGTGTTTTTGGCAAAGAAATGGGGGCTAAACTTAAAACAGAGTCTGAAGGTCTTGATTATGATGAAGTTGATAGCTATTGTGATCACTTAGTGGTTTACGACAATAGCCAGCAGAAAATAGTGGGCTATACCCGATTACTCAATCAACATCAGGCACAACGATTGGGTCATTTTTATTCTCAGAATGAATTTAATCTGGATCAAGTACTGGCACTACCCGGCCGCTTTCTTGAAATAGGTAGAACGTGTGTTGACCCAGACTATCGCGGTGGCGCTGTCTTAACAACACTTTGGTCGGCATTGGTGCAATACGCCTTAGAAGGTGAGTTTAATTATTTATTAGGCTGCGCCAGTATCACGCCGGGGCCCAGTGGATATGCCATTGATGCTATTTTTAGGAATATAGATGCCAAAAATATCGCACCAACCTCTATCGGCGTTAAACCTAGCCGTCCAGTTCCTCCTGAATTAAGATGTCAGCGTGATGAATCCGGCATTCCACCTTTATTAAAAGCTTATTTACGCTTTGGCGCCTTAATTTGTGGCGAACCCTATTGGGATAAAGATTTTAACTGTATGGATTTGTTTGTTTTACTGCCCCTCGATCAACTAAAAGATCGTTACAGCAAACACTATATGAGAGACTATCAGGCAAACAATGAAATCGAAATTACAACAGCTCTCTAAACTTTTCCTAATTATCCTGCTATTTAGCTATGGCTTAATAATAGCAGGAGCTGTTTTTCCAGCACTCAATCTGATTTACTCCGCCAATAGAGCAAAAACAAAGCGTGACGCGCTTAAGATCCATTGGATAAAAGGTTTTAGCGCCATTATTAATCTTTCTGTTACTACGGAAGGTGAGTTAACTGAGCCTGGAACACTGCTAGTAAGTAATCACATTTCTTGGCTAGATATTATTGTCTTTGGCCAACTGATACCCGCGTGTTTTGTTGCCAAAAGCGATATTTTAAGCTGGCCGATTATAGGATTCTTATCGAAACAAAGTGGAACCATTTTTATCCGTCGTGGTGATAAACAGACGATTAAAGAAACAACCGAACAAATCGCTTGGGCATTAAAACAAAACAGCACTATTATTGCCTTTCCTGAAGGTACCACTACGTCAGGTGATAAGGTGTTAAATTTTCATGCTTCTTTATTTCAATCTGCCCTATTAACAAAATCGGCTATACAGCCTGCCGCCATTCAATATCGGGGCTTAGCTCAACAACAAGCGCCTTTTATTGGTGAGGACGATTTTCTTAGGCATTTATTAAGAATGCTTAGTCTGGATAAAATTGAAGTTCACGTCAGCTTTCTTCCTGTTATTAAGGGTGCAGAAATGACTCGCCAATCAGTAAGTATTCAAGCGAGAGAAAAGGTCTGGGAAAAGCTTTCAGAAAGCATGCCGACTGCTCATTCAGCCGACTATTACTGTAAAATCAACACGCATTAAGTCGATAAAACTTTTATAGTCTTACCGTCCTTTAACTATCCACTATAATAGCCGGACGTCTAACTTCCTTATTAAATACACTCCATTTCCCAAAAAGAAGGGTTAACTGCAACCGTATTTTCGTTACAGAATTAGCCTTGCATGTCCTTTTAAGACGATAACAACTGAATAAAATTTATGACTGGTATTAACTTTCCCGAACTCGAGCAACTTGAGCGCATTATTGAGCAATTAGGTGATCGAGCACAAATCGAAGTCATAGATCGAATTGAATACCAACAGCATACCTTTCCCATTTATTGCATTACGATGGGCTCTTCTGACCCAACCGTTCCTGTACTGGCTTTTTTCGGTGGCGTCCACGGCTTGGAGAAAATTGGTTCTGAAGTCATCCTTTCTTATATGCAAACCATCACTCAACTACTAGAGTGGGATGAAGAATTTCTAAGTCGCCTCGAAAAATCTCGACTGGTTTTTGTGCCCATCGTCAATCCTGTTGGCGTTTATCTTGGCACACGTTGCAACGGCAACGGGGTAGATCTTATGCGCAATTCTCCTGTAGAAGGGGTTGGTAAAACTCGTATTTTTAGCGGGCATCGCATCACCCCGCATCTTCCTTGGTATCGTGGAGACGCCTTAAAGATGGAAAAAGAAGCCCAAGCCCTCTGTTACGTGGTGGATAAACACCTGTTTTCATCTCCTTTATCAATTGCCCTCGATTTACATTCTGGCTTTGGTATTCAAGATCGCTTATGGTTTCCCTATGCCTCACGTAAAACGGCCTTTGACTTTATTGCTGAAATCTTTGCACTTAAAGAACTATTTGATCGTTGCTATCAAAACCACATTTATAAAATTGAACCCACCTGCTGTGAATATATTATTAATGGCGATTTATGGGACTATTTATTCGATGAATTTACGCAAAGCGCTGAGACGAACCAAGTGTTTCTCCCCTTAACCTTAGAAATGGGCTCTTGGACTTGGCTGCGAAAAAATCCAATGCATCTTTTCTCAAAACATGGCTTATTTCATCCGCTATTGCCACATCGACAACAACGAATATTTCGCCGACATTTTATGCTATTTGATTTCTTACACAGAAGTCTCTTATACCCAGAAAAATGGACACAACTTGATAAGCAACAAAAGCTAGCTTATAAAGAAAAGGCCTTAGAACTTTGGTATGAATAATAACTTAGGGAACCATTGGCTACTACTCAGAGGTCTCGCCCGTGAATCAGCGCACTGGGGGCCTTTTATAGCGACACTAAAAAAAACGTTTCCTGACGCCACTATATCAACACTGGATTTACCTGGCACGGGTGATTTTCATAAGAATAGCAGTCCAATGACAATTACCGCTATTACTGATGAAGTAAGACAACAAGCGCAGCGCAAAGGTTATTTAAAGCAACCGGTCACGCTGTTAGCCGTTTCTTTAGGTGCCATGGTTGGCTGGGAATGGATGCGTCATTATCCTAATGATATTAGTGGTGCCAGTTTAATCAATACCAGCTTTGCTAATCTAAGTCCTTTTTATCATCGTCTTCGTTGGCAACGTTATAGTGATCTATTAGCGCTGATAATGACCCAGGATACCTACCGGCGTGAAGCGAAAATTTTAAAGCTGGTCAGTAACAAACAACCCTTAAGCAAACAAATAAGCCTCGAGTGGACTGCGATACAAAACGACAGGCCGATAAGCCTTAAAAACAGCTTACGTCAAATTATAGCTGCCGCAAGCTACCGACCCAACGATACCAAACCACAGCAACCTATTTTATTATTAAACGGTAACGGTGATCGCTTAGTGTCACCCCTCTGCTCAGAGAGCCTACACAACAAATGGGCACTAGAGCTTAGGCGCCACCCTTGGGCAGGTCATGACTTAACGCTGGATGACGGTGAGTGGGTAGCTATGCAATTAAATCAATGGATAGCGGAAAATTCACTTATTTAACGCCAGCTAACTAAGCATTTTCCCGCGTTAAATTATGAACCGCTAGGTCGTCCAGTTTGTACTTTTTCAACCTGTGCTATGGCTTTTTTTAGTTCAGATAACTTTAATTCTGTTAATAAATGTAATCCTGCTCGAAGAATTTCACCTTTTTTTACATGTATGCCCGCCGCAAGACAAACTTTCTTAAGTTCTGAAATTTTCTGGTAATCCTGTTCCGGAAAGGAAAAGCTATCTCTAATTACTTTAGGCTTGTTTACTTTTATTTTTTTATCGGCTGCTTTTTCGACGCTCTCAATGGGCTCATCGACTTTATTCGCCTTAATAGATGCACTTGATTTTTCTACGAGTCCCTTTTTAGATACTTTTTTTTGATTTTCTGGCTTTGGTAATTCGAGGATTACTTCAACTTCAGGCTTTACAGCACCGGTTGCTTTTACTTTTTGTTTGCTTTTATTCATTACAGCCTCACTTTAATGCAAAAAAAACAGTATATACGGTTTATACTGTTTTACAAGCTAGCTTGACTTATGGATTGTAAAATTACTCAGCCATGCCATCAATAACTTAAATTGATACACACTAAACTAGAAAGGCCTCGCCAGATAAGTTTATCTGACTCGGCCAAATTAGACATAAGATAATGATTTATACCTTACAAAAAAGACATCTACTGAGTCTAGCTTATTATTTACGGGCGCCGGCAGCGGTATCATTCGTATCCATAATACGGTTTAACAAATTAGTTTGTTGTGACACTCTATCGGCTTGAGTTAAATCGATCATACCTTTAAGATCTGAAAATCTTTTTTCAGCCTCTTTTAAATTCTCTGTTGCTTTAACTAAATCACCCTCTTGTACCGATGATCTCGCTTTTTTCAAATAATCATTCGCACGGTTACGATTGCGGTCAAGCTTATCATTCGCATTAATTTCTTTACTTAACTTTAATGCCTCTTTGATGTTGTTTATAATCACTTCGTCCCCAGCTTTTCCATCATCAGCAGCTCCACCGCTATTTCTTAGCTGAATGGCCTGTAATGCCTCGTCAACTTGACCTAAAGTAGCGTTAATACCTTCAATAGGTGTCATTCTGTTATACATACATGCCATACCCAAACAGACATCAGCAGTAGTTGAAAATGATCCTAAAGAAATTGCCAAGGTAGTCGCTACGACAGCGCTTTTTAATAATTTCATGTAATGTAAACCTCGTTGTAGTTATTATTATTGGGTCTGTAACGGCTTAAGTATTAAGTATATTTAATCAGTTACACGACAAGGCAAACTTTATCATAACTTTTGTCAATATTAAATGAATTATACGGCACGAACTCGACTCATTAAGATTTTATAAGTAACTGAGTTTAAGTTAAAAAGTTCTCCCTAGGTCTTTAATGGCAGCAAATCATAAACGCTATTGTTAAATATTTCGTTATGAACGATCCCTTTATCCTAAAAAATGCGCTTAACTTATTGTCATTAAAATACTACGTGTAACACAAGTTCACTATCGTTTACATTAAAATTGGCTTTGTTAGGACGTCGGAATTATTAGGTAAATTATTTTCAAAAGGCGCTTGACAACAAAGAATTGACGCTAGACAACTATTACTTACACACACTTCGTTGTGTTCTAATTGAGCAAACGCAAAAAACCACCTAAAACCCTCAGGATAAACAATATAATATATGTAAACTATTGATTAATATATACATAAGTGGGTTGCGTAATTATTGTTCAATTTGACTAATTTTAATAAAAATTATGCAGTTAGCGTTACAAGTCATGACTAATCCACAGACTTATCCACAGCTTTTGGGGATAAGTCTGTAAAGCGCTATCTGTCAATTACTTAGTCAAAATAGTTAATGTAACGTGCTAGGTTTTACGCGGGATTAAGCCAAAAAGAAAGGAGGGTAAAATAAGATTTAGCTCGAACAATACATCGTTATTCAAACGACTGAGATCACTAACGTAACAAGAACCGTCATTATTGACAGTACTTGTTGAGGATTAAAGAGTTAAAGCCTAGTGCCTATTAAAATCGTTCATCCATGAAAATAACAGCCAACCCAAGCACAACGATAATCTCTTAAATTCTTACTTAAGCACTAAATGTTTTAACGAGACCGATTAACTCCTTAGGACCAACGGGTTTTACTTTGTACAAATCTGCACCCGCCTGCATCCCTAAATCAATCTCATGCTGCTGTCCATTCGCTGAAATCAAAACAACAGGACAAGGATGGTTGCTTGCTTTAATGTGCCGACACAAACTTATACCATCCATTTCACCGGGCATGTTGACATCTGAGAAGACAATATCGGGATGCACTTCTTGAAATAGTTTAAAACCATCGGCACCGTTTATAGCCTCAAACAGTTCAACTTGCGGTTGGTGCTTAAAAGTCATACGCATTAAAAAACGTATTTGCTGGTTGTCTTCAACAATCAATAACTTAATCTTTTTCTCTATCATTTACGCATCACTTAGCAGCGTGGGAACAATAATCGAAAGGCCGTGCCCCGATTAGGTTCAGTCGTTTTAGATTCAACAATAATATGACCCTGCGCTTCATGCACCATATTACAGACAGTTGAAAGCCCAAGCCCCGTTCCTTCTCCAACGGCCTTTGTAGTGAAGAACGCCTCAAAAATATGCTTAATTACTGTTTCTTCTATCCCAGGACCGTTATCGGATACACATAATTCGATAAACTCACCGTCGAGCCATTGCGCGCAAGAACTACAAATAAGCTCATGGGACGAGATTTCTTTAAGTGACACATTAAGCTCGCCAACCTGATCTTTCATTGCATCGCGCGCATTAACCAATAAGTTACTTAGAATTTGATATAAATTGGTCGCGTCAATCTGAATAGTTAATTCACTGTCTAGGTTAGCGTAAACCTGAATTAACTGCGTCAAACCAGGGCGCATCATTTCTAATGTTTCTTCAATAACGTCTCGAGTGAGCCTTACTTCTATTTCTTTATTAAGGGGTTGTTGCCGCGAATAGGCCATCAATTTTTTAATCAACTTAATAGCATGATCACTTGCCACACTAATTTGTTGCGAATTAAATAAGAGCTCTTCTTTTAAGCTTTTCTCTTGGCAGTTTTCTGCTACAAGCGCGTTCAACTCATTATAGCCGCTAATAACCGACAAAACATTATTAAAATCATGGGAAATGCCCGGTGTTAACTGACTAATACTTTCGATTTTTTGCATTTGATTGACTTGCTTAACCAAACTTACTTGATGGCCTACCGCCTCTCTACGCGCTTTAATTTCATCAAATAATTTATACTTAGTGTTTTTTAAGATAAAGTCTGTACGTCTTTTTTCTTGCTGAACAAGATAGTAACGGTCGGTTAAAAACAAAGTAAAGATTAATAGTTCAATTGCTGAACCAAGCTGAATACTGTTTATCGTATAAAAATTGCTCGGCAAGAGCGTAACAGCGTGTAGCGTACGCGCAATGATACCCAGAGAAAGTGTAGAAAAACCCACAGATAATAAAAAAGTATTTTTTTGCTTTTTTATAACCCCAGTAATCAGAACTATCAAGACAAAAAACGCACTAAAACCAAACAAAATAATAGCAAATTTAGCCCATGCAAAACTTACTATAAGTAACAAAGGTATAAGAAGATTTAAACCGATCAGTGGTTTAAACATTGGATCAAGTCGTGGCATTAGACGTTGAGTGTCGAGTATTCGACGTATAAATAACAAATGAGAGGCCAAAGTGAATGCGCCAAAACATAATGACCCCATTTGTGTTAGCCAGGGTACGTTGGGCCAAATAAATTCAGCACCTAAACCTTGATTAGTTAAACACACGAGCGCGGTAAAAAAAATCATGCTCACATAAAGAACATAATCAAATTCTCTTAAGATTAGCGTTAAAGCTAAACTTAACAACATAACCGTTACCACAATGCCAAAATAGAACGCCTGAAAAGCATACTTATTGCGCTCTGCAAGTTGAAATGCCATGGGTTCCCATAAATTTGCCACGATGAAAATAGCATTGGGTGAGGCAATTCTTAAGTAAATAACCTGTTGGCTGTGTGCAGGAAACTGCACAGGAAAAGCAAAGATTTTACTATGATAAGCACGATTTTCGAAAGGCATCCCATAGCCGGTATGAATCGTTTGATAATCCTTACCATCAAGCTGCCCATAAAAATCCACGTTTTTCAACAAAGGGTGATGAATGGCCAGTATTTTTTCAATCGATCGATCGCTGGTATTTTCTAAGACTAATCGCAGCCAATAAGCTGAGGATGTGTAGGATAAATTAATAGATTCTTGCGGTGGAAAATGGGTTTTAAAATGGCTACTAAGACTCTCTTGCTGTACATCGGCCAAGGTTAGTTTTTGGCTGGAATCTTCTAAAATAGCTAAGTAAGAAGTCAGTGAAATGGAGGGCTCTACTATTTTATTAATCTCTAAACTATCGCCCGCTACACCCACTGAGAGCTTTGTTAATAGTATTAAAAAAAATAAGCGAATAATGATAAATTTCATATCCATCTCGAAATAATAAATGTTTGAGGCCTTAAGCTACCTCATGTTGTTAATTAACATACCCACTGCAAACTTATAACCGTACCTTGAAACATAACCTCGCCCTAACGAGATTGTAATACGCATAAAAAAGGCCTAAGTATTTCTACTTAAGCCTTTGAATTCTTTGGAGCTAGTGAGGGGATTCGAACTCCTGACCGGCTGATTACAAATCAGCTATACATGCGTCCAAACACGTCCAAGCAAACTCAAAATTAACTTAAATAACAATATGTTACGGAATTTCTAAAAATACAGCATCCATTAAAGTCCTACAAGATACTCCAATATGCAGATCGCAACCCAGACCATTACCAAGACTAGATTTCAATATCTTTTTCAGCCCATAAAGTATATATTCTAGCATATAAAAACTGGAGTTAGCATGGCAATCACATCAATTGAACTTGACGCATACAAACCTAAATCTAGTCCTTATATCATTAGGGAAAAGCAACATAATAAAAAGGATGGCACACTAGCGTTCAAAATATTGCCCAATGGAAGTAAAGACGCTTATTTTATTTACTACATCGATGGCAAAGAAAAATTAAGGAAAATTGGTCGCTATGGCAAAACCAAAGGACTGATGTCTCTTAAATCTATCAGGGATACTTACAATACTCTTTCAAGGGAATATCAAGGTGGAGTTGATATAAAAGAACAAGCATTACTAAAAGCAGCAACATTGGAAAAAGAAAAAAAAGATATAGCTGATGCAAAGCTAAAAAAAGAGATGCAAGGCTCCTTTCAGCAACTGGTCACTTTGTACCTTGAGTATGTAGAATTGAAATTAAGCAAAAAACATCATAATGCTATGAATAAAGCATTTCGCCTTAATTTAGAAAGTTTTGATAGGACAAAAAAAGCGAGTGATGTAACAAAGGATGACATCAGTAATATTATAAATCCGATAACATTACGGGGCTCCTTAATTGC
>CAMDWT010000038.1 GCA_945877505.1 Crenothrix polyspora
AGTTATCGCACTGATGCCCATGACGAGACTTTTCAAGCCATGTTTTATGGTTTGGGTAGCGACGGTACCGTAAGCGCCAATAAAAATACGATTAAAATTATTGGTGTCGCGACGGACTTAAATGCACAGGGTTATTTTGTGTATGATTCAAAAAAGTCGGGAGCAATTACGGTTTCACATTTACGATTTGGCCCTAAACCGATACGATCTAGTTACTTAATTGCAGAAAATGATGCCGATTTTATCGGCTGCCATCAAACGATATTTCTCGAGCGTTATGACATGCTCGTTAATGCCGCCGACAATGCCGTGTTTTTGTTAAATACGCCGGCGTCAGTTGATCAGGTTTGGTCAACGCTACCGGCAAAAATGCAACAGCAGATGATAAGCAAAAAAATTCGTTTTTATGTGATTGATGGCTATGCTGTTGCTGAAAAAACGGGCATGGGTAAGCGCATTAATACCATTATGCAAACTTGTTTTTTTGCCATTTCTGGCGTTTTGCCACAGGCCGATGCGATTACGGCCATTAAACAGGCCGTTGAAAAAACCTACGGTAAAAAAGGTGAGCGTATTGTAGCGCTCAATTTTAAGGCGATTGATGAGACCTTGGCCAGTTTGTCTGTTGTCCCACTACCAACAACTGTGAGTAGTCTGTTTGATATTACGTCCACTATTACAGTTGCCGCGCCCGACTTTGTAAAGCGAGTGACCGGAAACATTATCGCCGGTCATGGTGATGCTTTACCTGTCAGTGTTATGCCAGTCGATGGTACTTTTCCAACGGGAACTGCTGCTTATGAAAAACGTAATTTAGCGCTGGAAATTCCGGTTTGGGACACTGATTTGTGTACGCAATGTGGTAAATGCGTGATGGTGTGTCCTCATTCGGTTATTCGTAGCAAGATTTTTTCAACAGCTGACATAGTTGATGCACCAGAAACCTTCAAAAAAGCGCCGATGTTGGGCAAAGATTTTCCGTCTGGTTTAGCGATTAGTTATCAGGTCGCCCCCGAAGATTGCACAGGCTGTACTTTGTGTGTTGATATTTGTCCTATTCGAGATAAGTCTAACGCCAGTCGTAAAGCCCTAAATATGGCGCCACAACCGCCCTTAAGGCAAGCTGAGCGGGAAAATTGGGACTACTTTTTAACAATCCCTGAATATGATAGACGTTTATTAAAAACGAATACCATTAAAGGGGCTATGGTTCTGCAACCGTTATTTGAATTTTCGGGTGCTTGTGTGGGCTGTGGCGAAACGCCTTATATCAAATTGGCCTCGCAGTTATTTGGTGATCGTATGGTTATTGCTAATGCGACCGGTTGTTCGTCAATTTATGGTGGTAACCTGCCCACTACGCCTTGGACTAAAAATGATGAAGGTCGGGGGCCTGCGTGGAGTAATTCTTTATTTGAAGATAATGCAGAATTTGGATTAGGAATGCGTATTGCTTTGGATAAGCAAAATGATTATGCCAAAGAATTGTTAGCTTCACTGCAAGCTCAAGTGGGCACAGACACGGTAGAGGCTATTCTACAGGCTGATCAATCGGATGAAGTGGGGATTTACGAACAGCGCGAACGGGTCGTGAGCCTAAAACAAAAATTACAGTCATTAACAACTCAATCAGCCCAAACTTTACTGCAATTAGCAGACAGTCTTTGCAAGAAAAGTGTCTGGATTATTGGGGGCGATGGTTGGGCTTACGATATTGGTTTTGGGGGTGTCGATCATGTCTTAGCCAGTGGCCGTAATGTCAATATTCTGGTGCTTGATACTGAGGTTTATTCTAATACTGGCGGGCAAACGTCTAAATCAACGCCCTTAGGTGCCGTGGCAAAATTCTCCGCAGGGGGTAAAGCAACCGCTAAAAAAGATTTGGCGTTGTTGGCGATGGATTACAGTAATGTTTATGTCGCCCATGTCGCTTATGCAGGTAAAGATATTCAAACCCTTAATGCCTTTTTGGAAGCAGAAGCCCATGACGGACCGTCTATTATCATTGCCTATGCGCCTTGCATTGCACATGGGGTAGATTTATCCAATAATCATAGACAACAAAATTTAGCCGTTAAAAGTGGGCATTGGCCATTATTTAGATTTGATCCTAGTAAAGCAAAGGCAGGGAAGAACCCAATGAAGTTGGACTCTGCGGAGCCGTCCATTCCCTATCGTGATTTTGTTAAAACCGAAACTCGCTTCAGTATGTTGTGGCAAACCCATCCAGAAGCCGCTGAGCAGTTTTTAGCTCAAGCACAGCAAGACGTAAAAAATCGATATCGTTACTATAAACAATTATCTGAGCTTGAATGGAATGAGACCACTAGCGTTTCAGCCGTAAAAGCTCAACTTAAAAATGAGCTTACTCAGGAGTCAGACAATGGTTGATTTAACGACAGAGTATGTCGGCCTAGCGCTGGCCAATCCCTTGGTTCCCTCCGCATCACCGTTAAGTAAAGACGTGAGTACCGCGCTCAGATTGCAAGATGCCGGCGCCTCGGCGTTGGTGATGTATTCGCTCTTTGAAGAAAAGATAGAAGCGGAAGCACAGCAAATGCAACGCTTTTTTTATGAGCAAGCCATAGGGCATGGCGAGGCGGAATCTTTTCATCCCATGCCGCATAATATTCAAACCTATCAGGATCAGTATCTGGAGCAACTCCAAAAGCTAAAGGTTGCTCTAGATATTCCGGTTATTGCCAGTTTAAATGGTACCTCCGTGAGTGGCTGGATTGAGTACGGTAAGCAATTACAGCAGGCGGGTGCAGATGCTTTGGAGCTTAATATTTATCATCTAGCGGCCAATGCTGATGAAAGTAGCCATGAGGTCGAAAATCGTTATCTGGATATATTACAGGCATTAAAAGGGCAGGTAAGTGTGCCGATTATCATGAAGCTTTCTTCGCAATTTAGTTCGCCAATTCATTTTGCCAAACGATTAGAGGTGGCAGGTGCTGAGGGGCTGGTATTATTCAATCGCTTTTATCAGCCTGATATTGATTTGGAAACACTGGAAGTTTTGCCAAAACTGGAATTATCAACGGCATCAGAAGCATTATTGCGTATACGTTGGACTGCCTTATTGTATGGCCGAACGACACTATCGTTGGCGGTGACCGGTGGTTTTCATAATGCATCTGATGTCATTAAAGCCTTGTTAGCAGGTGCCGATGTGGTGCAGTTATGTAGTGTATTGTTGAAACAAGGCGTGGGCCATTTAACGCAGCTATTAACGGAGTTGGAGCAATGGTTAGTCGAGCATGACTATGCGTCAATCAGTCAATTAAAAGGTAGTGTCAGCCAACGGCATGCCATTGATCCGACGGCTTATGAGCGCGCTAATTATGTGCAAGTCTTAGATAATTATTCTTATCCGGCAGGCGTTTTACGGTAGTGTCTAGCGAGGTAGCTTAGTTTAGGTAGAAAATAGAAAGGTTCGAATAGTATTGCTAGCCTTTACGAAGTGTGTTTTTATTAGGCTAATAAAATCATTGACTTCAAATGAGTCGGTAAAATGAACCGTTATCTATTTTCGTCCTATATTAAGGCTGCTTCTCATCATTTCTCAAAGTATCTGGTGTGTTCGGTCGTGCTGTTATGGTTGACGGGATGTGCCGCCCCCATTGGTGTCACCAAAATCACACCAGAAGAATCGTACCAAATCGCAACCGAAAATCCACTCTCTCATTCCGGTAAACTCAATAACGACACCAAAGGGGTTCTACATCGGTTCAATTTGTTGGAGCTATATAATCTGGATCCTCGACAAGCTATTCTTAGCTTGCATCAAGCGGCATTAAAAGACGATCGACGTGATTTATTATTCAGCTTGGCCGAAATAAGTTATGCCTATGGGGAAACCTTGTCAGCAAATACCGAAGAAGGCTCTACCACGCAAGCACAGGATGTTTTCTTGCAGTCGGCGGTCTATGCTTATCTTTATTTACTGGGCGAAGGTAAACAGCCATTGCCGAGTCCTTACGACAATCGATTTCGGGAAGCCTGTGAGCTTTATAATAGGGCCTTGGATCAGGGCTTTAAACAAATCAATAGCGATAAACTTTTACTTGAGGGGGGTGTTCGTCCGTTGACTTCTGGGTCGCTATCGATTTCATTGCTGACTAAGGGCTTGGGTTGGAAACTTAATGATTTTGAAGCGTTTTATCCTTCCGACGCTTATGATGTTTATGGCTTTACCGTTCGTAATCGTAACCCGGGATTGGGTTTACCTATCATTGGTGTTAACTACAAAACCAGCGAGGCACCCAACGGCGGCGCGCTTCCTATTACGGCATTTTTGCGTGTTACGGGTAATTTACGTGATTTACAGGAGGGACGCGGGAGTGCAAAGCTAGAAATTTATTCAGCATATGATGACAGTGAGGTGCTGGTTAATGGCCAAAAAGTACCTTTGCAGACCGATACTACCGCCCCGCTTGCTTATCGCTTGAACGATCCCGCGTTGTGGAAAGTAGGTTTGAAAAATTTCCTTGACGGAACTCACGATGAAAATCAGATGCTCTTCGTGCAACCCTATCAACCTGGGCGTATTCCCGTTGTTTTAGTTCACGGTACTATTAGTAGTCCCGTTGCTTGGGCTGAAATGGTCAACACACTGCGCAGTGACCCAGAACTTCGTAAACGCTATCAATTTTGGTTCTATGAGTACAATAGTAATGCACCCATTGTCAGGTCTGGAGCTATTTTACGTGAAACCTTAACCAAAATGGTTGAACGATTCGATCCTCTCCATAAAGATCCAGCGATGAGTCAGATGGTGGTAATAGGGCACAGTCAAGGTGGGTTGTTGACTAATTTGACCGCGGTTGATTCGGGAGATAGATTTTGGCGAGTGATCAGTGATCAGTCCTTTGAAGCGCTTGATGTTGATCCGATGATGAAGTCCAACATGAGCAGTGTGTTGTTTTTTAAAGCGCTACCCTTTGTAAAGCGTGTGATCTATATTTCTACGCCACATCGAGGCAGTTTTTTAACGAAGGATTGGGTTCGTAACTTAACTAGATTGGTAATGACATCCCCGCTAGATTTAGTTAAAAATGGCCGTCAAAAGCTAGCCCAAATGACGGGAAAGTTGAAGCTGCCGCCAGGATTGTTAGACAAGTTGCCGACCAGTCTTGATGGTATGACCCCTGGAAGTCCTATGATGAAAGTCTTGGTTGAAACGCCATTGGCTGCGGGCGTAAGTGCTAATTCTATCGTTGCCGTATTGCCGGGCGACGCTATTAAGACGGGTAATGATGGGGTGGTCGAATACAGTAGTGCTCATATTGATGACGTTGAGTCTGAACTTATTGTCAGAACAGGACATTCGGCACAAGGACATCCTCTGACGATTGAAGAGGTCCGGCGAATTTTACTGAAGCATTTACAACAACATTGAACGCCATCATTTATAGTCTGCTAAACACTAGCACGGCTTGATTTACTTGGGTTCCTTTAGGTTACAGTAAAAACTAAAAGAGCGAGGCAGTAGAATAGTTTCTTAATAGCAATGAATGGCTGGACTTTACGCTTTACGCTGACTATGATGCGGTTACATCATTTATTGATGAAGTGATTTATTTAATAATTTGTTAGCCTCAATCAGGAGATTTTCATGTTAGAAAAACAACACCCAGCACCTTTGTTCAGCTCACCGAATCAGCATAATGAATTAGTTAATTTAGCGGACTTTTTAGGCAAAAAAAATGTCGTTTTATATTTTTATCCTAAAGATGACACGCCAGGTTGCACCATAGAAGCCAATGATTTTACGCGGCTTGCAGAGGCGTTTGCTCAATACGATACCCAGGTCATAGGTGTTAGTAAGGATTCGTGTGAAAGTCATGTTGAGTTCATTAATAAATTTGGTTTAAAGATCGATTTGCTGGCAGATACAACCGGTGAACTTTGTGAGATTTACGGCGTATGGCGGGAACGAGAAAAAAATGGCGTTAAAAGTATGGCTATTTTTCGATCCACTTTTATTATCGATAAAAAAGGTACGTTGGTCGATGTCGCTTATGGCGTAGTGCCAGATGGACATGCTGAAGAGGTGTTAGAGAAAGTAAAGAACCTTTAATAGTTAGCTGATGAGGATGAATTAACATGATTCCAGAACAAACATTAAATTTAACAGGTAAGGTTGCTTTAGTCAGTGGCGGTGGCGTAGGCATAGGTCGTGCCGTTGCTTTCGCCTTAGGGCAGGCCGGCGCTTTTGTCGGTATACATTATCATTCCAGCAAACAGGGAGCCGAACAGCTACGAGATGAATTAGCGGCTCAACACATTAAGTCGATTTTATTACCTGCTGACCTGACTCAGGAAGGGGAAGCTAATGCGGTGGTTGATAAGTTGGTGGCTGAAGCAGGGCAATTAGATATTTTGGTTAATAACGGAGGAGGCCTTGTTAGGCGTGCAAAAATAGAAGATTGTACCTTGGAAGATTGGAATAAATCCTTGGATATTAATTTAACGAGTGCTTTTTTGTTAACCAAGCGAGCTATTCCTCATTTGCGCGCAACGGGTAGCGGTAGAATAGTTAATATTTTGTCACTGTCGGTGCAAACTGGCGGGGCTAATGGCGGTGGCTCTTATGCGGCCGCAAAGGGGGGGCTTATGGTCTTTACCCATACATTGGCTAAAGAATTGGCGCCTTATGTACGCACTAATTCGGTTATGCCAGGAACGGTCGAAACGCAACATCACGAAATTCATTCTACAGAAGAAATGCTAGAAAATTATCGCAAACAGACGCCACTAGGAAGAAATACCTTTGCTGAAGAGGTTGCAAGCTCTGTGCTTTTTCTGGTTAGTGATATGTCATCTCATATTAATGGTGCGTTAATTGATATCAGTGGCGGAAGATTTTTACGGTAGTTTTATATTTTTTATCTTTAATCATTAGGAGTATTTATGCACGTTAAAACAGCGTTAAAAGTAACATTAACAGGCCTTTTAGGTTTGTTAATGGTGGGTTGTGCTAATAATAAAATTAAGACGACTTATGTGGATGAAAATTCTGGCTTAGCCAAACCCACTACGGTATTGGTTTATGATTTTACTGTTGATCCACAAGCGGTAAAGAAAAGCTCTAGCCCTCTTTCCGGAATTATAGGAAGTAACGAGAATGCTGCTGAGGAAAAAAATAAGTTAATTGCTGAAGTCGTTGATGCGATGTCCAAAGAGTTGGTGAAAAAAATCACTGAATTAGGCTTAAATCCCAAACGCGCTGATCAAACTACGACGGTGACGCCTGGGGCACTATTGATTACCGGTCAAATCACTAATATTGACGAAGGTAGTAACATTAAGCGTAATGTTATCGGCTTTGGCGCAGGGCAATCTTCGTTAGATGCTAATGTTGTTGTAATGGCACCTGTAGCCTCAGGCAATAAAGAGTTAATCTCTTTTGATGCTCATGGCGATAGTGGTGAAAAACCGGGGGCCTTGGTGTTAGGTCCTGTAGGTGCGGCGGCTGGAGCGGGAACGGCTGCGACTGTTGCAGCAAATGCGGCGCAGGGTGTGGCGAGTTCTTATAAGTCGGCTTCTGCACATCAAGCAGAAGATATGGCGGAAAAAATTAATACGCAACTGGCAAAGTATTTTTCTAAGCAGGGTTGGATTAGTGCAGATCTAGCAAAATAGAGCGCTAAAACTTTTCTATGTTAGAGTGATAGTGTGCGTCATTAGACTAAGCTAAGTACTTTAAACTGCGATTTAAAACTGAACCCTCGCTGGATTTTAAGCGAGGGTTTTTTGTTTTTAGGGCTAGGAAGTTTTTTAAGCCCCCTTCTCAACCTTATTGGTTTACTGGAATGGGTAAGAATTGCGACCATTTAACATCGCCTCCGACCTCATCTTCAGTCGGTAATTTAGCCATATTCCAACCGCCACCTAAGGCTTTGATAAGAAGTACTGCCGAGGTGAGTTGTTGGCCTTGAAGATCAACAGCCGTTTTCTCGTTTGCTAGTGCGGCCGCTTGATCAACCATGACATTAAGATAAGCTAAGGTGCCTGCGCGATATTGGTTCGTTGTTAAGAGTACGGCTTTTTGCGCAGATTCCACCGCTTTTTTCTGAACGATTAATTCTTGTTCGAGAATACGTAAGGCCGCTAGGTTGTCTTCTACTTCTTGAAAGCTGACCAGAACAGCTTGCCGATAAGCGGCCACGCTGGCATCGTAAGCGTCAATGCTTTGTTGCATTTGTGCGCCCCGTAAGCCCCCATCAAATAAGGGGATAGCAACCGCGGCAGGACCTAGCGCCCAATAACGAGCGGCTGAAGAGAGCAGCGTTGAAAGCTGGCTAGATTGAGTGCCATTAGTGGCGGCTAAACTTAAGGTGGGAAAATAAGCCGCTTTAGCGACACCTATTTGAGCATTAGCCGCAGCCACTTGCCGTTCTGCAGTGGCAATATCAGGCCTACGTTCTAGCAGTGTTGAAGGAATACTAACCGGAATTGCCGGTAGGAAGTCTTGTAGCGGAACGATGGGGATAGTAAGTGCCGCAGGTGGTTTGCCTATCAAGACAGCGATTGCATGTTCAATTTGCGCGCGCTGTATGCCAATATTGATTTCTTGCGCTTGCGCTGATTGGAGTTGTGCTTCGGCTTGGACGACTTCAGACTTTGCGGCAATGCCCACCTCATACCTATTTTGGGTGATTTTTAGTGTTTTTTCATAGGTTTCAGTGGTGTCCTTTAATAGTTTTATCTGTGCGTCAAAAACACGTAAGAGAAAGTAATCTTGGGCTAGGGTTGTCTGTGTAGATAGCCTTAATGCTTGTAAGGTGGCTGCGCTGGCTTGGGCAGAGGCTTCGCTGGATTCAACTTGTCTACGGACACGGCCCCATAAATCGGGTTCCCACGCGGCACTTAATGCGGCGCCAAATAGGTATTTGACTCCTCTAACGGCAACGTTTTGACCGCTGGCGGCTCTGAAGCGGTTGGCGGCTGCAGTGCCTGTGGCAGTCGGGAAATAAGAGGCGGCGGCTGATTGAACTAAGGTCTGGGCTTGTCGATACTGTGCCTCAGCTTGGGCAATCGATTGATTAGCGGAATTAACCTGTTCTTCTAAAGTATTCAGGTAAGGGTCTTTGAAAAGCTCCCACCATTTTTCAATAATTTCATGGTCACGAGGATGTGCCTGTTTCCAACCTTCAAGCTCTTTAAACTTAATGGAAGCAATAGGCGTGGGGCGTTGATAATCCGGCCCGACCGTACAAGATGTCAGCATAAAAATGCTGATAAGCGTTAACAGTCGTGTTGAGTTGAAAATCATAGGTAAGTATACAGAATCAAAGTGTCGGTATGATAGGTTCGGTGTCGGTCGCTATTTTGAACGCTTGTTAAGCAGAGTGCAACGACTCCAGGATTGAAAACGGTCCAAATAAAGGTAAATAACAGGTGTTGTGTAAAGCGTTAAAATTTGACTAAATAATAAGCCACCGACAATCGCTATACCCAAGGGACGGCGTAACTCAGACCCATAGCCTCCGCCCATTGCAAGTGGTAGAGCGGCTAGAAGTGCCGCAAAGGTAGTCATCATTATAGGTCGAAAGCGCTTTAAGCAGGCGGTAAATATGGCCTGTTCAGGACTCATATTAAAGCTACGCTCTGCTAAGATAGCAAAGTCTATCATCATAATAGCGTTCTTTTTGACAATGCCAATCAGTAAAATAACGCCAATCATGGCGATGATGCTAAATTCAGTTTTACAGGCCAGTAGCGCTAAGATCGCACCTACGCCAGCCGAAGGCAAGGTGGAAAGTATAGTTAAAGGATGAATATAACTCTCGTATAAAATCCCTAGCACAATGTAAATAGAAACCAACGCAGCTAATATTAACCAAGGTTGATTGCTCAGTGATTCTTTAAAGGCTTTGGCGGTGCCTTGAAAACTACCCTGTATTGAAGAAGGCACGCCCAAGTCGTTTATTGTCTCAGTAATTATTTCAGTGACTCGTGATAAAGACACCCCCGGCTTAAGATTAAACGATAAAGTTCCGGCGGGAAATTGGCTTTGATGATTTACCGATAACGGCGTATTGGTTGTTTCGTAACTTGCAAAAGCAGCTAAAGGAACTTGTTGGCCCGCTGGAAATTGTAAATTAGGTGGAACGCTAACATAGATATTGTTTAAGGCTTCTGAACTTTGAGAAAATTCAGGGGCCACTTCCATAATGACGCGATATTGATTCAGGGGATTATAAATAACAGAAATTTGTCGTTGTCCGAAGGCATTATTCAAAGTGTTATTAATAAGTGTTTGACTGACCCCTAATCTGCTGGCTAGCTCTCTATTTATCTGCAGTGCTATTTGCTGCCCTTTATCTTGTTGATTAGTGGTAACGTCTACGAGTTCCGGACGTTGAGAGAGCGCTTTGACGATCTGCGGTATCCAGGTTCTTAGTTCATGTAAATTATCAGCCTGCAAGGTGTATTCGAAGAGTGCTGAGGAGCCACGGGCACCGATACGGAGATCTTGAGGCGGTTGTAATATTAATTTGGCTCCTGGTTCATTTTCAAGCTTACGTCGTAAACGTGACATCAGTTCATCGATGTTTAATTCACGTTCGGATAAGGGCTTAAGTGTTGCGAACATTTGTCCGCTATTTATGCCGCGTTGCCCGCCAGTAAAACCAATAACTGTTTCAATGTCGGCGTCTTTATGTAAGGTGTCGACAAAATCAGCCAGTTTTTTTTGCATGGCGGGTGAGGAGATACTCTGATCTGCTTGAATGGTCCCCGATAATCTACCGGTGTCCTGAATGGGGAAAAAACCTTTGGGAACGATGTTATATAAATAAACATTAAATCCGATGGTACATAGCAGAAGTAGCATTATCCAAGGGCCGTGTTTTAAAGCCCAACGCAAAGATTTTTCGTAGCCAGATAACCAGCGATGGGTCACTTGTTCGAAAACATCATAGATTCGATTTTTTTGATGGGTTTGGATGGGTTTGAGCCAAAGGGCACAAAGCATCGGGGTGGTTGTTAAGGAGAGTAGCAGTGAAACCATAACAGCCGCAGACAGCGTGATGGCAAACTCTTGAAAAAGTCGGCCTATAATGCCGCCCATTAACAAAATAGGAATGAAAACTGCGATCAGTGACAGACTCATGGTTATGACGGTAAAGCGAACTTCTTTCGCGCCTTTTATGGCCGCCTCACGGGGAGGAACGCCCAACTCGATGTGTCGTGAGGTGTTTTCTAAGACAACGATAGCATCATCAACAACAAAGCCTGTCGCTATAATGAGCGCCATTAGAGAAAGATTATCTAGGCTGAAATGACATAAATACATCACACCAAACGTACCGATTAGGGAGACGGGTACGGTGATGATTGGAATCATGGCGGTCCGAAAATCGCGCAAAAATAAAAAGACCACCAGAATAACTAAAACCACGGCAATTAATAGACTGAGCTCAACTTCATGAAGCGAGGCTCGAATGGTGATAGAGCGATCTAAAATGACCGAAAGATGGGCCGCGGCCGGTATAGAGGCTTGTAATTCAGGCAGTAACGTTTTAAGGGTATCAACAGTTTCAATGATGTTAGCCCCTGATTGTTTATTGACCATTAAAATAACGGAGGGCTTGCCATCTTTAAGCCCTGAAGAGCGTAAGTCTTCAACAGAATCGATGACTTGACCAAGATCAGATAAATGAATGGCAGCATTATTCCGATAGCTAATAATTAACGGCAAATAATCACGCGCTGTTTTAGCTTGATCATTGGCGTAGATTGGCCAGTGTTGGGTCGCATTTTCAAGCGCGCCTTTGGGTAGGTTAGCGTTGCTAGACGCTATGGCTACACGGATTTCTTCAAAACTAATGCCGTATTTAGCGAGTGCAATGGGGTTGAGTTGAACCCTGACGGCTGGCAGTGCGCTGCCGCCTATCGTTACTTGTCCTACGCCTTCTAGTTGAGATATTTTTTGCGCGAGAATGGTTGATGCCGCATCGTAAAGTTGACCGCGCGTCATCGTTTCTGATGACAGCGCTAGAATCATAATGGGCGAATCAGCCGGGTTGATTTTGCGATAACTGGGGCGATTAGGCATATTGCTGGGTAGCAAATTATTAGCTGCATTGATAGCCGCTTGTACATCGCGTGCCGCACCATCAATATCGCGATTAAGATCAAATTGTAAAACGATGCTCGTTGTGCCGACAGAACTGGCCGAGGTCATTTCCGTTATACCCGCAATATGTCCGAGTGCGCGCTCAAGTGGAGTGGCCACTGAAGAACTCATCGTTTCTGGGCTGGCTCCAGGTAGTGAGGCTTGAACTGAAATGGTTGGAAACTCAACTTGAGGCAGGGGCGCAATCGGTAGTTGAAAAAAAGCAAGTAAACCTGTCAGCGTAATCGCAAGGGTGAGTAATGTCGTTGCGACGGGACGGTAGATGAAATAGGCCGATAGGGTCACGGTGCGTCCTGATCAGTCACTAATTTTGCAGGTGTTCCGGTTAAGCGTTTGCCCAGTTTATCAAAGGCCAGATAAATCACGGGCGTGGTGAACAGGGTTAATAATTGACTGACCAGTAAGCCACCTACCATGGTAATACCTAACGGGTGACGTAACTCTGAGCCAACACCCGTACCCAGCATGAGTGGGAGCGCGCTGAGTAAGGCGGCCATAGTGGTCATCATGATGGGGCGAAAGCGTTGAAGACAGGCTTGATAGATGGCATCGTAGGCTGACATGCCTTGTTTCCGTTCGGCTTCAAGTGCAAAATCAATCATCATGATGGCATTTTTCTTAACGATGCCTATTAGCAGGATAATGCCGATAATGGAAATGATGCCTAAGTCATTACCAGACAAAATGAGCGCAAGAAGTGCTCCTACCCCCGCTGACGGCAGCGTTGAAAGAATAGTGATGGGATGCAGATAACTTTCATATAGAACACCCAAAACGATATACACCGTAACGATAGCGGCAAGAATAAGCCACAAAGTATTGGCGAGTGACGCACTAAAAGCTAAGGTCGCGCCTTGATAGTTGGCCTGTACACTGAGGGGGAGGCCAATTTGTTGTTTGGTTGCTTCGATGGCATCAATAGCTTCGTCTAAAAAAGCCCCAGGTGCTAGATTAAAAGATAAGGTCGCAGCTGGAAACTGACCTAAGTGATTGGTAATTAGGGGCGTTGATTGCTCAGATATTTTGGCCAAGGTTGATAAAGGCACCTGACTGCCACTTGACGAAGCGACACGAATATTTTTTAAATCATCAAAGTTTTGTCGATACTCGGGTTTAACTTCTAAAACAACGCGATACTGATTAGATTGAGTGAAAATAGTTGAAATAAATCGCTGCCCAAACGCATCATATAAAACGTTATCAATGTCGGCAATACTTACCCCTAAGCGACTGGCGGTCCCTCGATCAATCTCGACGAAGGCTTGTAAGCCTTGGTTCTGAATATCACTGGCGACGTCTGAAAACGGTGCTTGCTTAGCCAGCTCTTCAACTAGACGTGTTGTCCAGTCGTTTAGTTCGTTACGATCGGCTGATTCCAATGTAAATTGGTATTGACTGCGGCTGATACGATTTTCAATAGTGAGATCTTGAACAGGCTGTAAATATAAAGTGATGCCTTGCACTTGCTGAAGCCTTGGCTGCAAGCGTTCAATAACGGCGGTGGCAGAAATATCGCGGCTTGCCAGCGGCTTTAATGTGATCATTAAACGACCACTGTTGAGCGATTGATTACTGCCATCCACACCAATAAAAGAAGAAATACTTTCTACCGCAGGGTCCTCTAGAATAGCTTTGCCTAAGGCTTGCTGACGATCAGACATGGCAGCAAACGAAATCGATTGCGGGGCTTCCGAGATACCCTGAATAACACCGGTATCTTGAATAGGGAAGAACCCCTTAGGAACGATGATAAATAATAAGACAGTGAGGACTAAGGTTAACAAAGTAACTAATAAAGTTGCAGGCTGATGCTTTAAAACCCAGCGGAGTAAACGGGCATAGCCGTCAGTGACCTTATCAAAAAAGCGTCCACTCGCTATATAAAAATGATCTTTTTGCTTAGCGCTATGCGGGCGTAGCATTTTTGAACACATCATAGGTGTTAGCGTTAGGGAGATAACCGCGGAAATAAGAATAGCCACGGCCAGCGTAATGGCAAACTCACGAAACAAGCGGCCAACAACATCGCCCATAAATAATAAGGGGATGAGCACGGCAATTAGAGAAAAGGTTAACGAGATAATAGTAAAAGCAATTTGTTCAGAACCCTTAAGGGCGGCTTTTTTGGGTGAGTAACCCTGCTCGATATAACGGCTAATATTTTCAATGACGACGATTGCATCGTCAACGACAAAGCCCGAGGCAATGGTTAGGGCCATCAGTGTGAGGTTGTTAATGCTGAAGTCAGCCAGATACATAAAGGTAAACGTACCCACTAAAGACAGGGGCACCACAATGCTAGGAATAGCCGTTGCAGAGGCATTGCGTAGAAACAGAAAAATAACCAGTATAACCAAAGCCAAGGCGATTAAGAGTTCGGTTTGCACATCCTGTACCGAGGCGCGAATGGTGTTGGTGCGATCAGTGAGTAGCGCAACATCTAAGCCGTTTGGAAGCGCTTCTTGTAATTTAGGGAGGAGTGCGTTGATACGATCAACGACGGCAATGACATTCGTGCCTGGTTGGCGCTGAATATTGACAATGACCGCCGCTGTATTGTTTGCCCAAGCGGCCAAGCGCACATTTTCTGTATCATCAATGGCGTCAGCCACATCAGACAAGTGCACAGGTCTATCATTACGATAAGCCACAATTAATGTTTTGTATTCAGCGGCTGATTGAAGTTGATCATTTGCGTCAATAATGGCTGAACGTGCAGGGCCATCAAACATACCTTTAGGCTGATTGACATTAGCGCTAGCAATTGCGGTGCGTAAATCTTCCAAGCTTAAGCCATAAGCGGCCAGCGCCGTAGGGTTGGCTTGAATGCGCACAGCAGGGCGTTGTCCACCACTGATGCTGACCAGTCCTACGCCGGACAATTGAGACAACTTTTGTACTAAACGGGTATCAACCAAATCTTCTACTTTAGGTAAGGACAAGGTTTTTGAACTGATCGCCAGGGTCATAATAGGCGCGTCAGCAGGATTGATTTTGTTATAGATCGGCGGCATTGGCAGATCTTTAGGCAGATAATTATTCGCCGCATTGATGGCCGCTTGTACCTCTTGTTCGGCAATATCAAGACTCATGGTCAGGTTAAACTGCAGAGTAATGACGGAGGCGCCATTAGAACTGGCGGACGACATTTGATTGAGCCCCGGCAGTTGGCCGAGTTGCCGTTCTAAGGGCGAGGTGATGACCGAGGTAATAACGTCTTGGCTAGCTCCCGGATAAAGCGTCACTATTTGTAGGCTAGGATAATCAACTTGCGGCAAGGCTGAAATGGGCAGTTCACGGTAGGCAATGATGCCAGAGAGAAGCAACGCCAACATTAAGAGTGACGTGGCAACCGGACGTAAAATAAATAGGCGTGAAGGGTTCATCCTAAACGTACGGCTTTAAAGGGTAATCCGAGGGTCAGCATTATCATGGTTGTTGATTGTTTTTTTGACCTGCTGGACCGTTTACATCAGGGATGGGTTTTATGTCATCCGCTGGTGGTGGAGACTCACGCGTAATAATTTTTACTTTAATGCCTTCGCGGAGTTTGTCTGCACCATCAATAACAACGTGTTCATTGGGATTAAGGCCTTTCAAAACGGGTACTTTTTCATCTTCGACGGGGCCTATCGTGATAGGCCTTACACTCACTATTTTCTCGTCATTCACCACATAAACAAAAGTACCAATTATGCCGCGTTGAATAGCCGCAGCCGGAATGACGGTTGCCGCTCGCAGTGTGTCCATGCTCATTCTAATATTGACAAACTGATTTGAAAACAGTGCATGGTCTTCATTACTAAACTGACCTTTTAATTTAACCGTGCCGGTTGTGGTGTCAATTTGGTTGTCTACCGCTAGAAGTTTGCCTTCAGCAAGCTGAGTTGTGCCTTGCCGATCATACGCTTCAATGGTTAAGCCTTGACTGCTTTTAAACTTCTTCATTACAGAGGGTAGATCATCTTCAGGTAAGGTAAAAACGACAGCAATGGGTTGAATTTCGGTGATAACGGCCAGTCCATTAGCATCGGACGCGTGGACAATATTGCCTTGATCAATAAGACGTAAACCAAGGCGTCCGGATATAGGCGCCGTTATTTTGGTATAACTGAGTTGAAGTTTGGCATTGGCAACTATGCCACGGTCGATGTCGACGGTGCCTTTATGTTGTTTGACGACGGATTCTTGAGTAACGGATTGTTGGGCAGCTATGGAATCTTGTTCTAATAAGGTTTGGTAACGAACCAAGTCAATCTCGGCGTTTTTTAAAAGGGCTTCATCGCGTTTCAGTTGACCTTCGGCTTGCATCAGTTGAGTTTCGTAAGCGCGTGGGTCGATTTCTGCTAAAAGATCCCCCGCCTTAACCATGGCGCCTTCTTTAAAAGCAATATGAATCAGCTCTCCGTCTACGCGTGATTTTAGCGTCACGGTGCGTAAAGCGGTAATAGTTCCTAAGCCGCTGAGATAAATAGGGAAGTCTTCTTGTTTAGCCGTGTCTGTAACGACCGCAATGACGGGATCTTTTAACTTGTCTGATTTTTTATCATCATTGTTAGTCGAGTCGTTAAAAGCATAATAGCTATACGCACTCACACCGATTACCAAAAACATGACAGTAACTGTTTGCCAGCGAAAGAGTACTTTCGTGGTTTTTTTTGTGTCTCCTATTATCATTAAGCGGGCAGGTCCATGTTATGTTGAATTATCTTGGAAAGGTCATTTGTAAGTTGATCGTAAGCTTTTCAATAACAGCCGCGTTAAGCCTTTAAGAAGGTGAGTTACCCCTATAGCTTATTAAGAAAAGCCCAGAACAGCTAGTCATTTTTATACCGATTGTAAAATAGATCATCACGTAGCGGCTCAATGTCGGTTTTGAAACGGATAAGTCGTTAGATAGCTGAAAAAACCAAGGGTAAACTCGTTAAAGAGAGGCAATTTAAGCTTTAACGAGTCTCTTTCTGTCGAAGTACTTTAGTTTTCTAAGGTGACAAAGGCTAGTTTGGCAACGCCTGCATGTTGAACAGTGGCCATGACTTCAGCAAGCTTAGAATAGATGACGGATTGATCCGCATATAAATGGACACCAATTTCAGGATTTTTTTCCAATTCTGCTTTTAGGGCAATTTCAAGGGTCGGTAAATCAGCCATGGGGATTTTGTTGATGGTCATAACACCCTGCGCATCAATACCCAACTGCAAAGGTTGTTCGTTAACATCCGCCGTTGTTTGCACTGTTTTTGGTAAAGTCACATGCACCGATTGTGTTAAAAGCGGCGCGGTCACTAACAAAATGATAACCAGAACTAACATCACGTCCACTAGGGGCGTGACGTTAATTTCGCTGAGCGCGCTTTCGTCTTCAGATTGAGGTTTAAAAGCCATGAGTTATACCTGTCCGTTTTTAGTATCCAGTGCAACAGATAGAAAACTAGCTAGAAAGTTTTCTAAGCGTGAACGCTGAACTTTAACGCGACGAAGAAAAAAGTTATATGCCAATACAGCAGGCACAGCGACAGCAATACCAATGGCGGTAGCGACTAGAGCATCACCAATAGGGCCGGCAACAACATCTAAACTCGTTGAGCCACTTGCTGTAATTTCATGCATAGCATGCATAATGCCTAATACAGTACCAAATAAACCCACAAAAGGTGCGGTACTGCCGATACTGGCTAAAAGCGTTAAGCCACTTTCCATGGAATGTTGTTCTTGTTGTAATTGCACCCGTAAAGATTGTTCCAGTAATTCAGCTGAATTACCGCAATGTTTAATCGTTTTACCCGCAGCACGTTGATGCTCATCTAACCAACTAACGCCTTCATAAGCCAAACGGGCTTGAGAGCCTTTAGCCAGTTCAGGTGATAACTCTTTAATTTTTTTGATGTCAGACAGATTCCAGAAAACATTTTCAAAGCGTTCATTGCTACGGCTGTTATTAAAGAACTGCCAGATTTTATAGAAAATGAGTGACCACGTTATGATTGAAAAAACCAGTAACGTATAAAGTGTTCCTGAAATAATAAGCTGGGGGGCAATATGATCTGGCATTAGTTTGTTCCTTGTAAGAGTATTTAAAAAATTAGTGTTCGAGTTTAAATTGTAATTTTTGGACAGCGCGCTGGGTAACGGCAACACCGTTGACAATTTTTTCTTTAAACTCCCATTTATTAATCGCTGTCAGTGCAGCATCATCAAATATGTCATCGGGTTCTGAGCTTACGACCACGGCGTCATCGACTGAGCCATCGGTTTGCACCGTAAATTCAACTTTTACCCAGCCTTCAATGTGTTGGCTAGCGGCATAGGGTGGATATTTAGGTGGAACACGAAATAAAGGGATGACGCTAGACACCACGTTTTGACTGCTTTCATTGCTAGGGCCGATGGATTTTGGTGCTTTATCGGCAGTATTACTCGGTGCTGAGTTTGCTGTTGTCGCAGGAGCGGCAGTTGCAGCAGGTGTAGGTGTAAATTGAGGCACAGGAATAGCTTCTTTTACTTCCGGTGGTTTAGGCGCTGGTTTTTTGACGACATCCGGTTTTTTAACAGGCTTTGGTTTTACCACGGGCTTGGGTTTTACAGGTTCTTTTTTGACTGGTGGCGTAGGCGCAGCAGGTTTTGAGACCGCATTGTTTTTTTGTAACATCGCGACTTCCATGATGACAATCGGTTCGTTAGGCTTTACGTTAGGCGCCTTTAAAACATACCATGCCAATGCACCATGCAGCACGATAACCGAGGCCAATACGAAGACGGCCACCTGCTGTGATTTTTTTTGTTGCGCCTGGGGATTAAAGCTTACGTTATCAGAAGAAAGAATATTAACTAAGGACATGAATTTGACGGCTATTGATAATGTGCTAAAGGCAAGAAAGGTTATTTGAGCATTATCTGTAAATAACGCCTAACAAAGGGAGGGGGGTTATTAATAGCAAACCCCCTCCCTTTTTTAAGCTTATTTTACAGTTGTTTTAATTGATAACCCAATTTTTGTGACTGTACGGAAACATAAATATGCTCGCCATCACTCACTAAAAAGGGTTCATCAAAGGCTTCAGTTGATTGTATCAGTGCTGCGGGGGTTGACCACGTTTTGCCATCGTCGGTTGATTTCATGGTTTGAATGGTATTGTGTGTGCCATCAAATTCTTGCCAAACGATAGCCACTTGCTTGCCGAGGCCTAAAACGCTAGGGTGACTTGCGCCCTCCTTGCCAAAATTTAAAGGCTTAGAAAAGCGTTTCCCTGAAGTTGTTGAGTAAGCATAAAACAAGCCTTTTTGGGTTTCAGCACCACTAAACCAAACCGCATGATAGGTGTCAATATCAGAAATAGCAAGGCTAGGTCCGTGATGGGGGCAGGCATCAATCGCCCATTTCTCGCCACCTAAATGGACCATCTTGCCGGGCGTGTTCCAGTTTTTAAATTTAACTAAAGCGTGATCACGTATTTTGCCTTCAAAAATATGTCGCCAAGCAATAACGGGAGTATTGTCCTTTGCGATAGCTGTATCGATACGGCAGCACTCACAAGTTTGATCGGCAACACTTTTGTTAGGTTTGAAATGTTGGCCGCCATCATCAGACCAGGTGTAATAAACTGACAAGCCTTTAACGTCTTTACCTGCTTTTTTGGCAAGCTCGATATCACGGGCATCCAGCCATGTAATAAAAATCTCGCCATTTTTACCAATTGCTAAGCTATTAAAACGGTGACGAATAGCCTCAAGATTATCATTAACCGTTACAGGCTCAGAAAAGTGTTGGCCACCGTCTGACGAACGACTAAAACGAATATAAGAACTACGTTTTTTATCTAAATGTAAGTCCCACGTTAAGTAGATAACGCCATTGTCATCCAATTTTATTTTAGGGCGACTTTCGCCTTTAGCGGCTACTTGTTCGCTAAGGCTGTTTACTTTAACGGGCGCTGAAAAGGTGATGCCTTTGTCAGTGGATGACTGTGCATAAATAAACCCTTTATTAACCCAGACAATCCATAGAACACCTTTATTGCTGTAGGTGGCTGAGACAGTCTCAGAACAAAGAACATTCGGAGTCGCGTTAATCTCAGTGCAAAGGCTATTGACCGCTTTTTTGTCGCCATGCTGATGTGCTTGGGCGGGTTTTGACGTGCTGACTTGTTCAGTCATCGGTTCTGTAGCGCAACCCGCTAAGGCCAATAGGGCGAGCAAAGTAAATGTTTTATTCGTCTTCATCATAGGTAAAGGATAGTTAAGTTAAAAAGTACGGCTATTATCTCGTTTTCTTAAGCTAAGTGATATCACAGAGCTTAAGAAAACGTTGGACGTGTTATATCACGTTAATTCACACAGGGGGCTGTGTTCAAAAATCAGTGATGTTGTTTAATTCTTAAAAAGAGCTGTTTCCGTGGTTAATTCCTTTGCACACGGAAACAGCAAAACACAACGTTAATTAAAACTTATAACCGACTTGCATAAAGAATGATCGTAAAGGCAAGGGATGATTGTAATAAGCCCGGTAATCATTAACATTGTCTATGCCCGCAGAGATATGGCCTTTTTTGTCATTAAAGTGATAAGTTGATTTTAAATCGACAAAAACCGATGAGTTAAATGCGGCATAGTAAGGTAGATTTTGATCTTTATTATCTAATTGACTGTACATTTTACTTTGATAGCGGATGCCAACCGACGTGTCTATGTCCTTGGTAAAGTGGTAAGTTCCCAAGCCATTGGCTCTAAAGTTTGGCAGCAAAGGAAAGCTTTTGCCCACATAATTAGGGTCATTATAGTTTTGGGTAATTTGTGAATTGAGAATAGTTGAATCGATTTTAGCATCAAAGTTTGAGTTAAAAAGTTGGTTTTGATTTACCGTAAGATCAATACCACTGATTTTAACCTCGCCAATATTAGAGAGTGAACTGGTATAGGCGCTCGGGTTCGATTTTCCAAGTGCAGAGTTTGATATATAAGAGCTGTAAATTGCATTTTTAACTTCTTCATGAAATAGATTAAGGCGTACAAAGCCATTGTTAAAATTGTACTCACTTAATATATTTTGATGTAGCCCGTTTTCTGGTTTTAAGGTGGCATTACCGACGGTTGCCGCTCCACTTAAGCTATTGGAGTTGTCAAATAATTCGGCAACCATAGGGAAGCGATAAGCCTCGCCTAAAGAGTATCGAAATTGCATCCGGTTGGGTGAAAAACCCAAGGAGAATTTTGGTGAAAAGCCTGACGCTTGTCGGTCAGGTAAGTATTTAATTTGATTAGTAGCTGGTCCCGTTTGATAAACACCTTGTGTTGAATTCCAACGCTCTAAGCGTGTGCCAAAAGTAGCGTCCCAGTCTTGTAAAAATCGCCATGTTAATTGACCAAAAACGGCATAAGTGTTGGTTATACCCCCACTACGCAAGGTAAGGTTGTTTTTTTGTGTGGTGGTGTAATTAGTCGAAGCGTATTGACTGGTGAACATATTAGAGTTTTGAAACTCAAAGCCAGTAGAAAAAGATAAATCCTTGCGGCCTAGGAATTCCTCAGTATCAAATTTAGATTTAAGATTAACCCAGCCCATATTATCAACATTTGAAACTTGTCCGGCATTTTTGTTCAAGGGATCGCTGGGGTTTAATGTTGAGGAAACTGTTTGATCATGAAGGACATCAAACCAGCTGATATTAGTGTCGGTGTTCCATTTGCCAAAAGCCTCGCCTTTTAAGCCTGCGCCAACATTAAAGGTCTGTCTGTTCTGATTGCTGGTGCCAAAACTGTTATTTAATGGTTTAACATTTAAGCCATTAAAATTGTAATTGGTGGTGCCATTTCCATAGACTTGTTTGCCCGATGCATCCGTAAGATAGGTTTTGCCAGTGTTGCTCACATCAAGATCTTCGAAAGCCGTTGTAAATAAAGCATCCAGCTTAGGGGTAATGGCATAGCCGCCTTTCCATTTGTATAAGTTATCAATGGATCTAACGACGCCCGCATCACCATAGACAATATTAGGTTGGCCTGCAGCGCCTCCTTGGTTCGGGTAAGCAACACCAGGTACTGGTGGAGTTGGTACTGTACCAATCGCTTTTGGATTAGCTTGAAAGATACCACCATTAACTGCACCACCCCCTGTAGTGTAGGGCACTAAAGGACCGCCATTAGGTCCGGCAGTATTGCTGGTATTGACAGTACTCATGGGTTGACCTTCATTTTCCAGATGGTTGTAGGAGAAATAAGAGCTTAATTTGCCGAATTTATCACCATACGACCCAAACGTTTTAAAGCCTTGCA
>CAMDWT010000039.1 GCA_945877505.1 Crenothrix polyspora
CCATTTTTTTCTTCTCTTGAGAAACTTAAAATCACCCTCGTTAATATCTTCAAAACTTTTAGCTCCTGCTTAACAATTGTTAACTTTTAAGCCATCAAAGGAATGATATATTCGCCCTAAGGCATATGTATTTTTAAGGCTTTCACCCACTACGACACACATAGATTCTTATAATTAAAAAATGAATGTGCGTCTAGGAATAAGCATAAATCAAACGTATGCCCTAATAAGCACTGTATAGGCCATCATTAAAAGGCTTGAATTATGAGTTTATAGGCGTGAAAAATTAAAAATAGAGCTTCCCGTTAGCCCTTTCTATCATTTTTGACGCTAACACTGTTTAAATCTAACTAAAAAACTAGGAATGTAAAAATGAATACATCATTATTTTATATTGCAAATGATCTAGATGTTCTAAACGAAAACAACAATGTTGATGAAGAAGAAGACATTGCTTTAACGGCCACAACCCTAGAAAAAAACACCCCCCCTTCAAACAAGAGCACTGGAAACAATGAGTTTGATGCCACCCACTGTTATTTAAAGGGATTACAGCAAACAAAACTACTTACCGCTGAGCAAGAAAAATATTATGGTGCCCTTGCTCTGCAAGGTGACATATTAGCGCGTAATATTATGATTGAGAGCAATTTACGATTAGTTGCTAAAATAGCCTACCGCTATCTAAAAAAGGGACTCCCTTTACTGGATTTAATTGAAGAAGGAAATCTTGGTTTAATACGAGCTGTAGAAAAATTTGATCCGGCAAAAGGCTTTAGATTTTCAACCTATGCCACTTGGTGGATAAGACAATCAATTGAACATAGTATAATGGATCAAACTCGCACCATTCGTTTACCTATTCATGTCACCAAAGAAATCAATGCTTATCGCAAAGCTCAGCGCCACTTAAGCGAAAAATTAGAACATGAACCCAGCGCTTTAGATATTGCTAATTACATGCAAAAATCCGTAGCAAAAATCATAAAACTAGCCAAGCTCTATGAGAGGCAGTCCTTTTTTGATGTCAACAACACACAGATAAATGAAAGCCCTATACTTGATTCAATTGCCGAAGTAAATTGTTTAAGTCATGATGAACAAATACAAATAGATACAATGAAGTATAGTTTATCTGACTGTGTATTTGAACTTCCTCAAAAACAACGAGAAGTTATTTGCCGTCGCTACGGGATTTGTGGATATGAAGAAGAAACACTTGATCAAGTAGCTAAGAAACTTGAAATAACACGAGAACGCATTCGACAAATTCAAATCGAAGGCTTAACAAAACTAAAAGACATCTTAAGCAACAAGGGACTTTCTTTTGAGTCTATTTTTAATTAATAAATTGTTTCTGTAACGGCCAATCCCTATGGTTGAATACTTGACCTTGATCTCGAACAGCGACACAAGCAGTGGGTGATATTTCCCCGATCACCCACTGAACTGCATTAAATTTTCCAACTGATAAGATGCCATTATCTGGAAACCCTCTATCAACTGGAGTGTATATTGCTGCAGCACCAACATTAACATCGACCGCCTCTGACCATGGGGCATCACCTACCAATGAGGCTTGCACAACATAACATTGATTTTCCAACGCTCTTGCTTGACAGCCAATTTTAACACGATGATATCCTGCAACGGTGTCGGTACAACTAGGCACTAAAATCAGTACACATCCCGCTTCAACCTGCGCTCTTGCCAACAAAGGAAATTCACTGTCATAACAAATATTAATAGCGATTTTCCCGTATACCGTATCAAAACACTTTAACTGCTGACCACTTTTAATAAGCCATTGTTCATTTTCAAAGCGCGTCATCATTAATTTGTCTTGATAATCAATCCGCCCATCCGGCATAAATAAATAGGCACGATTCTGATAAATTAAGGACTCAAAGGCTACCGGAAATGTACCTGCCTGAATGATACATTGATATTTTATGGCCATGGTTTTAAACAACTGCATAAAATCATCCAGTAATGTCTGCATGGAGACTAACTGTTTATTTAATGATGAATAAATATCGGGGCCAAATAATGATGCCAGTTCCATACTGAAATACTCAGGGAAAAGTAAAATTTTTGCATCCTGTTCGGTAGCGTCAACAATCCAACCCTCAATCTTTTCTTCATAAGCACGCCAATTATCTAAAAAACTTATGTTGTACTGCGCGGTTGCAATTTTAACGTTCATGTTTAAGCCAAAAGGTCATCGGTTTAGCGCTTTCTTCACGCTCGTCAAGATCTTTCCAAACGTAAGTTGTTTTAATTTCTGGATGTTTAAAATACCCACGCTTATTCCAGAAAACATCCAGTGGTACATAATCAGTAGGCCGCCTAGGATGATCCAGTGGTCGCTCTACACAACAAAAAGTGATCGTTTTAAATCCCCCTAAATCTTCTGCATGCGCTTCTCTTTGTTCAAAAAACTGCACGCCTAAGCCCAGACCTCTATAAGCTTTATTTAGGACTGATTCACTACAATAAAAAACGTCATCAAGATTATAATTATTTTCCAAAAAGGGTTTTTTCAACTCATCTGTTTCATATCGCATGGGTAGTGCGGTGGAAGCACCAACCACTTTGTCACCGTCAAAGGCTAAAACAATCACACTATCTGGTGTATCAATATAGGTTTGAAGGTATTTTTCTTCGTAGTCATAGTTGCCATCATATAAATAGGGGAAATCACGAAACACTTCAATTCTAAGTCTAGCCAGTTCGGGAATATATTGGGCAAGCGCAGCACCGCTGCATCTTTCAATACGAATATCTTTGGGCATAATGTCAGATCAAATTAACGTTAAATTATTTGTTGAATTTTAATCTAACTTAAATAAAGATAAAAGACAAAGGAAACAAAATAGGTGAATATTATGATCAAAAGCTTCAAACTCAGAATGCTTATTTCAGCTATTAAAATAATACGCTAACCAACATCGAATCCGCTCCGACATACTTATCACAACAACGCTTCCTCTGCCTGTTAAACTGTATTCAAAAAATGACTACTAATTATCACGTCCGTTCTTCAATTAGCATCATAATAATGTGCTATTCAGAAATTAAATCAGACTATAAATCAGCCATCCTTAATGAAAAATATATTTGAATTTGCTGAAGCGTGTTTGCATGAAGCCACTATAGACAGAAAGCTATCACTGACTCATCAAGCTTGGCTTGCTCTGCAAGAAGATCAACTCAGCTTCATTTCAGTAAAAGCGGTAGAACCTATTGCACGAGTAACCTTTCCTAAAACGCCTCTTTTATTACCTCCACGTGAAATGCCTAAACGTAAAATAGGATCTGCTGAAGGAGTTGCCGCTTTTTTTCATGCGATAGCTCATGTGGAATTCGTAGCTATCTATCTAGCGTGGGACATTATCTATCGATTTCGTGGGCTACCCGATCAATTCTATAAAGATTGGCTAAAAGTTGCCGATGAAGAGGCTCAACATTTTGAATTAATCAGATCACACTTACAAATAATGCAGATCAATTACGGTGATTTACCTGCTCATAACGGTTTATGGGATCATGCTAAGGATACTTCTGATAATTTACTCGCAAGAGTAGCAATGGTGCCTCGCTGTATGGAAGCGCGTGGATTAGATGTCACACCCGCTATTATTGAGAAATTCAAACGACAAGGCGATAACGCTAGCGTTGCTCTTCTAAATCGCATTTTGACTGATGAGGTGGGACATGTTGAGCGAGGATCGTATTGGTTTAAGTTCTTTTGTAAGCAACAAAATATTGAACCTGAAGCTAAATATCAGGCACTCATCAAACAATATTATCTGGGCGGCAAGCCAAAAGGACCTTTTAACAGAGAAATGCGTATAATTGCAGGCTTCTCTCATGCTGAGTTAGACTGGCTGGAAAATACAACCCTATGAAAACACAAAAAATCTTTAATTCTCCTCTTTTTGGCTTGGGCTTTAGAATTTTCTTTGCTCTAGCCGGACTATCGGCGCTTATTTTGATCGTGCTTTGGAATGCTATTTTTAAAGGCTCGTTAAATATAGACAACTATTTCACCCCAAATTATTGGCACGCCCATGAAATGTTGCTGGGCTATACCGTTGCCGTCATTGCTGGTTTTCTGTTAACGGCCGTTAAAAATTGGACAGGAAAGCCTACTTTAACCGGGGATAAATTAGCCGGAATTGCTCTGTTATGGTTGTATGGCCGTATTTTACCCTTTTATTCTGAATTACTCCCTGATCCACTTATAGCAGCCATTGATTTCTCTTTCCTCCCCGTATTAGCTTATCAAATAAGCAAACCCATTATTCAAAGCAGACAATTTAAAAGCCTTATCTTTGTTGGCTTGTTACTGTTATTAACAATTGGCAATGGCTTAATGCACGCTGAAATCTTAGGATTATGTCAAAACACGGCATGGAAAGGTATTCAACTTCTTGTAGCGACTATTATCATTCTAATTCTTATTATTGCCGGGCGAGTGCTACCTTTTTTTATAGAGCGTGGCTTATCAGGGACTCTTATCTTAAGAAATCCTTCATTAGACATCTGGTCAATAACATCAGCCACTATAGTTTTTGCGCTCCAACTAGGGTCAATTTCTGGAACGCTTCTCGCACTAACAGCCCTTTTAGCGGCGGCAATTAATGGCTTAAGACTAAAAGCGTGGTATGTACCTCGTATTTGGTACGTCCCCTTATTATGGATACTCTATTTAGGGTATGGCTGGATTATTGTTGGCTTTATACTAACGGCCTTATCGGCTTATGGTTGGCTATCTGCCTCTTTACCTTTACATGCCTTTACCCTAGGTGGAATAGGTGTATTAACTTTAGGGATGATGGCAAGAGTGTCATTAGGTCATACCGGCAGAGCCCTTAAGGCATCAAATGCCATTGCCATCGCCTTTATTTTAATAAATATAACGGCTTTACTTAGAGTGTTATTGCCTTTAACGCTCCCAAATAGTTACAACCTTTTAATTTACCTCTCTATCCTCTGCTGGTTAACGGCCTTTTCTCTCTTTATGTTTGTCTATGCACCCATTTTAACGACTACACGTATTGATGGGCAGGCCGAATAAACTAACAAACCAATCAATTTTTTAGTAAGTACTCAAACTGATCTTAGTCGCCTGCAAGAGATAGGCGATAATGGTGGCGTATACTCCTGTAAAAGAATCGGTTAAAGCAGATTTTTGATAAGGTAGGAAGTTATACCGAAGTGACTCAAAATCACTATTTAAACATCCTAAAAATAAGTACTCTCTACGACGAAATCATCATACGTCAACTTAATGCCGTAATCGCATCTTCTGTGCGAAAAAAAACAATACCTGGCTTTAACGCCTTTAAAAAATCGGTTCGTTCCAGTTTATCTAATACAGGGCCCTTGACTTCCGACAGATTCAATGAGATTTGACGTGCCTGCAAGGCTTTATTTAAGCTCCCCAATGCTTCTAATGCAGTCATATCGATATCACTAACAGAGGTAAATATCAGGATAATATGCTTGATAGTCATTTGTTGCTTCAGCTCTTCATCAATAAACTTTTCTATAAAATCAATATTTGAAAAAGTGAGATTTTCGTCAATGCGCAATAGTAATAAATGATCCCATGTTTCAACATGATGCCGCTTAACATTACGATAATGTTCTGTTTCTGGAATACGTCCGACAACGGCAATATGCGGTTTACTCGTTTTACGTAAATAACTCATAACCGTTAATATAATCCCTAAACTAATGCCCTCTTCTATACCTAAAACAAGAACACCCAACAAGGTAATAATCTCTGCAATCCCATCACCACGATCGTACTTCCACGTATGAAGAATACTACCGAAGCGAACTAAAGGAATAATAGCGACTAAAATAATCGCCGCGAGAGCCGCTTTGGGAATGTTTTCAAACCATGGGCTAAAAAACATCACGGCTAGTGCCAAAATACCTGCAGCAATAAGCATCGCCATTTGTGTGCGTGCACCAGCAGAAAAATTGACCATTGTACGACTAAATCCACCCGCAACGGGCATGCCTCCAGAAATAGCCGTCGCAAGATTAGCGACGCCTAAAGCGATTAACTCCTGATTAGGTACAATCTTCTCACCTCTTAAATTGGCGGTTACTTTTGCGATAGCAACACTTTCCACATAGGCAATTAAAGCAATGAACGCAGCGCTTGGCACCAATAATCGACATTTTTCAAGATTAATAAAATGTAGACTTAATGTAGGAAAACCAGCCGGTACCACACCTACAACGGCAACTTTATTGTGTAACGTCAAACCGAAGTAACTAACGGCAACAGTGGCTAAAAAAACGGTTAACAACGGTCCACATTTACTAATAGCCGTCACTAAATAAGGTTTACAACCGATTTTTTTTAGCGCCAGCGTCAAAGGCTTACCAAAAGCAATTAACACCCCCATGGCAGATAGGGCAATAAACAACGTCGTTGGGTTATAAGCCTGCAAATACGCCTGGTAACAAAGACCATCCAACCCACAACTTGGACTTTTTAAGCCCAGCAATTGAGGTAATTGACTGGCAATAATTAAAATAGAAGCCCCACTAGTAAAACCCGTCAGTACAGGATGGCTGATAAAATTAACTAAACCTCCCATCCGCAATAACGCCATTACCAACAAAATAAGCCCACTTTCTGCTGATAATATTAATGCACTCTCAATCGGATAACCCAAGGCACTAACCTCAGGTGCATTTAAGGCACTGGCTATCATAATGGCAGCAATTGAAACGGGGCCGACCGATAAAGTTCTACTCGTCCCCAATAGCGCATAAAGTATAGGTGGAAAAATACTGGCATAAAGCCCTAATTCGGGCGGTAAGCCAGCCAATATTGCATAAGCAATGCCTTGGGGAATTAGCAGAATAGCGGTGATAACACCTGCAAATACATCACTATTGAAATCATGGCGAGTATAAGTTTTTAGCCAAGCAACCATAGGAATAAATACTGATAATCGCGCCATAGTAAATGAATCAGCCATTACAATTTTCCGCTTCAATAAGATTCGACATAAAAGGATGCACCCTTAATAAAGGTGCTGGAGAGAGATAACTGAGGCAACCAACAATCAAAAACTCAAGGTAAATGAGTGAAACTCACCTAATTTACCTTGAATTTTTATCGATTGTTTATTAATTTACTCTTCGTTCATAAATCGCTTGGCATAAGACTCTAAATGCGG
The DNA here is from genome assembly GCA_945877505.1 of Crenothrix polyspora. Lineage (GTDB taxonomy): Bacteria > Pseudomonadota > Gammaproteobacteria > Methylococcales > Methylomonadaceae > Methylobacter_C > Methylobacter_C polyspora_A. The sequence goes on from CAMDWT010000039.1 coordinate 7,215, forward strand.
AATATCAATGCGATAACCTTTAAGCATTAACGACCAATACATCCAAGGAAAACCAATTTTTTTACCTATCCACCAGATAAATAAACTTTTCCTAGGATCTAACCACGGAAAAGAAGGCGTAACCTTCCCCCCATAAGCAAATTCAGCCAACATAACGGTGCTTAACGAGGTAGTTAAGGGGCACGATCCATAACCATCATAATTTTCATCAACTGGTTTACCGTCAACAAGCTGGAAGATATTATCAACTAAAACAGGCACCTGTTTCCTGACCGCTGCAGCCGTTTTCGCATTGGGTGTTGACGTTGCATCACCGAGACCAAAAATGTTTGAAAACTTATTATGTTGCAGCGTTTTCTCATTAACATCCACCCATCCAGCTGCATTGGCTAGTGGACTATTTTTAATAAAATCAGGGGCACTTTGAGGGGGCGTCACATGAATCATGTCAAAACTTTTAACTAGTTGTTGCTGTTTACCCTCTGCGTCCGTCAGCTCAAAAGTCGCTGTTTTAGCGGGGCCATCAATAGCAATGAGATTATGATTAAAATAAGGTTTAATGCCATATCCGGCGACAACTTTATTTAACGCTTTGGCAAAAAATGGAACCCCAAACATGGCGGGCCCCGCCGTAAAAAATTCAACCGATATATTATCCAATATCCCTTTTTTACGGAATCGATCCGCCGCTAAATACATAATTTTTTGTGGCGCACCGGCACATTTAATAGGCATGGGTGGCTGTGTAAATAACGCGACGCCAGACTGTGTATTTTTAATACATTCCCAAGTATATTCAACAGTATCGGGTGAATAATTACTACAAACATTATTTTTACCGATTGTCTCACTTAAGCCCGCAATTTTATGCCAATCTAATTGAAGACCTGGACAAACTACTAAATAATCATAACTGATCATCTCGCCCGAACGTAAGGTCACGGTATTTTCATCCGGCTGAAAAGTATCTGCATAGTCTTTAATCCAAGTAACCGAAGGATGAATTAAATCCGCTTCATTACGCAAGGTTTGTTTTAATGTATAAGCACCGCCACCTACAATGGTAAAGCCGGGTTGATAATAATGCTTTTCAGACGGTTCAATAATTGAAATATCTATTTTGGCGTTTTGACGACGCATATTATTAGCGACGGATACGCCTGCGGCGCCTCCCCCAATTATTAAAATGGTATGATGTTGTGCCATAAATTCCTCCAATTATTACTTATAATTATTTTTATTTGTTTATATTTAAAGATGCAGAAAACCGCATCAAACTCTTCAGCCTGCCACAAGTTTAACTAATAACTTTCACACTTGCACCCCTGCTTTTTGCCATGCCTCAAAACCACCCGCCATTGAGAGTACATTTTTATATCCCAACTGCTGCATAGTCTGTGCGGCTAAGGCAGAGCGTCCACCTGTACGACAATAGATTAGCACTGCTTTGGACTTATCAGTTAGTTCAACACAATTGCCTATTTTAAATTCCAAAACGCCCCTCGGTAATAATAGTGCTTCATCAATATGACCCGCCGCATATTCACTCTCTTCTCGAGTATCCACTAGGACAATATTACCCTCTGCAAGCAATTGTTTAGCCGTATCGACTGTGACTTCAGTAATGTGCTGCTTCGCATCAATTACTAAGTCTTGGGGGCTAATATCAGTTCGTAAAGGTTGTAAAGTATCTCTTAATAAAACAGCATCTTGTCGCTCTTTTTCATCCAGCCCACAATAACGATTGGCTGGCACCGCCTCATCAATTAAGTGTGGTTTGGGTAAATTAAGATTATTCATGATTTCAATAAACTCTTCGCGTGTTTTCCCGCTCAATCGAGGATTATTAGTACGTTCCTGTTTTATACTACTAACCCAACGTCCTTGATAATCATGACCAGGATACACCAATGTTTCATCTGGCAAAGTAAACAACCGCTGCGTGATACAATCATAAAGCGCACCTGGATCGCCGCCTTGAAAGTCAGTACGACCACAACCGCCTACAAATAAAGAATCACCTGTAAATATCCGATCACGCCATAAAAAAGAGATACTTCCTCGGGTATGACCTGGTGTAGCGATCACTTTAATCTGTTCACTAGCACCCAATTTAAATATATCACCATCCTGAATTTGGACATCAGCCGTTTCTGCGCCACAAAGTTGGCTAACCGCTGTTTGTGCGCCAAAGCGTTGGCGTAATAGACCACTTGCCGTGATATGATCTGCGTGCACATGCGTTTCTAGGGTATATTTAAGCTGTAAACCATTGACTGATAAGAGTGCAATATAATCATCAATATGCGTATTAACGGGATCTATAAAAACGGCTTCTTTACTAATAGTATCAGCAATTAAATAAGTGTAGGTCCATGTTTCCGTATCAAATAATTGTTTAAATATCATTATCTCTCTCCAAGTGATGCTCGTAAATTTGTGGTGTTGCACGTTTATTGTGTAATAAATTTTGTTTCTATCAAGTTATAAGCAAAGCTTATGCCAACATAAGAAAATACAGCAATCCTTTGTTTTATATTATTATTTTTTAAATTAAAAATAGATACGACCAAGAATGTTTCATTTTATGTTTCACTGTAAAACTTAGTGATTCAATGAAACATAGACTATGAAACATAGCCGAAACAATAACTAAGCTCTTATTTACCTCTAAACATGTCACTTGCTTTTACGAACTCTATTTTTTATAAAAAATAAATAACGGATCAAGCCCAAGAAATATTTAGGTTAACATACCATTCTAAAGAGCAGAGATGAATATAAGAAAATCTGAAGGAAGAAAATGAACACTTATCTGTAGGATTTTTTAAAGAAAAAAAACACTACGATATGAATTTGAAGAGATTTTTAGAGCAGAGCTGGGTTAATTCACCCACCCAAAGTGAACGCCCAAAAACAATAGGAATCCAGCAAAAACGGCGGCCAATACGTCATCAATCATAATACCAAAACCGCCATGAACATGTTGATCGAGCCATTTAATAGGCCAAGGTTTTAAAATATCAAAAAATCTAAATAAGGCAAAGCCAACTATTATGGTTTGCCACGTCAGAGGCACTAACCATAGCGTTATCAAATATCCCGCAATTTCATCCCAAACAATACCACCAAAATCATGCTCACCTAATTTTTCCGCGGCGACTCCACAAATAAAAACACCCAGCACACTCACGCAAACTGTTAACAAGCTATAAACCCAAATATCGGCTTGTGCGAATAAATAATAGACAGGTATGGCTGCCAAAGTACCCATTGTGCCGGGGGCTTTTTTAGCCAATCCTGAGCCAAAACCAAAGGCTAGAAATAATAGTGGATCGGACAATATTTGCCGAGGTGTTAATTTATTTTTGCCATATTGGCTATTAAGAAAAATGCTCATAACCATTACTTTCAATAGGTTGAATGGATCCTGACTTTTTTAATCGCAAGCCAGGCGATGACTCTATAACACCAATCTTTGTACAATTAAGAGGCAATAAGGCTACTTTTTCAGGCTTTACAGTAAAGCACAATTCATAATCATCACCGGCCATTAAGGGCATTCTCCAATCCCCGGTCTCTTTTATGTAATCAAGCACAGCGACTGACAGTGGTAAATTTTCCCAGTCTAACAAAGCACCGACCTGACTTTCATCAAGGATATGACCTAAATCAGCTGCCAAGCCATCTGAGATATCAATACATGCATTTGCGACACCCAATAAGGCTATTCCTGTAGAAATCTGGGGGTCAGGCTTATTAAATCGGTGTAGCGGTATTTGCGAATGCTTCGACGAATAGCCTTGTTTTATTTTTAAACCTAATCCGGCATCCCCTAAGAATCCCGTCATATAAATAAAATCACCTGCCTGGGCCTTTGAACGAAGAAGCGCTTGATCTTTTGGTACTAGGCCCATGGCTTGAACGGTTAATGTTAATGGACCAGAAGTTGTATCCCCCCCAATCAAATCAACTGAATGTAACGCAGCTAGCGCTAAAAAACCGTTTGAAAACTGTTCCAACCAACGCTCATCGATGCTTGGAAGCGTTAACGCCAACGTTACCGATATAGGCTGGGCACCCATACTAGCAAGATCACTTAAATTAACCGCCAATAACTTGTGCCCTAAGGCCCTAGGTTCAGCGCCAGCAAAGAAATGAACATTTTCAACCATGGTATCGGTAGTCACTACTAACTCATAACCTTGCGGAATTGATAAAACCGCACAGTCATCACCTATTCCTAATTTAGTTGAGGTGTTTTTTACTTGCTGCTGGGTGAAAAAACGCTTAATGAGTGAAAATTCAGCTAAGGCCATCTGTTGTATTCTATTTCAATACGGACATAATATCAGGCCTTTCATCTATCACCCTGCGCTTTAACGCTTGCTCCTTGAGATTTATTCTTAATTTCAACCGTACGTTTCTGCTGAGCCACCTTATCTAAAATGCCGTTAACATATTTATGACTACCATCGGCACCAAAATATTTGGCTAAATTAATACTTTCATTGAGAACAACTCGATAAGGCATATCCAATCGATTGATTAATTCATAAACGCCTATTCTTAAAATAGCTCTTTCAACGGGATCAATCATATCAACAGGACGGTCAACAAACTCACCCAAGGTAAGATCTATAAGCTCTAAGCTTTTAGGTACCCCATGAAAAAGCTCATTAAAATAACTTTTTTGCGCATCTTTAAGACGCTCTTCTTCTAAGAATTGACGCTCGATTTCAATGAGACTTTGACCTGTCATCTGCCATTGATATAACGCCTGTACGGCCGCTTTACGAGCATTGGTACGTGCTTGACTCATTCGTCTTCCAAATTATTAAATAAATTTACCATTTCAATGGCAGACATTGCAGCTTCAGCACCTTTATTACCCGCTTTGGTTCCTGCGCGCTCAATGGCCTGCTCGATTGAATCAACCGTTAAAACACCAAAACTAACAGGAACATTATATTGCAATGACACTTGAGCTAAGCCTTTTACACATTCACCAGCGACATATTCAAAATGCGGCGTTCCCCCACGAATGACGGCACCCAAAGCAATAATGGCGTCATATTTTTTAGTGGCGGCGATACGTTGAACAACCATTGGCAACTCGAAAGCACCCGGTGCTCTAACAATATTAATATTAGCTTTATCTGCCCCATGACGCACTAAAGCATCAATTGCGCCGGCCTCTAACTGTTCAACGATAAAACTGTTAAAACGAGATGCTACAATACAAAACTTACCGCCCTGTACTAATAAATTGCCTTCAAACATTTTTATAGTTGACATACTATTTCTCTACTTTAATTACGAAAATTCTATCTTTAAATCTAGCACATTACTCAACGGTCATTCAGACAACATGCTCAAATACTTCAAGATCAAATCCTGACAAACCCACATATTTTTTATGAGTACCTAATACTTTTAACTTATGCACACCTAAATCCAATAATATTCTCGAGCCTGTACCTGTCATTCGCCAATCTTCGGCTTCCACACTATGACCAGAACTCATAATCCCATTATCTTCTAGTTGATAGCGATGAATTAACTCTACCAATGATTTATTATCTTCACTCTGCCTAATAACCACGAGCACGCCCCGCCCTTCTTCTGCAATTTTTTGCATTGCCGCTCGTATAGAAACACTACCTACATTTCGTTTAGAGGAAAATACGTCATCCAGTAAATTACGGGCATGAACACGGACTAAAATGGGTTCGTCACCAGAAACCTTGCCCATAACCAATGCCAAATGCAGGTTGTTGTCATTTTTATCCTGATACGCATAAAGTCGAAAATCACCAAACTCCGTAGGCAAAACACATTCGCTAATACGTTCCAAGGTGTTTTCGTGTTGAATTCGATAATGGATTAAATCAGCGATAGTTCCCATTTTAAGATCATGTTCTTTTGCAAAAATCTCTAAATCGGGACGCCTTGCCATGGTACCGTCTTCATTTAAGATCTCAACAATAACGGCGGAAGGATCAACGCCCGCTAATTTTGCAAGATCACAACCGGCCTCAGTATGCCCTGCACGTCTCAGAACACCGCCCGATTTTGCCATGAGTGGGAAAATATGACCCGGTTGAACAAGATCATCTGCCTTAGCATCTTTCGCTACAGCGCATTGAACCGTTCTAGCACGATCAGCGGCTGAAATACCGGTCGTTACACCCGTTGCAGCTTCAATTGAGACTGTAAAATTAGTCGAGTGAGACGTTTTATTTTCATTCACCATTAAAGGTAGGCGTAATTGCTGGCAACGTTCGCTCGTTAAGGTTAAACAAATCAAACCTCGACCGTAACGCGCCATAAAATTTATATCTTCAGGGCGCGTAAAGGAAGCTGCCATTAATAGATCGCCTTCATTTTCTCGATCTTCATCATCCATGATGATAACCATTTTACCTTGACGCAAATCGTCTATGATTTCTTCAATTGTATTCATTAGCCAAAAAATCCACTCTTTTGCAATAATTCTTCTGTGATACTACCGGTTTGGTTTACTGCCGCCGCTTCACCTAACATAAGGCGTTCCATGTAACGAGCCAGCAAATCAACTTCTAGATTAACTTGGTTTCCTACTGTAACTATGCCCAAGGTAGTGTCTTTAAGTGTATAAGGCACAATATTAACACTGAATTGGGCGCCTTTGACTTGATTCACAGTAAGGCTAATTCCATTAATACAAATAGAGCCTTTTTCAGCAATATACTTCGCCAAGTTATCAGGTGCTTGAATAGTAAAACGGAAGGAACGCCCATCCGCTATTTTTTCAATAATCTTGCCGATGCCATCGACATGTCCACTCACAATGTGCCCGCCCATCCGAGTTACTGGCGTTAAAGCCAATTCCAAATTTACCGGCGTTCCGACAGTGGCTTCATTCAAGATGCTTCTAGATAAGGTTTCATTGGATACATCTGCAAAAAAATAACGTTCGCCTAACTCCACAACCGTTAAACAAACCCCATTAACCGCAATACTATCGCCCAAGACAACGTCTTTTAAAGATAACTGACCTGTCTCCACCTTTAGTCGACAATCGCCCGCTCTACGCTCAATGGCTGACACATGACCTATAGCTAAAATAATACCTGTAAACATTGATCCTCTGTATGACTGTTTGTTGATGGTCTTAATAACTACTGCGTCAGTGTTAATTTTAAATCTGACCCAACCTGCCTAACATCACGCAATATTAAGTCTTTTTTATCACTCATCTTATCAAGCCCTGGCACAGAAAATAGTCCTCGCCCCTGATCACCCAATACACAAGGGGCCATATAAACGATCCACTCATCAACCAAATTTTCTACCAATAACGCACCATTAAGCACTGAACCCGCCTCGACTAATACTTCGTTGATTTGCTGTTGTGCTAAAAAATCCATCACCGCACTAAGTTCTAATCGGGTGTTTTTTGACGGTAACTTATAAACCTCAAAACCAGCAGACTGCAACTCCATATATTTTTCTTTATCATCTGAACAGGTCAAAATAAGACTACGTCCCTCTAATTTTGATATCTGAGCTGTCACTGGCATTTTTAAAGTAGAATCAAGAACCACTCTAATTGGTTGCGTAACAACCGAAGCCACACGGGCAGTCAAGGCTGGATCATCCGCAAGTACCGTATTAATTCCAGTCAAAATCGCAGAACTTTGCGCTCTTAATTGATGCACATCGGCTCTCGCCTCTACGGAAGTAATCCACTTGCTTTCGCCTGATGCCAACGCCGTACGACCATCTAAACTCATAGCCAACTTACTGCGCACAAAAGGGCGATTTAGTGTCATCCTTTTAATAAAACCGCGATTTAAAGTTTGCGCCTCTTCCATTAACAAGCCACAACTTACTTCACAACCAGCGGCTTTAAGTCTTTCGAGTCCTCGCCCAGAAACCAATGGATTTGGATCCTGCATAGCTACAACTATGCGACTTACACCGGCGTTTATCAAGGCATCGCAACAAGGCGGTGTTTTACCATGATGGCTACAAGGCTCTAAAGTGACATAAGCCGTTGCCCCTTTTGCATTTTCGGTGTTTTGTAATGCCTCAATTTCTGCATGACCCTGCCCTGATTGGACATGCCAGCCTTCTCCAATAATCTGGCCATCTCTTACCAAAACACAACCCACACGGGGATTTGGGTCTGTTGTATACAGACCTTTTTTTGCTAACTGAATAGCTCTAGCCATGTAAATCGCATCTTGCCTAGCTGTCATTATTTTTTTTGTAAATCCTCAATCATTTCAGTAAACTCACTCACATCTTGAAAACTTCTATAGACAGAGGCAAACCTTACAAAAGCGACATGATCCAACAAGCTTAATTCCTTCATGACTTTCTCGCCTAGTTGTAACACAGGAATTTCTCTATCCCCGGCTTCTATCAATTCCTTTTTAATCCGGTTAATTGATGCCTCAATTGCATCACTGTTCACAGGCCTTTTTTCCAATGCTTTAAGCATTCCAGAGCGGAGTTTGTGCTCTTCAAAAGGCTCTCGATTACCATCACGTTTGATAATGCGAGGTATTGTTAACTCAACAACTTCAAAGGTAGTAAAGCGTTCCTTACATCCGCTGCATTCTCGACGTCTACGAACCTGATCCCCTTCATTTATCAATCTAGAATCAAGAACACGCGTATCTTGAGCCGAACAAAACGGACACCGCATAACTAAGCCACTATTCCATTAACCGAAAGTTCGGCCTTTAAATTCAAAACCGTGTATTTTATAACATTTATGGACAGCCTGATTTTTATTTTTCAAAATAAACTACTCGTTACTCGATAAATGAACCACTTGCCCCAACGTAGCCGATTTGAGAGCGCCAACAATGAGTTGGCAATTAGCTTTAGCGTCATCCAAGGACAATAAAGGCTCTTTCTTATTTAAGACGCAGTCACTAAAATGCTCAATCTCTAGCTGAAAATGATTAGCAACAGGTAAGCGCTCTTCACACTGCAGACCTTTTTCAGTCCACCAAGAAATAACAGGCACATCACCCTGAATTTGCCAAACTGCATGACATTTTATGCCACCCTTTGTCCCAATAAGCTCATATTCGCAACGCCTACTACGCTCAAAACTAAAATCAAACTGGGCAAATTTACCCAAACCAAAATCAATAATTCCGGAGCTAGAAATATCAGCGCCACTTTCTACATAGCTTGCTAATGCAGTTACAGCAATTGGATCTTGATCGAAAAATTGTCTTATAGAGTGAATCGCGTAACAACCTATATCCCACATGGCGCCGCCCCCTCTTTCAGTAGGTTCCGTCAGTCGATACATTCTAGCGGGTTGCATCATAAACGAATAACTGGCACGAACTGATCTTAAATCCCCAATCAATCCGGAGCTAATGATTTCCTGCACACGAGCATGCTGTGGATGAAATCTATACATAAAGCCTTCCATAACTGTTACTTTATGTTTTTTTGCCGCCACTTTTATGGCATCTATATCAGTAACGGTTAGTGCTATTGGTTTTTCACACAAGACATGCTTTCCGCTCTTGATAGCGCGCAATACCCATTCAGCATGCTCATTATTAGACAGCGGTACATAAACCGCATCAACATCTGGATCTGTTAATAACTCATCAAGCGCATTATATGTTTTTACATTCGCTTCTTGCGGTGCAAACTGGGCTAACGTTTTTGCCGCAGCACCCTCACGACGACTGGCAATAGCCACCAACTGAGCATTGGATGCACCTACAATTGCAGGCAATAATCGCTCATTAACACGCGCCGCACCCAATATTCCCCAACGTAATTTTGTTTTGATAGTCATGCTAATTAATCCTTGTTAGGCGTGGAGTACAAAAAAAGACAGGACGATAAATTACTTTATACGCTTCTTAACCGTCAATATAATGCCAGCCTGTGAAGTGGTTATTTTATACCCTGCAAGCTTTTTGATTCTGCATACAACGCCGCACCAACAATACCCGCTTGATTTAAAAATGCAGCGGACTTAACCACCGTTTTTGTCATTATTTGTGCCTTATACTTATCAAAATTATTACTGGCACCACCACCAAGCAGTATTAAATCAGGCCAAAATAATTTTTCCATCAAATTAACATATTTATTAAAGCGCTTACCCCAACGCTTCCAGCTCAGACTCTCAGCTTTTCTTGTCGCATCAGAAGCATATTCCTCAGCTTTTTTTCCATTCTTCATAATTAAATGACCTAATTCAGTATTTGGAATTAACTTTCCATCACTGAAAATAGCCGTTCCTAAGCCGGTTCCAATTGTTATTAACAAAACCACACCGGATTGCTCCAGTCCTGCACCAAAATGGATTTCAGCCATGCCGGCCGCATCTGCATCGTTAAGGCAAAAACAAGGGCATTTAGTAAAAATTGAAAATAATTTATCGATATTAGTACCCATAAATAAAGGTGATATATTGCTTGCAGTCCGTGCTACTCCCTGTTGAATTGCTGCTGGAAAACCACAACCTACTAGTCCACTCCACTCAAAATGGCTAACCATTTGCGCAAGTGTTAAAGCAATGGCATCTGGTGTGGCCGGAAGAGGCGTCTCAATCCGATAACGATCACTCACTAAGGTGCCCGTTACCGTATCAACAATTGCACCTTTAATACCAGAACCACCAACATCTACCCCGAGAATTAGCATAGAATTTCCTATAAATTAAACTTGAATAAGCATTGTAAGCAATGTCTCTGTAAATGCAATAACTTCAACATATACTCGTCGATAAGCTTTTAGTAAAAAAATGAGAAGGTATCATTGTTAATCTGTGTGAAATCCAACAGAAAACAATACCTAAAATACTGGTTTTGTTATGATAATGGAACCTTACACATCAATAGGACACAAAATGCGAGTGAACCCTGAACCGTTAAAAGCTGATCTTATCTTTCCTTGGATTATTCAAGGCATTCTACTATCGACTCTATTCATCTTTGTTGGAACCTGTTTTATTTACGGTGATCAGATAAAACAAACGCTTCCAGAGGATCAGCGCCTAGTTATCAGGTCTATATTTTATGTTATCGCTATCGTTACTTTTCCGATGACTAATTTAATTCGGCATATTCAGCTCAGGCTGAACCAAACAATGCCATTTTCTGGCCTTCCCGCGAGATCTATGGCAAAAAATCGTTATTTAATAACGATTTTCGTATCAATGTCGCTTATAGAAAGCATAGGTATTTTTGGCTTTATTATGTATATCATTGGCGATACAACTAATAGTTTGTTTATTTTTACAGGATTAGCGGTATTAGGGATGTTTTTATATCGACCTAAATTAAATGAATACACGCGTATTGTTGAGGCACTCACTAACGAAACGTAACCGTTGATAGGATGATCAATAATTTGAAATTAGCAAAAAAAAATCAGCTACTATAGAAAAAGCTTTTAGGCATTTTAAAGCTTGGGGTAGAGGCGCCATAAGGGCGCCCCAACTTTGCTTACTACTAAGAAATCGGATCGGCAACTTTCAATTTTTTACGTCGATAATTATGCCCATAAAAAATCTCAGCAACTTCTCTCTGTAATTTAACTTCTATCTCTGTCTTCTGCTCTTCAGTCAGATTACTTTCTTTTTCAAAAAGGTAATTTTCTAACTCAGTTTCTTTAAGCATCATCTTAGTATGAAAGATATTTTCTTGATAAACATTCACGTCTATCATTTGGTAACTTTCCTGAGTATCTTTCGCAATATAGTTCTGAATAGACGTAATATTGTGATCTATATAATGTTTTTTACCTGAAATATCCCGAGTAAAACCTCTTACTCTATAATCCATTGTTACCACATCTGATTCAAAACTATGAATCAAATAATTGAGTGCTTTTAAAGGTGAAATACGGCCACATGTAGAAACATCAATATCAGCGCGGAAAGTACTAATACCATTATCCGGATGGCTTTCTGGATAAGTATGTACCGTAATGTGACTCTTATCCAAATGAGCCAATACCGTTTCAGGCAATGGTCCAGGAGATTGACTATTCATATTAGGCGGCGGAGCAACATCGCCTTCAGAGATCAGCATAGTCACGCTAGCGCCTTGCGGATCATAATCCTGATGTGCAATATTAAGAATCTGGGCGCCAATAATTTCAGCGACATCCTTAAGGATTTGCGTCAATTTTTTTGCGTTATAAGCTTCATCAATATATTCAATATAAGCCTGCTGCTGCTCAGCCGGTGCATAACAAATATCGTATATATTGAAACTGAGTGACTTGGTTAAATTATTAAAGCCATGTAATTGCAATTTATTCAAACCGTTAAACCTCGATAACTTCAAAATCGTGAGTAATATCTACACCTGCTTTACCCAACATAATGGAAGCAGAACAATATTTTTCTGCTGACAACTTCACTGCCCTTTCAACAGCCGCTTCTTTCAAATCACGACCACTTACCACAAAATGTAAATGAATCTTACTAAACACGCTTGGAACAGCATCAACGCGTTCTGCAGAAATTTCTGCAACGCAATTAACAATATTATTCCTACCTTTTTGTAAAATCTGTACTACATCAAAAGATGAACAACCACCCAAGCCTAGTAAAATCATTTCCATGGGACGCATACCCATATTTCTACCTCCATGGTCAGGTGGTCCATCCATAACAATCGCATGACCACTGCCAGTTTCGCCGACAAACATAACGCCATCGACCCATTTGACTGTTGCTTGCATTTCTTTTCCTCAGTTAAAATGATGCATAGAGTAGCATATAAATAATCATAGTCAGAACTTTCAATATTAAATAGCCATATACAGACACTATGACCAATACATCAACTTTTCATAAACTATTTGGGAAGCGCTTTGTTTATTATTCCTGCTCTACTGAGACTAAAAATGCAGTCATTTTAAACCTGAAGCCACGCTTATAAAATCGATCTTTTCAACAATTAAAAATCTTTAATTCCTCTGCCCATCCCATAATATTCAATACCTTGCTTTTTAAGTACTTCAGGCTGATATAAATTTCTACCATCAAAAATAACTGCATCTATTAATGTATTTTTGATTAAGTCAAAGTCGGGGCTCCAAAAATTTTTCCATTCCGTTACAACAACGA
>CAMDWT010000040.1 GCA_945877505.1 Crenothrix polyspora
CTTACGCATGCTGATACCGCTGGGATGAATGCATTATTATTGGGTATTTGTTCAGAATTGGATATTAATAGTATTTTAGCGACTGAAGTGAGTAAGCATGCTTGTCGAGCGATTAAAGAAGCCGATTTGGCGCGGCGTATTTTATTTGCGGCGAAAGAGCATGATACCTTGCCCAAGCATATTGATTCTGGGCTAATGGCGTTACATGAAATCTCTCCGTTTCCTTATTCTCTCGAGGAAATTAAAGAGCTTGCTGGCCAAATTTCAGACCCCAGTTATCGTATTCAAACGAGTGTCGAAGGTTTACATGTTTTTAATCGTGATGGCTTGCATAGTGCTCATGATCCGTTTGATTTGTTTCCCCACTTGCAGGTTGAAAACGATGGCGGCCATGCCTTCTATTTAGGTGTCGAATTGGCTAGGGCTGAAGTAGCTTGGCAACTGGGGAAACGTTTTACACAAGATCAACCGTTAAGTTGGGGTTGTGCGACCGACCATGCCGAAAAAATGGTTGATTTACATAGTTTTAAACCCGCTGGAACAACTTTACAGAAATCCTAATGATTCAAGAAACCATCGTTACTACTCAGAACAGTGCTGGCATCACTCATATTGCACCTATGGGTATTCATATCAAGGGTGATGACATTATTGTTCTCCCGTTTCGGCCCTCAACCACGCTCAATAATCTTTTGGAGACTCGAGTTGCTGTGCTTAATTATTGTGATGACGTTCGAGTCTTTGCCGGTTGTTTGACGGGGCGTAAGGTGTGGCCCTTAATGCCCGCTGAGCTTATCAAGGGTCAGGTGCTTGAGTGTGCTTTAGCGCATGTTGAGCTTGAATTGTTACGCGTTGAAGAGGATCCTACGCGGCCTAAATTATTTTGCAAGGTGGTTCATACGGTTAATCATGCGCCTTTTCGGGGCTTTAATCGTGCGCAGTATTCAGTATTGGAAGCGGCCATTTTAATTAGTCGATTAGAGTGGTTGCCGATTGAAAAAATTGTCGCAGAGATAAATTATTTGCGTATTGGTCTGGAAAAAACAGCGGGTGAGCGCGAATTAGAAGCGTGGGATTGGTTGATGACAGTGATTGATGAATTTAAAGCCAGGGCGAAATCATGACGGGTATGTTGGCTAGCGTCAATTCTGTTTCAGAAGCGTTGTTGGTATTAAGTGCGGGCATTGATATTATTGATCTTAAACAACCCGAGTTAGGGGCTTTAGGTGCTTTAGATATCGCAGTGGTTAAACAGATTGTGACGGAAATTGCGGGGCGTTGTCCGGTTAGCGCTACGGTAGGTGATTTGCCAATGCAAGCGGAGTTAGTTTTTAATGCGGTTAAAGCAATGGCTGAAACAGGTGTTGATTATGTGAAAATTGGTTTTTTCCCCGGTGATGATTGGCTGGGTACTCTTGATAAATTATCGAGTCTAGCTGAACATAATTACGCGTTAATTGCGGTGTTGTTTGCTGATACAAAGCCTGACATTAGTTTCTTAAGTGCGTTGGCAGCGGCTGGTTTTAAAGGTGTTATGCTGGATACGATGAATAAACGCACCGGTTCGTTAACGCAGGTGATGATAAAGAGCGATATTTTAGCGTTTGTTAAACAGGCTAAAGCACGGGGCTTACTTTGTGGCTTAGCGGGTTCGCTGAGAGAGGCGGATATTAGTGAACTTCTCGTGTATCAAGCGGACTATCTTGGTTTTAGAGGTGCCTTATGTTTAGAGCATGACAGGGTAGGGCCGTTAAACAAGCAGGCTGTTTTTAAGATTAAGCAAGCCATGAAATTGTCCGTAATATCTTCTTAACAGTAACTAGTCGTGATAAGTTTGATAAAACAGATAAATTTACTCTGCTACTTAGTTCGTATGGCGTATAATTTTATAACATCTGCAACTTTTAAAAAGATTTAGATTATGTCAATTAGCCTTAGAAAAATTACGCATCAAGTTTTAGTCGGTGATGTTAAAGTCGGTGGCGGTGCGCCTATTGTTGTCCAATCAATGACTAATACAGACACGGTTAATGTGTCTGCTACTGTTAATCAAATTATAGAGTTAGCGACGGCTGGTTCAGAATTAGTTCGTATTACGGTTAATTCAGAAGAGGCGGCCAAAGCCGTTGCTGAAATTCGCAACACACTCAATCAGAAAGGTTGTACCGTTCCGATAGTAGGCGATTTTCATTTTAACGGCCACAAACTACTTGAAAAATACCCTGATTGTGCTGAAGCGCTTGATAAGTATCGTATTAATCCGGGTAATGTAGGTCGTGGTAAGAGCCGCGATCCGCAATTTCAACAGATGATTGAGTTTGCTTGTCGATATGACAAACCTGTTCGTATTGGTGTAAATGGCGGCAGTTTAGATCAAGCGGTACTTACTCGATTGCTGGATGACAATAGATTACTAAAGCATCCTGAATCATTGCCGGCGATTACCCGCAAAGCGATAGTGTTGTCGGCCTTAGAAAGTGCAGCTAAAGCAGAAGAAATTGGTTTGGCAAAAAATAAAATCATTCTTTCTTGTAAAATCAGTAATGTGCAAGAGTTGATTAATATTTATCAAGATTTATCCACGCGTTGTGACTATGCACTTCATTTGGGTCTAACTGAAGCCGGTATGGGATCTAAAGGTATGGTGTCTTCAGCGGCGGCCTTATCAGTATTAATGCAGCAAGGTATTGGTGATACGATTCGGATTTCTTTAACACCAGAGCCGGGCGCATCAAGAACTCAGGAAGTTATTGTGGGTCAGGAAATTCTTCAGACTATGGGCTTTCGATCGTTTACACCCATGGTTATTTCTTGCCCAGGCTGCGGTAGGACAACCAGTGATTATTTCCAAAAACTAGCGATGGATATTCAAACGTATCTACGCGATCAAATGCCGATTTGGCGAACTCAATATCCAGGTGTCGAAACCATGGAGATTGCCGTTATGGGTTGTGTCGTTAATGGTCCAGGTGAAAGTAAAAGTGCTAATATTGGCATTAGTTTGCCGGGTACTGGAGAAACACCGGTAGCTCCCGTTTACGAAGATGGTGAAAAAACAGTGACACTTAAAGGCGATAGAATTGCTGAAGAGTTCCAAGAAATAGTCCAGCGCTATATAGAATCGCATTACGCAGCGTAAATTAGTAAAGCTGTTCATCCTAAAAAGCCCCTGATTAATTTAGCTTTAATCAGGGGCTTTTTGTTTTGTATTCCTTAATCGTAATAGTCATGCTAAATGATGTCTGATCAAAATTATTCATTGTATTTATCTCCGTGGTTGGCAGAGCATTCTCAAGCATCCTTGTTTTTAGAGTTGCTTGCCTTTTGTGAGAATGACGCTCTGTATGTGGTCGATAAAGACCAGCAGGTATTACATTGGAGCAAAGGCGTTGAAGCGCTAACAGGATTAAGTCGTGACATTCGTTTAGGCGCACGATGCTCCTCTGAATTTATGATTATTGATGACGTTGACGCGATGGAGCCCTTGATATATTTGTCTAAGGCTGATGGTAGTGAAATTCAGTTAACAAAACGGGTACAGCGTATTTATGATAAGTCAGGCAATTTTATGGGTGGATTTTGTCAGTTATCTGCTAAAAAAGCGTCTCCACTTGTCGTGTTGCCTCCACCTAATACGGAAGTTAGTAAGCAGAGTTTTCAAGGCTTAATTAGCCGCTCACCCGCTATGCAAGTGATTTTTCAGATTATAGAAAACGCAGCTGAAACGACAGCCACGGTGTTAGTAAGAGGGGAGAGCGGTTCGGGAAAAGAGTTGGTTGCTAAAGCCATTCATGATTTGAGCCCGCGTCGAGAGGCGCCTTTTTTGGCTATAAATTGTGCGGCATTATCGAGCAATCTACTAGAAAGCGAATTATTTGGTCATGTAAGAGGTGCATTTACTGGGGCTATTAAGGATCATAATGGTTTATTTCAACGTGCGCATGGAGGAACCTTATTTTTGGATGAGGTAGCCGAGCTTCCGCTTGATTTGCAGGCTAAATTGTTACGGGTTATACAGGAAAGGAATTATATTCCAGTGGGCGGTGATCATTCGATTAATGTTGATGTGCGTATTGTCGCTGCGACACATCGATCATTGCGAGAAGAAGTGAAGGCGGGTAGGTTTCGAGAAGACTTAATGTATCGATTAAGGGTTGTGCCTATTTTTATTCCGCCGTTACGTGAGCGTAGAGAAGATATTAGTTTGTTGCTTTGGCATTTCATACACCAGCATAACGAGGAAAATGTTAGAAAAATAGAAAAAATTGAGCCACAAGCAATGCGTATTCTTTTGGATTATGCGTGGCCCGGAAATATTAGAGAATTACATAATGTTATTGAATATGCTTTTGCGGTAGGTCGGGGTGTTAATTTGCGATGCGGAGAATTGCCACCTGAATTTCGAGAATCACGTGCTCTGGAATCAGGTCTATTGGTTCAGCCAATAAGCTCAAAAAGAGTCGCTATTGAGAAAGAGGCAGAGGCTATTCGTCAGGCATTGGATATCAGCAATGGCAAGATTACTCCCGCTGCTCAGTTAGTAGGTATGAGTAGAGCGACATTTTGGCGAAAACGCAAGATTTATGGCGTTTGAAAGCAGCCACGAAAAACAAGATGACTGGTTTTTCGTGTTTTTAAGTGCTTTTGTGGATGCTGATTTTACTTAGTCTTGCTGCTCTTGCGGTGCTGTCGTTTGTTCGGCAGGTTGAGCGGTTGGGGTGCGGCGTTTACCGACATTTTTCTTGTCTCTGTGACGTATTTTAACTTTTTCAGCAGCCACTTTTTTGGGTTCTATTTTATTTTTTATACCCGCGGCTTTTCCCGAGGCTTTGAGTTTTTTGGGGCCTTTATATTTGCCCTCAAGCTCCTTAATAGTTCGACGTTTAAACTTTTGTTTTAAAAATCGTTCAATCCCAGACATTAAATTCCATTCGGTGCTCTTCACTAAAGCAATGGTTAATCCCAGTTCATCAACTCGACCTGTGCGACCAATACGGTGAATATAATTAATTCCATTCCTCGGGACATCAAAATTGATGACCAAGTTGATACCTTTAATATCTAGGCCTCTGGCGGCTAAATCGGTAGCAATTAACACTTTAATTTCGCCATCACGAAAGAGTTCCATCATTCGGTTGCGATCTTTTTGATCCATTTCACCATGTAATACACCGACACGGAGTTTTTGACCTCGCAAGGGGCCTCGCAATAAATCTGCTTGAATTCTACTGTTGGTAAAGACAAGCGCTTTGTCGTAGGTTTCATTTAACAATAACCACGCTAATAGTTTTTGCTTATGATCATTGTCATCAGCGACAACGAGTTGTTGTTCTATATTTCGGTGGCCATCATGTAGCGTGTTTAAGGCTATAATTTTATGGTCTTTCAGAATTTTGTCAGCCATTTTTATAACGCCAAAATGAGTTAGCGTCGCAGAAAATAGCAGGGTTTGCCTTTGTGTATTACAGCTTTTAACGATCGTTAAGACATCTTCACTAAAGCCCATGTCTAGCATACGATCGGCTTCATCGAGAATGAGAACTTCAAGGTTAGTGAAGTTAGGTATCTCTTGCTCCATTAGTTCTAAGATACGGCCTGGGGTGGCAATAACGATTTCCGTATTTCTTCGGAGCATGTTTTGTTGTAATCTAAAGTCATCGCCCCCAGTAATAATGCCGACTTTAAGATCGGTAAATTCAATTAACTGCTGACATTGCTTAAAGATTTGTTGTGCCAGTTCTCGAGTTGGCGCTAGTATGAGTGCACGCGTACCTGTTAGTCGGGAAGGTAAGGTAATTAGATGATGTAGGGTGGGTAATAAAAATGCCGCTGTTTTACCACTGCCGGTTTCCGCACTGACCAGTAAATCTTTGTGTTCTAAGGCGGGTGGAATGGCCAACTCTTGTACAGGAGTGGGTTTATCAAAGCCCAGTTTGCTGACAGCCTTAAGTAAGGGCTGTTCAAGGGATAGGCTTGAAAATGAAGAATGGGCGTTTGTAGGATTAGGCTGCATGAATCTTGAAGGGTTGCTGCGGTTAAGCAGTTGATGAATAGCAAATGTTTTTTGCCATTATAAACTTATTGCGCGGGAGTTATTATATAAATCGCTTTAGATTGCTAAACGTGTTTTAGATGTTAAGCTTGTTATTTATGTTTTTTAATGTGTAAGAGTAGAAATCATGATACCGATCAGAGATACAGCACCATGCTATTCAAAGCCTTATGTGACCTGGGGGATAATGGTGGTCTGTACGGGCATTTTTATCGCCATGAAATCAATGCCTGACCAATTAGCTATTAGCTTACTTCATCGCTATGGCATGGTGCCTGCTCGATACTCGGGTTTTTATGCAGGCTTGCCTTTCGATGGGTATTTATCCTTTGTGAGCAATTTGTTTTTACATGCTAATTGGACTCACTTGCTCGTAAATATGTGGTTTATGTGGATATTTGCCGATAACGTAGAAGATCGAATGGGGCGCTTTCCTTTTTTAATTTTTTATTTGTTATGCGGTGTATTGGCAACCATTCTGCAATGGTATTTCGATCCTATCTTAAATATTCCTGTCATTGGTGCTTCTGGTGCTATAGCTGGCGTGCTTGCGGCGTATTTCTTTTTATATCCTATGGAGCGGGTTATTGTTTTTCTTCCGCCGCTTGTAATACAGGTTCCCGCTATTGCCTTTTTGGGTTTGTGGGTGTTATTGCAGTTGCATAATGCAATTACGTCTATTGTTTTTGAAGGCGTTAGGATAGATGAAGCATGGTGGGCGCACTTGGGTGGTTTTGTTGCCGGTGCTGTTTTATATAGAGTTTTTCTAAAAGATAAGAAAAATGAAGTATTTTGATTCCTTTAAGGTATAATTTTGGTCTTCAAAAAGTCGGGCTTTTTGACGAAATTAACTGCAATCAGTAAGTTTTACTTATAAAAAGCCTCTTAAAGTTATCAGGATATTGAAAGTAATTATGAAAAAAGTTAATGTTGCGTTGGTAAGACTGCTTCAATTTGTGGTTTTTGTGTTGTTTACATTCATGGTAATCATTTATTTTGGTGCTATGGTTTTAATACCACTAGATGCCATTGCATTACTCATTAAGCTAATGGGTGTTGTTGGGCTTCACGGTTTTATTGGTGCTTTAATTGCCGTCCCTGTTGTTGGATATTGTTGCTTTATCGTTTACAAGACGCCTGGGCTTTGTAAAATGATCGTTGATTCAGGGGTTGATCTGGTTAAAACAGGTAAATTAAGAGTTGATGCCTTTAATGATGTCGTTGAAGCTATAAAAGCTTAATTAATCGATGATCCATAAAAGGTATGCTGATTTAATTAGCATACCTTTTTTTATGTCTTTTAGTGTGTGATGATCAAGCAAAGAGCTCATTAATAAAGACTGAAATATGTCCTAGTTCGTCATTACAAACTGAATGCTCCATGACATAATCATGCCATTGAATATTATAGGTCAACGCTTTAAGTGTCGTAAATACAGCTCTACCTGTTTCAATGTCTACAATTGAATCTAATATTCCGTGCCCCATGAATATCGGAGTGGCATTGTTTGCAATTGATGGATTTTCTTTTAGTTTGTTGATGGTGGGTAGGTAAGTAGAAAGCGCGATAATTCCACCTAACTTATAGGGGAAGTTTAGTCCAGTATGGAGTGCAATAACCCCACCTTGAGAAAATCCTGCTAGAACTATATGCTCAGAGGGAATGCCTTTATCCATTTCCTGTTTAATAAGTTGTTCTAGAAAAGTGGCTGATTGGTTAATTCCAGCTATATCGACCTTACGTTCTAAGGTCATTTCCAAAATATCGTACCACGCTCGCATTTCCATGCCGCCATTGATAGTAACGGGTTGAATGGGTGCGTTAGGAAAAATAAAATGGATATGTGATTCGGTACTTAAATGAAGTTGCGGGACAATACCTTCAAAATCATGCCCATCGGCTCCTAAACCATGTAGCCATATTATTGAATATTGGTGGCTTGATTTTGCTTGAATTTCAACAGTACTCAGCTCTATTGGCATTTTTTTTCCATAAGGTTTATAAAACAGTTATAAATACGTTGGGTAAAATAACAAATTATAATTAGGTGTGTCGAGATTTGTATTATCCAAAGACTGGTCTATAGTATAAAGCAGAGGATAATAAAAGAAGAATGTTGATGAATGTAGATGTTAGTTGATAGATTATGATAAATGATATTATTTTAATCTTTATTTTGTGCTTTTCTTATGGCTATTGGTTTAACGCACAGAAGCTTAAAGAGCTCGCCTTTGCAAGTGCCAAACGACAGTGTGAGTTTATGGAGGTGCAAATGCTTGATGATTATGTTGCCTTAAATAAGCTTAGTTTAAAAAGAAATTACACAGGAAAATTTCAACTGCAACGAACCTTTATATTTGAATTCTCGTCAACAGGCAATGAGCGCTATCAAGGGCGCGTTGAAATGGTTGGTCGGCACGTTAAATCCATTTATATGGATCCCTACAGAATTCAATAAGCTTTTTAAGCAAGATATTAACCCTATTAAAATTACAGCTTTAAGGTGCTCTATTTTGATCTTATTAGGTTAAAATAAAGCAGAAAATTAAATACTAACTCATCCAGTGATAACCCCATGCCGCATAATCGATTTAAAAAAAGCCAGCCTGTCAGTTCTATTTCTACACTCCCTGATTTAGGGATGGATTTAAAAGATATCGAAGCTGATCTCAAGCGTTATTATTGTCATAGACTTGGCAGAGATGAAAACTGCAAGTCGGTACACTATGTCTACGAGGCTTTATCTTTGGTAGTTAGAGATCGGCTTACTGAGCGCTGGATAAAAACCTATAACGCTTATAAGGAGCAGGATTGTAAAAAAGCTTATTATTTGTCGATGGAGTTTTTAATGGGTCGTACGCTTAGTAATGCAATGTTGAATTTGGGTATCAATGATGCTGTTTCGCAAGCGACTTATAATTTAGGCTTGGATCTAGAAGAGTTAATTGACGATGAGCCCGATGCAGGGCTCGGAAATGGTGGTCTCGGTCGATTAGCGGCTTGTTTTATAGATAGTTGTGCCACTTTGCAACTGCCGGTAACGGGATATGGCTTGCGTTATGAATATGGCATGTTTTCTCAAACTATTGTTAATGGTGAACAGGTTGAAGAGCCAGACCACTGGTTGAGAAATGGTAATGTTTGGGAAGTGCAACGCTTAGAATATACGCAACGTATTAAATTTGGTGGTCGTACAGAAAGTCATATTGATGAAAATGGATTGCAACGGACAACTTGGGTAGACACTCACGATATACTGGCTGTGCCATTCGATACGCCTGTACCGGGTTACCAAAATGGTACAGTGAATACCTTGCGTTTATGGAAGGCAACGGCAACCGAACAATTTGATTTGCAAGAATTTAACGCGGGTGACTATGCTGAAGCCGTTGCCGCTAAAAATGTTGCAGAAAATATCACAATGGTGCTTTATCCGAATGATGCCAATGAAAATGGTAAGGCACTGCGTTTACGGCAACAATATTTACTAGCCTCCGCCAGTTTACAAGATGTATTAGCACATTGGGTAGGCCGACATGGTAATAATTTTACTAAGTTTACAGCAAAGAATTGTTTTCAATTGAATGATACCCATCCGAGCATTGCCGTAGCGGAGTTGATGCGTTTACTCATGGATATATATGGCTTGACGTGGGATGACGCCTGGGCAATTACTAGAAATACCATGGCGTATACAAATCATACTTTATTGCCTGAAGCGCTTGAGCGTTGGTCGGTTAATCTTTTTAAACAATTATTGCCAAGATTGATGGAGATTATTTTTGAAATTAACGCTCATTTTCTTACAGAAGTAACGGTTCGTTGGCCTGGAGATAAAGAGCGTAGGGCTCGTATGTCTTTGATTGAGGAAGGTGGTGAGCAGCACGTTAGAATGGCTTATTTGGCAATTGTGGGTAGTTATTCTGTTAATGGCGTGGCTGAGTTACATTCTAAATTACTTCAGCAAGGTTTATTTCATGACTTTTATGAGTTATGGCCAGAGAAATTTAATAACAAAACGAATGGAGTAACCCCACGTCGTTGGTTGGCTGCCTGTAATCCTGAATTGGCGGCGTTAATTACAGAGACGATTGGGGACGCTTGGGTTAGAGATTTATCACAATTAAAAAAACTAGAGCTTCATATCGATAATAAAGCATTTTGCGAGCGGTGGTATGCCGTTCAGCAAGCGGCCAAGCAAAGGCTGATCGATTATAAAAAGCGAGAGATGAATATTGACGTTGATGTTAACGCATTGTTTGATGTGCAAGTTAAGCGGATTCATGAATATAAGCGTCAACTGTTAAATGTTCTGCATGTTATTCATCTTTATGATCGTATTAAACGCGGTGATACCGCTAACTGGACCAATCGTTGTGTTTTAATTGGCGGTAAGGCGGCACCGGGTTATTTTATGGCGAAAAAAATAATCAAGTTAATTAATAATATTGCCAATATCATCAATAATGACTCAGAAGTTGGTGATAAGTTAAGGCTGGTATTCTTGCCGAATTACCGTGTATCTGGGATGGAGAAAATTTGTCCAGGTGCTGATCTTTCTGAACAAATTTCAACCGCGGGAAAAGAAGCATCGGGTACCGGTAATATGAAGTTTATGATGAATGGTGCCTTAACTATTGGTACCTTAGATGGCGCTAATATCGAAATCCGCGAAGAAGTGGGTGATGAGAATTTCTTTTTGTTTGGTTTAACTGAAGATCAAGTTGAATACTTACGTGATCATTATGATCCAGTAGCAATAATTAATCAGGATGAAGATCTGCAAAGAGTGATGGGTTTTCTTGAGTGTGGTCATTTTAATCAAATGGAACCTGGGATTTTTGACGGAATTATAAGTTCCTTGAAAAGCCCACATGATCCTTGGGTGACTATTGCCGATTTTCGAAGTTTTGTTGATGCACAAAAGCGTGTTGAAGCAGCCTTCCAAGATAAAGAGCGTTGGACGAAAATGAGTATTATCAATTGTGCTAATAGTGGAAAATTTTCTACGGATAGAACCATTTCTGAATACAATAATGAATTATGGAAGCTTACACCTGTTAACATTTCCTAAGAATACTCAGACATGTTTCATATCGTTTTATTTGAGCCTGAAATTCCCGCTAATACGGGGAATATTATTCGCTTATGTGCAAATACAGGAACCCAATTGCATTTAATAAAGCCGTTGGGTTTTGAATTGGATGATAAGAAGTTACGACGAGCAGGTTTAGATTATCATGAGTGGGTCTCTGTTAAAGAACATGATTCGTTAACTACTTTTCTTCAAACTATTAAGCCTGCTCGAGTTTTTGCCTTAACGACGAAAGCTAATAAAATTTTGAGTGAAGAGCGTTTCGTGGCAGGTGATGCGTTTTTGTTCGGCCCAGAAACTCGTGGTATTCCCGCCGATATTTTGACGAGTTTAGGGACTAATCAGTGCTTATACTTACCTATGCAGGCAGAAAGTCGAAGTTTAAATCTGTCAAATACGGTTGCGATAGTTTTATACGAGGCTTGGCGACAATTATCATTTTCAGGCGCCTTCATAAAATGAGTATTAAGAATAATGAACTCTCAGATTTAGGATTATGTTAGTTAAGACAACCTTTAAATCAGCTTGGTGGTTAAATAATCCGCACTTACAAACAATATATTCCGCATTAATTCGTAATACACCCTCACCATTAGGTGTGCGTCGTGAGCGTTTAATAACAGCAGACAATGATTTTATTGATATTGATTGGTTTGGAGAAGGTGATCAACCGTTAATTATTTTGTTACATGGGTTAACGGGGAGTTCGCATTCTGATTATATCAAAGGATTGCAACAAACTTTAGGGTTACAAGGTTTTCGTAGTGTTGCGTTAAATTTTCGTGGTTGTAGTGGAGAGTTAAATTATTCAGCCCGGTCTTATCATTCTGGTGAGACTGAAGATATTAACTTTTTATATCAGGTGTTACGCGAGCGCGAACCCCATACAGCTTTTGCAGCGATTGGTTTTTCATTGGGTGGTAATGTTTTATTAAAATGGTTAGGTGAGCAAGGTAAACAGTTGTCACTTTTCGCCGCCATTGCTGTTTCAGTGCCTTTAGAATTAAATGTTTGTGCGACTAAATTAGATCACGGATTTTCTAAAGTTTATCGGAAACATTTAATTTCAGAGTTAAAGCGTTTTATTAAGGCAAAGCAACGGTCTTTAGAAGCACAGGGTAATCAACAAGAAGCTGATAAAATTGAGCGGTTGGGTGATTTAACTGCGATCAAGTCATTCTGGGAATATGATCATCAAGTGGTCGCAAATTTGAATGGCTTTAAAGATGCGCAGGATTATTATCAGCGCTCAAGTTCTCGACAATTTCTTAAGTCGATAACAACGCCTACTTTATTGATTCAAGATATTGATGATCCTTTTATGACAGACGCCGTAATTCCTGCCTTAGAGGAATTGTCATCTTGTGTTCATCTGGAAATAACAAAGGGGGGAGGGCATGTGGGCTTTATTGCCGGTAGCATACCCTTTAAGCCGGTTTATTGGTTAGAACAACGCATCCCAATTTTCTTAAAACAACAATTATCGCTTAGTGGTCATGCGGCTGAGTGAGTTGAAAAAGGCTTCAATGGATTAATTTAACCTGGCGGCCAATTCATTTGTCGACCACCCAGTAAATGCAAATGCAGATGGTAAATTTCTTGCCCACCTTCTTTGTTACAATTAAAGGCTGTTCTATAGCCCGCTTCAGATATACCTTCCTGTTTGGCAAGGTTGATGGCGGTTTTAATTAAATGGCCGGCTAACAGGGGGGTATCAAGCTCATTCAAGTCCGTAATATGGGCTTTGGGGATAATAAGAATATGGACGGGGGCTTGTGGGTTGATGTCTCTAAACGCAAGAACGGTCTCATCTTCAAATACCACGTCAGGTTTAATATCACCTGCAACCATTTTACAAAATAAACATGTGCTCATTTTTCACCTTTATAATGTTTAATAAGAAGATCTAGCGTAGATCTACGTCTAGGTTTAATAAAGTTCTTTACGTCCTTTGAAGGCATGGGATAGTGTGCCGCTGTCAATAAATTCCAACTCACCGCCCATAGGTACGCCGTGTGCTATCCTGCTGGCTGTTACTGTATGTTTTTTGGCAATTTCACTAATAAAATAGGCGGTTGCTTCGCCTTCTACTGTTGAATTGGTGGCTAAAATAAGCTCATTAACAGCACCTGTTGCCAGTAATTTCTCGAGTAAATCTAAGCCAAGCTCATGGGGGCCAATACCATCGAGGGGTGATAAACGACCATGTAGTACAAAATATCGACCTTTGAACGCGGTTGCTTGATCAATGATCCAAACATCAGCGGGACTTTCAACAATGCAAATGAGCGAATTGTCTCTTGATGTGTCGCTGCAAATATCACAAAGTACATGTTCCGTCAGTGTTCGACATTGCTGACAATGACCTATGTTTTTAATGGCTTCTAGCAAGGTTTCGGCCAGCAATTTTGCGCCATTTCGATCACGTTGAAGTAAGTAAAATGCCATGCGCTGGGCTGATTTAGGGCCGACGCTAGGTAAGCTACAAAGATTCTGAATCAGTTGTCCGAGCAATCCTTTTCTGTGCATTTTAAAAAGGGAGCGTGAATCCGGGAGGTAGAGGAATTCCTGCCGTTACAGAAGACATTTTTTCTTTTTTCATTTTGCCTACCTTATTCACCGCGTCATTAATGGCTGCGGCTACTAAGTCCTCAAGCATGTCTTTGTCGTCACCTAATAAAGAGTCATCAATAGTGACTTTCCTAGCTTCGCGTTTACCAGACATAACAATAGTAACTAAACCTCCGCCAGATTCACCGGTGACTTGCATAAGAGCCAGTTCTTCTTGGACGTTTTTAAGGTCCTCTTGCATTTTTTGCGCTTGTTGCATGATGTTGCCTAATGCATTCTTCATTATGTTCCTCTTTAGTATTAAATGGGTTCTATACTGCCCGGTAAGATCCTTGCATCAAAATGTGTTTTTAAAGCAAGTATATTAGGATCTGAATTAATGGCTTCAACAGAAGCTTGTTGCTTGTCTTCGCGGTTTTTTGTTAATTGAACCGCAGGTGTCTCAAGGGTGGTTTTTTTTGTATTTATGACGAGCTTAATGGGCTTTCCATAATAGCTTTGGAGTGCTTTTTGCAAGGTATCTTCTGCACGGGATCCTCTTATATGTGAGGGGTCGACAATTAAGATGCAAGTAGTATCGTTGACAGTTTCTAGGACACAATTGTTAGCAAATTCTTTAGTTGGGCCGTTAAGTTTCATTGCAATAATCATTGAGGGCCAGTCAGTAGTCGGGCTAGTAGTTGTAGCGGTGTTACAAGGCACTGACTCATCTATGGCTTGCGTTATTTTAAGAGGAGCTTTGCTAATAACACTTTGAGCTTTTATCGGTTTTTCGGTGTTTTGTGTGTGCGCTACAGGCTTAAAGGATAGCATGCGTAACATGACCATTTCAAAGCCACTGCGAGGGTCCGGAGCTAAATTAAGATCCCTTTGACCCACCAAACCAATTTGATAGAAAAGTTGAACGTCTTCAGCAAGCAGTTGACTTGATAAAGTCGTTATTATTTCAGTATCAAAACTATGATCAATTGCGCTAGGTACTTGCTGAATTATTGCAACACGATGCAGCACTTGTAGCATTTGTTGTAATACATCGCTAAAGTCGGGCGTTAAATTGGCTATCTCATTAATTTTATCGAGAATGGCCGGTGCATCATTTTGCGCTAAGGCCATTAACAGGTCGTCAACCGGTTGTTGAGCAACCGTGCCTAGCATCTCTCTGACATCATCAGCTTGCACCTCGCCATTACCATAAACAATCGCTTGATCTAGGAGACTTAAGGCGTCACGCATGCTGCCGTCAGCGGCACGGGATAGGAGTTTTAAGGCGATTGGATCAAAGCCAAACTGTTCTTGTTGTAGTATGAGTTCCATTTGGCTAAAAATCTGAGCAGGTAACAAATGCTTTAGATTAAACTGCAAACAACGAGAAAGTACGGTAACAGGAATTTTATGTGGATCTGTTGTGGCTAATAAGAACTTTACATGTGGAGGGGGTTCTTCCAATGTTTTTAATAAGGCATTAAAGCTATGTCCAGACAACATGTGAACTTCGTCGATGATATAGACTTTATAGCGACCATGACTAGGGGCATATTGAGCATTGTCGAGAAGGTCGCGGGTATCATCTACTTTAGTGCGAGATGCCGCATCAACTTCGATTAAATCGAGGAAACGTCCTTCATCAAGCGCAATGCATACACTGCATATACCACAAGGATTGAAGTCTTGAAGGTTTTCGCAATTGATGGCTTTGGCTAGAATTCTGGCTATAGTTGTTTTGCCTACACCGCGTGTGCCTGTAAATAAATAGGCGTGGTGAAGCCGATTGTGTTGTAAGGCGTTGACTAAGGACTTAACGACATGCTCTTGTCCAACGACTTCAGTGAAATTGTGAGGACGCCATTTTCTGGCGAGAACCTGATAATTCATGGCAGGCTCGAAAAGTAGTGACAATCATGGGCGGTAATCGTACCAGCCACATCCCGGCACACGAATCTGCTGCTACCGTTGCTTCCTTCCGGACCTGGCGGGGTTTACAGCGTATCGTTGCGAGAGGACCGACACGATCACCATTATGCTTTAGCCGTACTGGCTAAAAGAACGCTATTATGGTTGAAATTTTTTGAAGATACAAGCTAAGAAGTCATGATTTTTAAAAAATATTTTTTATCTTAAGAAATTGTTAACAAAAGGTGGATTAACAGGGTTGGTATAGACAGGCTAAATGAATGCTTGTATCGAAATAATAGAGTTAATAGTAATAGCTTCTTATACTTTATAATATTGGATGGATTCTAGCATATCCTATATTTCTTAATAGTTTTCGGCCACATAAGCACATTAGTAACTGACTCGAATGCCAATTTCTGCGCTTCGCCTCGCGTCAAACGTGCTTCGGTTGACCAGTTTTTTTCTGAAAACTGATTTCTAAGCCGTAACACAGTGGTGGCCTGCTTGGCACATTGCCGCCTTGTTGAAAGGTGCCTCTTGTGTAATCGCCAAATAAGGTTAAATCGACAGCACCGTAATGGTTTTGCATTAATGGGAAGACTGTCTTGGTTTTAAATCCACGAAAAATAGCGTTGGCTTGAGTGCTTTGTAAAACAGGAAGGCATGCACCTAGTGCTGAGAAGTCGCTGTTACTAGGCTGGAAGCCCATAACGCCTTTAACAATGCCTAGAGTTTGGTGCTCTAGTTCCAAGCGACCTTCGTAGGTTTTATTAAGAAAGATGCTTGCTGCTTGTCCATTGTCAAGTTCTACATGTTTGTAATCTGTGTAGCCAAATTTTAAGCGTATTTCTTGAGCAAGTGCGAAGGGATTATTGAGTTGGCCTTTGAAATCATACTTGGTTTGATTCATCTGAACTCTGACGTGCGCACTACCGGTGCCATTAGGAAGTATTCCGTAATTATTTTTAAGGCTATTAATGGCCGCCCCCAGCAAACCTGTGTCACCGATAACTGAGACGCCTGCAGAGCCTCCACGTGAACGTGCGTTTGAGTTAGGGATGGCGCCGTAGGGGTTTATTGCCCAAGTTGTTCTGCAAAACGCGTACGTGTGGCCCTGATTGGCCTCGAATAACCGGTGTTCCAACGCCGGGGCGGAATGATTGACTGGTAATCTCTAATTCATTCTTAAGCGTATCACCTATTGTTGTGCTCATTTTGTTTGTAGTTCGTCACCTGATAGGACGGTTAATGGTGGGGCTAATTCTGAGGGGTTTTTTAAATGCCTGTGCTGGTAATAAATACATCACCTAATTGATAAATGTCATTATGATCAGCCAATGTATTAAGGCTTAACGCGGCTGCCGATAAAAATAAATAATTTAATTTTTTGTTGAAAAGCTTGTTGAGCATGGAAGTAGAGAGATTATTATTGCTTTTTGTGGGTTTCTAGCGAGGGTTATCTTAAAAAAATTAATTAAAAAAAGTTGATAGTCTTTTTTATCAAAGTTGGCAAATTTATAGGCTTTATGAAGTGTTTATACTCTTATCTAAGTTATCAATCCCCATTCTATAATGAACGGGGATTTTATAAGGGATTCTGTATGAAGAAAGAGCCCCGTTTTACCTTAACTCTAAAACTTTGCGTGTGCTTAAGCAGAATTAGTATGAAGCAGCTTTTTTAAAGGACTTATCAGTAACCGCCGCAGCATCAGTTTTAGTTGCTTTATCGTCAATAGCATCCGCATCATTCGCCACTTGTGCAGCATTTTGGGCGGCATTGTCAGCAATCACTTTCGCACCTATTTGAGCGGCATTAGAAAAATGATTAATGATATGTGTTCTTAATTCATCGATTTGTTGTAGTGCATATTGCAGTGTTGGAAATACTGCAGGCATTATATGAATGTTTTTATCTTCAGTTAACAGTGCTGTTTGAACAGCAATACCGGCTGCCACTGTTTCTATAAGGAATACACAATTACCTTGTAGTGTTAAGTTTTCCACCGCTTCGTTATTTTCTGACACTTCTGTCGTTTTCTTATCTTTGTCCATTGTTAATAC
Organism: Crenothrix polyspora; assembly: GCA_945877505.1. Taxonomy (GTDB): domain Bacteria; phylum Pseudomonadota; class Gammaproteobacteria; order Methylococcales; family Methylomonadaceae; genus Methylobacter_C; species Methylobacter_C polyspora_A. The sequence goes on from CAMDWT010000040.1 coordinate 17,674, forward strand.
TCTCTTTAATTGTATAAAAAACGTAACTACTCGCGCCCTCATCATTGAAAAAATAAATAAAAAATTGCTTGACAGCTTTTTCCGTCAAAAAGATATCTTTTTTTACGATTGCATAAAATCCATCTACACAGCTCATTACAAATAACGCCAGCAGGTTTAATCCTTAGTTCACCCTTTCGAATACAAAAAAAACGATTGCCGCCCGCCAAGAGCACTTCCTGGGGGTCGAAAAAAGCCATGATAAAATACGTCAACTATTCAGAGATATAGCGTATTCACCTTAATGGCAAGCTTAGATAAAACCTCGGTCAGAGCAGAAGTCAGTCGGTTGAAAGCCGATTTTGAACAACTCTGTGCCGACGGAAAAATAACCGCTGAAAGCAAAGCGCTGATGCTGAGCATGTTCCTGATTGTTGAATTGATACTGTCTATTTTCCTTGAAAAAATCACCAAAAAAGACAACAACAATTCCAGCATACCCTCCTCGCAAACCGAAAAGGATGAATCCTCGCTGGGCCATCAAGGCAGTAACGGTAAGGGCAAAAAAGAAACGGATACCTTGGCTAAAAATACTCGAGTCCGTGAACACGTGACAGTCTTTTCCGTCAGCACTTGCGATGTCTGCGCAGAAGACCTCACCGGTGTTCCCTGTACGCATCACGAAAGACGCACCAAGATTGACATTATTTTTGAAAAAGTCGTTGAACATGTGGATGCAGAGATTAAGCAGTGTCCAGCCTGCAAGGCAACGATCAAAGGTAAGTTTCCTAGCGATATGCATGGCCCTTTGCAATATGGCGATGGCCTGAAGGCGTTTGTCGTCAACTTGCTGATTTGCCAGATGGTTGCGCTGAACCGTGTGCAAAAGCTGGTCAACGCCATGATTGGCGAAGTTATTGCCGAATCCACGCTACTTAAGTTTGTATTACGTCTGCATCAGGCGTTAGAAGCCTGGGAACTTGACGCGATAGAACAACTTCTTAAAGCCTCGGCTATTAACGTCGATGAAACATCGATGCGGGTCGATAAGCTTAACCATTGGCTACATGTGTACTCGGCTGGGGACATTACGCTCAAATTCCTGCACCGAAAGCGGGGTAAGGAGGCGATAGTAGCGATTGATATTATTCCGCGCTATGGCGGGACGATCATTCATGATTGCTGGGCATCGTATTTGTCCTATGCTCACTGTGGTCACGGACTTTGCGGGTCGCATTTGCTGCGCGAACTGATTTTTATTTTCGGGTCGAACAGCTATGCCTGGGCGTTGAATATGAAACGCCTATTGCAGGAAGCCTGTATCAAGGTCTCCAAAAGCGAGGAAAAGAAATTAAATGATGAAGACTTGGTCGATCTGCACAAACGCTACCGAGCTATTTTAACAAGCGGCGCAAAAGAGCTGCCAGCAATACCGCCCAAGCCGAGCGGAAAACGCGGCAAGCTGGCTAAATCGGCTGCGCATAATCTGCTAGAGCGCATGCAAATTTATGAGACATCGGTGTTGATGTTTGCAAAAGATCCGCATGTTTCGTTTACCAATAACCGGGCTGAACAGGATTTGCGTATGTCCAAGGTGAAGCAAAAAGTGTCCGGTTGTTTCAGGACAGAACTTTATGCGCAGGCTTATTGTCGAATATCGAGCTATCTACAAACGATGGCGAACAAAGGATATAACCCGCTTATTGCCGTTCAAATGGCTCTGGCTGGCAAACTGGGATCTATACGGGGCGAGTAGTTAC
>CAMDWT010000041.1 GCA_945877505.1 Crenothrix polyspora
CGCGGAAAGCCATTAAAGAAATGATGCATATCCTCATGAATAATCGAAGACTCATTAAGACGCGTTGAAAACGTTAATAATTGCTCAGCTGTTGGTAACTCGCCATAAAGCAGTAAATAAGAGACCTCAACAAATCGGGAATGCTCGGCAAGTTCTTCTATCGGATAACCTCGATAGCGAAGAATTCCTTTTTCGCCATCTATATAAGTAATAGCGCTTTCACAGGCTCCTGTATTGCCATAACCATCATCCAAGGTTACATAGCCGGTTTGACTGCGTAGCTTGGTAATATCAATCGCTTTCTCACCTTCAATACCTTCGTAAGTGGGTAGGGAATAGCTTTTATCTTCCAACGTTAATAAGGCCGGTTTTAGCGGTGTTAAGTTGTTGCTCATGTCAATATTCCCTCGTTATAGGTTGAAACTATCTGCTACGATGACGTAAATCCAGGGTAAAAGGATACTCTGTACTTAATTCTTCGATGGGAGGCGCCATAACTTTAGGTGTGGCGTTAGTCGCCTTAAATTTTTCTAATAAGGGTTTATCCAAGGCCATGCCTTTTAGGGCTAATAATGGTGGTTTTATGATGCCACCTGGGCTATGTCCATAATCCCAAAATCGTGTCATGCGTCGAGTTTCCGCAGCGTAGTCATTAATAGGGAAGTCGTCATAGCTCCGGCCGCCAGGATGGCTAACATGATAAGTACAGCCGCCAATAGAACGACCATTCCACGTGTCAATCACATCAAATACTAACGGTGTATGGGGCGCTATAGTGGGATGTAATGCAGACGGCGGTTGCCAAGCCCGATAGCGTAAACCAGCGACAAATTCACCTTTTCGCCCCGTATTCCGCATAGGTAATCTTCGACCATTACCGGTTATGACATAGCGACCTTCAGTGAAGCCTGTTACCGACACTTGGAGACGCTCTACTGATGAATCAACATATCGTGCCGTTCCAGTACTACTGACTTCTTCTCCGAGAACGTGCCAAGGTTCAATGGCAAAACGTAATTCTATTTCGATACCATCAATCAAGGTATTGCCGTAACGAGGAAAACGAAATTCGAAAAAAGGGATTAGCCATTCAAAGTCAAATGCAAAGCCGGCTCGCTGCAAGTCTTTGGTGACCTGTTTCATATCTTCTCGAACATAATGAGGCAACATAAATTGATCATGTAATTCAGTTCCCCAACGAATTAAATCGTGTTTATAAGGTTCCCGCCAGAACCAAGCAATCAATGATCGCAATAAAACAATTTGAACTAATGACATTTGTGCATGTGGCGGCATTTCAAAAGATCTCAATTCCAGAATGCCTAGTCTTCCTGTTGAGCTATCAGGAGAATAAAGTTTATCAATGCAAAATTCAGAACGATGAGTGTTTCCAGTTATATCAGTTAACAAATGACGCAATAAACGATCAACTAACCAAGGTTCAGGAACCTCACCTTCAGGGATTTGTTGAAAAGCTATTTCCAATTCATAGAGTTTTTCATCACGACCTTCATCAACTCTAGGCGCTTGACTAGTAGGCCCTATAAACATACCAGAAAACAAATAAGACAATCCTGGGTGGTGTTGCCAATAAGTAATCAAACTACGTAATAAATCAGGGCGCCTTAAAAGTGGACTATCTACGGGCATTTCGGCGCCCATAGTAATGTGGTTGCCGCCCCCCGTTCCAGTGTGCCGCCCATCTTGCATGAATTTTTCAGTACCTAATCTAGTTAAACGCGCTTGTTCATAAATTAGAGTGGTTTTTTCAACTAACTCCTCCCACGTTTTAGAGGGGTGGATATTGACCTCAATTACACCAGGATCAGGGGTTACCATGAGTCGTTCAATTCGATAATCTCGAGGCGGCTCATAACCTTCAAGAACGATTGGCAAGGCTAAGTTTTCTGCCGTTGCTTCTATAGTGGTAACTAATTCTAGGTAATGTTCTAAGTTAGTCAAAGGCGGCATAAAGATATACAGTCGTCCTTCTCGTGCTTCTATACAAATAGCAGTATGAGGAACCTCAACTTCTTTTGTTAAAGCGTCACCGGATTCTTGTTCAATGATACTAGGGTGGTCATTAAGCGTGTTTTCAAGATGACTATATCTTCGTGTTACCTCACCATAATAATCACCCAATTCCGGCAAATCCCCAAAGAGACTTTGCGGTTCTTGGATGTCGCGTTTATCGGGTGCAACCCAAGGTAAACTTGATAATGGCAAACGCAGTCCCATTGGAGAGTTGCCGGGAATAAGGAACATTGCGTCGCGGCGAAAATCCCACGGACCACTTTTCCAATTGTTTTCAAACCAATTCCACTTAATGGGTAAAGTAAAACCTACCGGATTATCTAAACCTACCTCCAATAATTTGGCTAACGTTTTCCGCTCAATTGAGTCTTTTAAGTTGTTTTTTAAAGGATCAATATTTTCAGGTAAGTTGCCTTCTTGCCATAAATAATAAAAGCTATCTTCATAAGCCGTCACTATATACTTCGATTTCACCCCTAAGCGTTGGCTGAGTTGATGAATAAATGAGTGAGCCTGAGCAATGGTATGCCCATAATCTTTGTTAATATCAGCTAGTAGGGAAGGGTCCCGCCAGATTGCGAGGCCATCTTTGCGCCAAAAAACCCCATATTGCCAGCGAGGTAAAGGTTCACCGGGGTACCATTTCCCTTGTCCATAATGGAGCATGGCGCCTGTTGTAAAAACATCTCTTAGGCGCATGGTCAATTGTTGTGCGCAGTTTCGTTTGTTTGCACCATCAGCGTGCGTGTTCCATTCATCACCTTCCATATCGTCGATTGACACAAAAGTGGGTTCACCACCCATGGTTAGGCGAACATCATCTGCTAATAATTGCTTATCAACAGCCTTGCCTAAGGTATCAATTTGATGCCATTGTTCTTGAGTATAAGGTTTGGTAACGCGGGGATCTTCATGCAGACGATCCACTGTATTACTAAAATCGAACTCGACTTCACATTTATCCGTGCCGCCCGTTACAGGGGCTGCACTAGCAGGATCAGGTGTGCAAGCAAGAGGGATGTGGCCTTCGCCAGTTAATAGGCCTGAGGTGGGATCGAGCCCTATCCAACCAGCGCCTGGGATATAAACTTCTGTCCAAGCATGGAGGTCAGTAAAGTCTTGATCTGGTCCGGAGGGACCCTCTAGCGGTTTTACGTCAGCTGTCAACTGAACCAGATAGCCTGAAACAAAGCGCGCTGCCAAGCCAAGATGTCGTAAGGCTTGTACTAATAGCCATGCGGAGTCACGACAAGAACCACTATGAATTTTTAAAGTCTCTTCGCAACGTTGAATGCCAACTTCCATCCGAATGTTATAGTTGATGGCCTCAAAAGTCGCTCGATTTATATCAACTAAAAAATCGTTAATAGAGCGTTCACGGCGGTTGAGTTTTTGTACCCATTGTATTAATAAAGGACCATTTTCAGATATTTCAAGATAGGGTTGTAGGTCTTTGAGCGTTAATGAATCGTATTTGAATGGATAATTTTTAGCATAATCTTCTACAAAAAAATCAAAAGGATTAATGACAGTCATCTCCGCTATTATTTCGACATCAACACTAAGCTTCTGACATTTATCAGGAAACACGACGCGTGCAACAATATTACCAAAAGGATCTTGTTGCCAATTGATAAAATAATTTTTCGGTTCAATAGTTAATGTGTAGGCTTTGATAGGGGTTTGACAATGAACAGCTGGACGTAGTCGAAAAACATGCGGTGACAAAGAAACCGGCCTATCAAAGCGGTATGTCGTTTTGTGACGAATTGCGACGCGAATGGTCATAATTTGTTTCCTATAGCCCAAGAAAGAGTTTGTTTTATGTAAATAAGGTTGTTTTTAAACTTTATACAATGCTACAAGCACAAATCGTTCCATGATTTGATTTTCTTTCTTGAAAATAATTAATTAAACTAAATTGGTAAGTTGAGAGGATTGGATTGCCTTCTTTTATAGAAGAGATGGTTGATATTGACGATAGGGTCGATGATGGCGAATCACATCAACCCTAGGACTTTCTTTTGCAAATATCTGCTAAACTTGGCAAACTTAATCATCATCATTAACGGCTAGTTACAGGGCTATTAATCGACTAGTTGTAACATCGATTTAAATTAATTTTGCCAGCTAACCACTAAGATAAATGAATAAAAGGTTTAAATAACGTTATTTGCACTGCATCGAACGTGAGTTATGATTTCAAAAGCCATCTTCATTAAAACATCAGGAACATGAGTCTATGAATGATCAACTTACGCAACGCCAGACTAAGCTTTCACAATCAAATCGCTTGATCAATATTTTCAGAGGCTCCATCGGTAACTTGGTGGAGTATTTCGACTGGGCTATCTATGCTGCCTTTGCATTGTACTTTGCCCCTGCTTTTTTTCCTGAAGGCGATCAAACCGCACAATTAATGAATAATGCAGCGGTGTTTGCGGTGGGTTTTATTTTTCGTCCGCTAGGTGGTTGGTTGCTAGGCAGCTTAGCCGATCGCAAGGGGCGTAAAAGTGCATTACTGCTATCCGTGAGCTTGATGTGTTTGGGCTCCTTGATTATTGCGTGTACACCGAGTTATGCCGTTATTGGGGGCTGGGCACCGGCACTTTTAGTGTTTGCACGGATGCTGCAAGGTTTTAGTATTGGTGGTGAATATGGCAGTTCTGCAACTTATTTAAGTGAAGTGGCAAGTAGTAAAAGGCGCGGATATTATTCAAGCTTTCAGTACGTCACTATTGTGTTGGGACAATTATTGGCATTGTTATTGTTAATGGTATTGCAAAAAGTGTTTTTGAGCAGTGAAGAACTCCATCAATGGGGATGGCGTATTCCGTTTGTGGTTGGCGGTTTGTTGGCGGTTGTCGCAATGAGTTTGCGAGGCAGCATGCAGGAAACCAAGGCCTTTGTTGATCAACACACCTACGTTAGTACGCAGGGTAAGCTTCGAGAATTGTTAAGTTACCCTAAGCAATTACTCACCGTCGTTGCGCTGACAGCAGGAGGTACAGTGTCTTACTATACCTTTACGGTATACATGCAGAAGTTTCTTGTTAATACCACGGGGTTCAGTAAAGACGATGCTACCGTTATTTGCGCTATCGCCTTGCTGATATTTATGGTGATCCAGCCTTTGTATGGATTAATATCGGATTTTGTTGGGCGACGTTTTATGCTTATAAGCTTCGGTGCAGGCGCGACAATGTTTACCGTGCCCATCCTTTCACAGTTGTCACAAGCGCAAAGTATGGCATCGGCTTTAATCTGGTATGTGTTTGCTTTATTGATTATTTCCGGCTATTCATCGGTAAACGCTATTGTTAAAGCCGAATTATTCCCTGTGCATATCCGTGCGTTAGGTGTTGGTTTACCTTATGCACTCACCGTAAGTTTGTTTGGGGGAACGGCTGAATATGTTGCTTTATCTATGAAAAGCCAGGGACACCCCGAATGGTTCGCTTACTATGTCAGCGGTTGTGCGGCTTTGTCTTTGATAGTATCTCTAGCGATAAAAGAACCAAAAGAAGCGTCAGAATTGGATAGAGTCTCTTAAGAGGGATAGTTGATTTATCGAGTTAACTTCAGCGTAGGCAGTAATAAGTAAATGTGCTATAAAAGTTACATTTGAAAATATCGACGATTGTTGAGATCAATTATGCCAGTCAATAAGTTAAATACGCTATTTATACCTCCATTGATTTATCTTCTGGGTCTATTCTTTTTTGGCACTAGTTATTCTGTTGTTGTCCAGGAATATACGCTACTCAATGTCTCTTATGATGTTTCTCGAGAACTCTATAAAGATATTAATGCAGCATTCATAGAGCAATGGTTAAAACAAACGGGTGATCAAGTGGTTATCCAGCAGTCGCACGATGCGTCGACTAAGCAGGCGTTGGCTGTAATAGCGGGTCTGGAGGCTGACGTAGTTACCATGAACCAAGAACTAGATATTGATAAAATAGCTGAGCATGGCTTGACTCGAAAAGACTGGCGAACTCGATTCAATAATAATAGCGTTCCTTATACGTCAACCATTGTATTTTTGGTGCGAAAAGGCAATCCTAAGAATATTAAGGATTGGGATGATTTGATTAAAACCGACACCGCTGTTATTTTGGCCAATCCTAAAACGTCGGGTAATGCGCGTTATAGTTATTTAGCCGCCTGGGGCTATGGCTTGCGTCAATTTGGCAGTGAAGAAAAAGCACGAGAATTTATTACTCAACTTTTTCAGCATGCGCCCGTTCTTAATACAGGAGGGCGCGCGGCCACTAATACCTTTATTCAGAATAATATCGGTGATGTGTTACTCACTTTTGAAAACGAGGCGTTTTTAATCGCTAGTGACTTGAATGCCGATAAATTTGATGTCATTGTGCCAACTTCTAGTATAGAAGCAGAGCATCCGGTCGCGGTAATTGATAGTGTCGTAACTAAAAAAGGCACGCAGAAAGTAACACAATCTTATCTTGAGTTTCTTTGGACTGATGCTGGCCAAGAAATAATTGCTAAACATCATTATCGACCACGGAATACTGAGATTTTGTCAAAACATAGTAGCGAATTTTCTCACTTAGCGTTGTTTTCAGTTAACGATATTATTTCGGGTGGCTGGCCTGAGGCGCAACGCATTCATTTTTCTGAGGGCGGAATATTCGATCAAATTTACGCAAATTCTAATTAAAATGGCTGTTTTTGTTGAGGATGAGATGGAATATCAAGGTGCTTGGATTTGAGCGGGTGGCTTTACATTTCCAGTTCATAAGCTCAAATTTTACGCTCGTGGTATAGTTGTGTTTGTTATTTAATCCATAATAACAGCGTTCTCAAAGCAAATTTTAAAGGCCTGTTATGATGTTGAATAAACTGGACCACCTCTGTTCAGATATCGATGATAGAGTAAATGCTATCAGTGAAGAAAATCTCGATTGGCCCTGTCGCATGGGTTGTGATGGTTGTTGCCGACGACTTGCCGAAATACCTCGACTTACTATTACTGAATGGGACTTGTTGCAGAAAGGGCTAGCTTTACTTAGCGCTGAGCGACTTCAGGAGGTAGGTCAAGCAGTTGCTAAATTGGCTGAGCAATCATCACGACCTATTATCTGTCCAATGCTGGATCAGTCAGCAGGTAGTTGTATGGTTTATGCTTACCGCCCCATAGCTTGTCGTACTTATGGCTTCTATGTTCAGCGTGATAAAGGGCTTTACTGTAAGGACATCGAAGCGCGCGTGGAAAAAGGCGATTGGTCTGGAGTGGTGTGGGGGAATCAAGATGCCATTGATCGTCGACTAAGTAGCTTGGGAAAGGTTCGCGATTTGACAGATTGGTTCGCGGAAAGAAACACTGGCGGGTCGGAATAAGCCGCTAGAAAAAAATTTATACTACTTGATGCGATTACTCACCCCTCCTGAGACATGCTAATTTATTCGGGTTTAAAGCGCTGGTCTGTCGTGAGCTGAATTTTGATAGGGTAAAAGAAAGAGATGTTTTATTCCGCTTACACAAACTTAAAATAATTCATATCCTACGATCGTATTATTGTTTTTAAAGTCTCATCCAACTATAGTAAACCTTTATTACGCATCGAATAGATATAAAGGTATTTCTTGGCCAGCTAATCGTAATGCTTTTCAATTTAGTATGATATTCAAATGTTATTTTTAAATTCAACCCCTTATCGTTCAAGACTTCGTAAGATTAAGCCATTGATGAACAATCATTTCTGCCATTTTATAAGCGAGACAGCACACTGTTTTTTTTGGAAGCAGGGTCAATATATGAAGCTTTATGGGCGATAAAAAAGCTTTTAATATCTTTATGTGGCTATTAAAGGGCGGGGGTAGCTATATTTTGCTTAATGTTATGACTATAAAAGGTGCTACGGCTGAAGAGGTTTTCGGTTTACCTGATTTGGTTGTTGAAAGTGAAGTTATTACTTCGCCAGCACAACAATTTAATCAATATCCAATATTCAATCGTGTTGCTTTAGATAATGTTAAAAAAGCTGATTTGAATGGTTTGTTGACGGGATTGCCCAGTACAAGTGTCAATCAAACCACCCCTGGGGCGCCTACAAATTTATTATTACGCGGAGCTTCTGGTGGTTTGGGTTTGGTGAATTTAGATGGCGTACCCTTGTTTAGCAGTTTTGTCGGTTTTTCACCGCTTAGTCATTATCCCGCCGATCTTTTTGACGGTGTAGAACTTAGTGGAAGTTATGACGTTAATCGCTCTAGTAGTCGTACTTTGGGTGGTTCAATCAATTTGTCATCCCGTAAAATTAATAATGGCAAGGCCTTTCTCCATACGGAAGGGGGAAGTTATGGAACCTTGCGTAATAATATGGGAATCGGCTCCAAAAACCGTTTAGGTAACTGGTCGCTCGCGCTCGGCAGAGCCGATATTTTTGAAGGTATTAGCCAAGCAACGCCTCAAGGTAAGGGGAATGAGCGTGATAACTTTAATATGAGTAATGGGCTGTTGCATTGGGATAAGGTATTTGAGAGGGGGCAACTTGAGAGTTCTATCTATTATGTAAATTCTCATAATGAGATGGATGGGCCTGGAATTATGCCCAATCGAACAGTAAAGTGGAAAGACGATCCTAATGGTTATACCAATCAGGAGACTTGGGTTACACAAGTCAATGGTAGTTACCAAGTCGCTAATAATTGGAACAGTTCTCTGAGAGTGGGGTTTACCGAAGATCAACAACAAGGCTGGCTCGGTAAGATAAAGGGTAAGCAACTTCCTATGAACATAACTAGTCAGTTATGGATGGCTCATTGGGAGAATGCGCATCAATTTAATGTACAGTCGAAAACACATAATTCGTTACGATTGGTTTGGGGTGTGGATAGTCAGCAACAGCATGCCAATAGTCCAAATAATCCTAGTAATGTTGTCACGGCATCACAAAATTTAGTGAGCCCTTTAACACGAGCGGAAGTCGTTTGGGGCAATTGGCTTGCCAGTGGTGAAATGAAATTTGACCACTATGAGCAATATGGGAATCATCCAATATTTACGCTCAATATAGGCAAAAATATAAATTCTAGTCTATTTGTTTGGACTAAAGGCGGCACCGCTTATCGTGCTCCAGCCGTTAATGAACTTTTACATCCTTTGTTTGGCTCGCCCAACCTTGTGCCCGAAAGCAGTCGTGGCGGGGAAGTGGGTGGGCGCTGGCAGTTAAGTCGTCAAGACGATATAAGTTTTTCTGCCTATTATCAGCGCTATCAAAATTTGATTGTTCTGCAACAAGATATGACGACAGGGAGTATTAAAGCCGGCAATATTAATAAAGCGAATATATTAGGGGTTGAGTTGCAGGCAAAACATACCTGGAATGAGGCATGGGCTAGTGGCTTGAGCTACACATTCATGGATGCGCGAAATCAAGAGACTAATTTAAAAATTGCTTATAGACCGAGTAATCTGGGTCAGTTTTGGACCCAGTGGCAAATAATAGCACCCCTGAAACTTCGTATGGATGTCACGGTTCGAGATGCCTATTGGGCTGATGCAGCTAATACATTAGCAATAGATTCAGCGGCTCGGTTTAATGCTAATCTTCAATATCAAGTTAATCCCAAGTTAAGCGTTTATGTGCGGGGTGAAAATATAACTGATACGCGCACACCTGATATCTATGGCTTTAATTATGTGGGCGCTGCCGTATATGGTGGCTTTAATGTAGATTGGTAGGCAGAAACCCAATCAAGAGCGGCATCTTTAGAACATCCAGAAAGCCTCCTTATCGGTTTGCTGTTGTGTCTTATTTAAAAGTAACCTTGTAAATATTAAGTTTTTTAAAAGAGCGCTCAACTCCAGTGTTACAATGAAGATTCTTAAAAAACGACCTAAAGGTTTTTACTATGCAATCTAAAATGCTTTTTATACCGCTGATGTTTATTTCTTTTTCTTCAATTGCTGACGTTCCTTTAACTCAAGCAGATATTTTAGGGACTTGGAAAATTGATAAAGAGTCTCTTCAAAGTGACGGTAGTAAATCAAGAAGCTTAAACAGCACTTGGACGTTTAAAAATGATGGCACGATGGAAGGTATTTCTCAGGATTCTGATGCCCATGCTCGAGCTGAAACGCTTCGAGCAACGCTTAATTATTCGATAGAAGACGGGAAAGTGGTCAAGCAGGCAGCGCCAGGTCGTTCAAAAATGGAAACATGTGCAGCTGTTGAAAAAGACAGCAATAAAATGGTACTTAAATGCCAATCGCTTTACTTTTTTATGTCTAAATAAGCAAAGTCTTACTAAGTCTAAAGCTAATATACTCGCTATTCCACCTTACGCAACATTAGATAAAACGATAAGGGTTGTCTAATGTTTCGATCAACTATAGTCACATTAATCTTGGATGTTTTCAATACTGAAAATTCAAATTGAAAAACGACTTTTGGCTTAACCGCAATAAGATCGCCAATATCTAGGTTTTTGTTCCAGCAGAACCAACTTTTAAAATAACCAATAATTCAAAAAACAATACAAAAGCACATCGATGAGAGTGTCTTTAGTCAGATTATTTAATCTGATTGGCCTTAAGATGGGTGTATTTATTTTTTTTGCTAGATAGTCTTAATGGCTGGCTAATAGCTATTATTGGCTAGTGTCTTCACTAATATAGAATACCGATTGCTAGCAAACATAAGCCTTGTGGGCGTATTTCTTGCGTTATTCTTTGTGTTAAATGAAGAATATTGCATTGAATTTAGCAAGCGATTTTAGGCTTGTATCATACGATCGTATGATTTATTTCCAGCTTATTTTATGTAACCATAGCATTAAACGCAGTCTTTCTTGAAAGGTTACATCGTGTGTAAGTTTTAAAAAAAGATAAAGTTTACGTTAGAAAAAACATGCGGTGAAGCGCGTAGTATTTTAATTTTTTGGTATTGTGGAAAAGTTCGCTATGTATTTTGCTATCTTAGAAGACGATAATATTTTAGCCTTAACCGTTCAGGAATTATTGCATTCAAATGGACATACCTCAAAAATATTCAATGATGGACATGACTTAAATAAAGCATTACGAATTGAATGCTTTGACTTTTTTATTTTGGATTGGATGGTTCCAGGTATTAAAGGTATAGACATGCTCAGGCATATTCGTAGGACTTTGCAGTTGAAGCAACCGGTCATGTTTTTAACGAGCCATTGTGCAGAGCATGAAATCGTATTGGCGCTTGAATTAGGTGCGAATGATTATTGTGTAAAACCTCTTGATAATATGCAGTTTTTATCAAGGATTATTGCAATACAATGGACATTAAATCCCAGTTTTGTAAATAATGTTGATGTTTTTGAGCGCTTAGGCTATATCTTTATGCCTGCGAAACATACCGTGTTGTACAATAATTATGAGATAGTTTTAACAGATAAAGAATTTCATCTTGCGCTCATTTTGTTTAAGAATATGGATAGCCCTGTTTCAAGAGAAGCTCTAATCTTGACTGTATGGGGCGATGTTATAGAAGAATATTCCCGATCTTTAGATGTGCATATTACGCGTATTCGTAAGAAATTAAATATTGGTGCTTACGGAGATGAACTTCGATTAAACTCTGTCTATGGCTTTGGCTATAGACTCATGCAGACCTTTGAAGATGAATAAGATATTTAAAGTCGTAATGATGCTCTTTAGTCTGTTATGGAGCAACAGTACTCTGTCACAAGAGCCTATTGATAGTAGTCTTTTAAAATATACGGTTAAGTTGGGTGATGTTTTTAGCAAAATTGTTCAAAAACATACAGAAGGCACTGACGCTTATACTCAAGTAATGGCGGTTAATCAGTCTATCAATCCTGATCATATAGCGGTTAATCAAATTTTGTATTTTCCTCGGAATGTCCTTAAAAAAATCGCAACTGATGCTAGTGTTTCTTATGTGAATTGTAAATTAGCTCTCTCACTTAATGGGCAAAATAAAACGGATCTGAGGATGGGGTCCTTATTGCATCAAGATGACACGGTCATAATCCCTCCGGGTTGTCAGTTAGACTTGACCTTTGATGATCACTCAACTATTCGTTTGCCATCAGGGGGTACCTTTAAAATAACTAAGCTTCAGAAAAATTTTCTTGAAGCATCACCCGAAATTCAAATTGAAGTCCAAGACGGCAGAGTTCAAGCAAGTGTCACTAAGAGATTACAGGGCGATGCTACTTTTGAGGTTAAAACTCCTGCCTCAATGACCGCTGTCAGGGGAACAGAGTTTCGTGTGGGCTATCAAGCAAGTACCGGGGCTAGTCAAACTGAAGTAAGTTCTGGTGTTGTCTCCGCAAGAGGACTTGAAGATCCAGCGGCAGCTAATGTAAGTAATCAGCAAGGTGTTGCGGTTAGTCCAACAGGACATGCCGGTAATGTTGAGGATTTACCGAGTCCCCCGCTTTTTGTAGAGGCTCAAAATCAACAGGTTGATGATTGGGTCTTTCTGTTGTTTCAAGGTCAAGCAGGTAGTGATCATTATCATCTTAGGCAATTTAAAGCGATTAACGCTTTGGAACCTTTAGTGGATGAGGCGTTGCCAAAGCCGACATATTTAATGACTAACTTAAGTCAAAAAGCGATATTCTTCGAATGGACAGCGCTGACCCGAAGCAACCTTCAGGGCGATTCTAAACTTTACGGCGTTTGTCGCCCTACTCAAATAGATTCCGATCAAAGATGTCATGTTAAGTTTGATTTGAAAAATCTTAAAAATGCTCATTTAAAATTAGAGTTTCTCAACGGCACCAATAAAATAAAAGATATTTTTGACGGCAAAGGGGGGGCTTCACCTTATATACTTATCAAAGGATTACCTCCGGGTAAGTATCGATGGAATATAAACTATGACATCAATCAAGGGAAAAGTATCACTAAATCAGGTGTGTTTGAGCTTATAGCGATTAAGACAGCGGTCATCTGATTTTTACTATAGAACTTTAGGGATGCTTAAACAAGGCAATAGACGCATCAGTCGATACTCTTTTGAATGGATGTGTTTGGTTGTTGGTGCAATTTTGCTACTCAATTTTCTGGTTATAACAAAAGTAGCCGTACCATTGGGTAATGTCGTTTTTGATCACATACAACGATTAAAAAAAACAATCCCTGATTCAAGGATTGTTATTATTGCAATCGATGATCGAACAATGCATCACTTTAATGGCTGGCCCTTATCAAGAAAGTTTTATGCTGAATTATTGAATAACCTCGCGGTAGCCGAGCATAAACCGACCGTTATTGGATTTGACTTATTATTTTTGGATCACACCAATCAAGATGATTTTCTGGGTGAGGCAGGGTTGCAACATCGAGTAATTTTACCTATCAGTTTTAGCTACGATGAAGCCACCCAAGAAATAAAAGAAGAGTTACCCGTCGAATCGTTAAGACGAGCTACTACAACACTAGCGCAAGTTAATGTTAAGTTTGATGATGATGGTTTTATTCGTAGAGTCAATTTATTTGAAAAAAACAAACCAAGTTTAGCGAGGGCTATGTTTGATGATAAGCACTCGAAAGTGCAGTGCTGCGACTCTCTTGATCTAAGATTTAATCTTATTCCACCTAATATTGGCATAACGACTCTTTCACTTTCAGATGTTTTGAATCAACATTTTCCGTTGTCGTTTTTTAAAGAAAAATATGTGTTGATTGGTGCAACAGCGGCGAGTTTAGGTGATCACTATCCCACTATCTATTCTGGAAAGCAGGGCACAGGTACGCCAGGTGTTTATATACAAGCGAGCATTTTAAGCAATCTGTTGCAAAATCGACTTATTAACACAATAGACACAGGGACCCAGATAGGCGCTTCGTTAATTTTACTGATGATGGTTATGGTAGGGATTTTAATACTTACCCCTTCTCAAGAAATCATTCTGACAGTGATCGTCGGTATCGGTTTTGTTATGTTTTGTGTTGTTGCTTTAGTTGAATATGATGGGTGGTTTGATCCGACCCCGTTAATAATAACAATCACTATGACTAAGTTGCTGTGGGCTTGGCGGCGAATGAAAATGGTGGTTGCTTATATACAGAGTAGAGCTAGAGAGTTTCAAGAGTTTTTGCCTATAAATCAGGTGCTTGAAAGAAGTTTTCTTGATTACGATGGGATCCAACAATATTCCCTATTAATGGATCAGGCCATAGCGTTAAGCAAATCAAGAATGCTGTATCTTGAAAAGATCATTTCATCTTTGCCAGAAGCTATGGTGATTATCAATCGTTATGATGAAGTCTTACTATCAAATAGCGAATTTAAAAATATCAAAGGCACCCGTATTGAGACTAGAAAAAACATTCAAAGTATCATTATGGCATGGGGATGCTCGTTTAATTTAATTCAACAACTAAGAGAAAATCCAGATATTACCCATGCCTTAGATATCGAAGTTGAAAAGGGCGGTTTTCGTAATTTTAGAGTCCATATTGTTGATTTGACCTTGGATAACAGTGAGGTGCTTTGGATGATTAATTTTATAGATGTTACTGGTATATTACGTGCTCAGGCAGAACGAAACCGTACTTTACAGTTTTTATCTCATGATATGAGAACGCCTCTAGCGGTTATTATTTCATTGAGCACTAAATCAAATAAGCAACTTGCGACTATAAATACTTCAGACTTAAGTCATAAAATTATTTTCTATAGTCACAAAGTATTAGCATTGATCGACGATTTTATTTTATCTGTAAGTGTTGATGAGGTGACTCATCAAGTTCAAGTTGTGTTACTTGAAACATTAGTAGATGACGCGGTTTACCATGTTAAACCACTAGCTGAAGAGCGTAAGATGAGCATTAGCTGGAACGACGATGTCGAGCCTAGTTTTATTTCTGTGAATACCCGTTTAATAATAAGAGTGTTGGTTAATCTGCTGTCCAATGCCATTCGCTACGGAGAAGCGGGATCTAAGATTGTCATTAATATGGCGATGATTACGGATGATCAGGGGAAAAGCCTGGTTGAATGTGCGGTATCTAATTACGTGGGTGCTATCAATGAGACTGATGAAAAAAAACAAGAAAACCAAGGTTTCGGCTTGGGGCTTGAATTTGTTCAGAAGGTTGTATTGAAGCATAGCGGTACTATGCTGAGAGCTATACCCAGCAGTGCAGGTGAAATTGCAACCGTATCTATTAGGCTACCAACCATCTAATCCATAAACTAGCTTTAATAGCTGTGATTTATTTGGGTGTCTCTAGTAAGTCAAATCATTTGTTTTTTTCTTTGAGAGATGCGATGGGTATGAGGTTGCTCTATTCTCATGGTGTCCCAAAGAGTATTTATATAGGCTTCACCATAAAAACGTATGCACGCTGGCTTATCTAGGCGGTTGTAGTCTTTGTTATCAATGACACCTTTAAGGATATAATTTGTGTTGCCGTTAGTTAATTTATTCATGTGATACTTTATCGATAATGGTTTAGGTAAAAAAAGTGTGCGAACGTCGTATAAAAGGCGTTGATCATAAAATAAAGCTGAGAGATCATGTTAGATATAAATGAAATTCTTATTGTGATTTCAAGCTGATCAAAATCCGAGATTAAAACATTGTTGGCAATATTTTTTTGCTAATTTGAACCGTATTGTCAAAATGCTCTGCTCTTCAATTACGATATTACGTTGTAATTCTTTAGTGATTAAGTCTGTTTTACTCATTTTTGATCTGTGAAGCTTGATTAATTTGTGTAACTAAAATGATTTAATCGCATCCCGTATATAAAAACTCGACCACTGCGCTATAGTCACATAAATGTAGGAAAAATATAATCCTACGATCGTATGATCCTTCAAAATAGACTTAAATTAAGTAAGTAAATAAATTTAGAGGAGTTATAAATAGCTATATCAGCCAGGCAAAATAAATTATGAGCCTGTTTTTGTTGTTTTATTACACTATTCGGCTTGTTTCTAAGCTAAAAGAGTATTTAAAAAGGACCTTATCCTACGATCGTAGGATTTTTTTATTTGTAAATAGGTGATACATTTTTATTCAGAAAATGTTAACAAATGTTAAATACATTTAATTTCACAGCGCAGGCGCTGTCTGATTTTTTTACAGGATATAAGATGAATAAAAATAAGTTAGTTGTTATTGTGTTGTCATTGTTGTTTATTAGGGCAGCGGTAAGTGCAGAGGAGCAAGTTTTGCCGAAAGATGCCGTTGCTGTGGTGAATGAAGTTGCTATACCTGTAAAGCTCTTGGATCAATCGATTAAATTGAATGTTGAACAAGGTAAAAAAGAGACCCCAGAATTACGTAAAGCAGTCATTGACGAGCTCATTGCCAGAGAGTTATTTGCCCAAGAAAGTACAAAAAAGCAATTAGACCAAACTCCAGAAGCTAAAGAGCAATTTGCGATCTTAAAACAATCTTTTTTAATTGAATTATTAACCAATGATTACCTAAAAAAGAACTTGATTTCAGACGCCGATGTTAAAGCTGAATATGAAAAGTTACAGTCCAACAATCACTCACTTCTGCAATACAATGTGAGTCATATTGTTGTTGCGAATGAAGCAGAAGCAAAAGACATTATTACTAGGTTGAATAAAGGTGAAGCCTTTGTAGAGCTCGCAAAAAATAAATCTATAGATCCCACAAAAAATCAGGGCGGCAATATTGGATGGGTTTTGCCCACGCAAATTATTCCTGAAATCGCTAATTCAATCGTCATTATGTCAAAAAATGTGACGGCTCAAGTGCCCATTCATAGTCATTTAGGTTGGCACGTTCTTAAATTAGTCGATATTCGACCTTTTAAAGTACCGGTCTATGATGACGTTAAAGTACAGATTCGATCGGAATTATCTCAAGTAAAACGCTTAAAGTTATTAAACGCGCTGAAGCAATCGGCAAAAATTATTCAATAAATTAAAACGATTGAGATTGAGATAGCGGGTAATTATTGTTCATATTGTCGTCACTTTAATGGTAATCAAATTACATTTTGTTATTTAACTAAATGTAATCATTCAGTCCCTCTCCTTGAAAAACAGGGTTAGGGGAGATTTTATTAGATAAATATCCCGCTTAATCCCCTTTTTAAAAGGAGAAGGTGAATAGTTACAGCTTAATTGTTCCTGATTAACTACCATGAATGCAAATCTCTACAAAATCATCTTTTCAAGACGGCTTAATAAACTCATTGTTGTTGGTGAGAATGCAAAAAGTGCCAGAAAAGCGCCAGGCGTTAAGATGGCGAGTAAAGCTTCATGCGGAGGACTTAAGGCGTTAGGCAGTATTTCTGTATTCGCCTTTTCAGTTGGCATGGCGCTCGCTGAGCCAGCGTTAGAAGCATTGCCCAGTGGTGGTCAAGTTGCACAGGGTAGTGTGTCGATCAGTCAGCCAGTGAATAATACGTTAACTATTAATCAAGCTAGTGATAAAGCGATTGTAAACTGGCAATCTTTTGATATTGGCTCAGCCGCTCATGTAGTTATTAATCAGCCTAACGCAAACAGTGTGCAGTTGGATAGAGTCGTAGGGGATAATCCGTCTCAAATATTTGGCTCATTGACTTCTAATGGTCAGGTGGTTTTGATCAATCCTAATGGCATTGTGTTTGGTCAAGATGGTAGTATTAATGCCAGTAGTTTTACTGCTTCAACCCTTAATACCTCGGACAATGATTTTATGTCTAGTAAGGCCCATTACAGTGCCAATGGCGCTAATGGCAGTGTAGTTAATCATGGCACTTTACAAACCACATCCGGCGGTTATGTAGCGTTGTTAGGCGCAACCGTCAGTAATGATGGCAAAATAACCACCCCCCAAGGCACGACTTATTTAGCTGTCGCAGAAACAGTAACCATCCCTGTTTCTAGCAGTGGCAAAATCAAACTAGAACTTACGCCTGCAGCGATTAATGCCGCAGTTAGCAATACCACTAACGGTGTCATTGTGGCAGAAGGCGGCCAAGTTTATTTACAAGCCTCAGCGATTAATGACGTCGCCGCTAACAGCGTTGCCAGCGTGACTCAATCAGGGCAAATCGACGTCTCAGGCGCACAAGCGGGTAATGTTACGGTTTTAGCCGATAACGGTCAGATTAAAGTCGATGGCACTATAGCGGCTAACAGCACCGATGCTAATAACAAAGGCGGTAATGTCGTTATTGGTCGAGATGTTGACGCCAAAGTCTTATCGGCGACCACGGATGTTAGTGGCGCTAATTTACAAGCTAAAGGCGGTTTTGTAGAAACCTCGGGGGATTTTCTTAAAGCCGACGGCGTGCGCGTTAAGGCCGGTGAATGGCTGCTAGACCCCACTAATATTACCATTGCTGCCAGTGGCGCCAGTGGTACCGCCTATGCTGCCACTTATACAGCAGGCGCCGACTCGATTATTCTGGCATCAGACATCGTCAATAGTTTAAACCTTGGAACCGGCGTCACTATTTCCAACAGCGCAGCGGGTGCTAGTGCAGGCAACATTGCAGTTAATGCGAGTATTGCTAAAACAGCTGGGGCTGCGACCTTTTTAACCCTACGAGCCCATAACGATATTATCGTGGCAGCCGGCGTCACCATTACATCTACCTCTGGTCAACTGGCGGTGACGCTAAACAGTGACTTTGATGCCAGTGGCAGTGGCGTGATTTCAATGGCAGCCGGATCAGGCATCAGCAGCAATGGTGGAAACATTACCTTAGGTGGGGGAAGTTCAGGAACAGGTAGTTCTTGGGCGATGGGTGGCGGAACCAATTTATCAGGTATTTCGCTCACCAACGCAAGCATTTCGGCGGGCGGCGGCAATATCACCATGTACGGCCTGAGCGCAGTGACTACCGCTCGAGCGGATGGTCTGAGTATCACGGGTGGAGCCATCAGCACCACTGGTGCAGGCACCATCAATATTCAAGGTTACAGCCTTGGCTCTGGCAGTTATTCGACTGGAACTAGCTTGTTCGGTACGACGGTGACAGGCGGCA
>CAMDWT010000042.1 GCA_945877505.1 Crenothrix polyspora
TTTAAAAGGCGAATCCATGCGCAAAAAAATGAATTCCTTGACTCAAGTTGAACACTTGGAGTAAAAATTCACTTCCACCGATGCGTTAGGTTTTAGGTGTTCAAGTTCAACCAGAATTAGTGTTCAAATTAATCAGAATACGCATGGCACGACTCCAGAAAATCCCTTGCTACCCGTTATAATTGATAACTCTTTCACCTTTGATTTCAACGTCCAGGCAAACCAACAAGTTTTTATCGATCCCGAAGTAGCAATTGGTTACGACTATCAAGTTCAATCTGGATCAAATATCGCTTCTGTATTTTTGCCAACAAATATAGGCGATGGAAGTTATGATCTGTATTTATGGGATAACGTCGACTACATATTTGCAACAGCCATAACCGGCGGATTCAATTATACGTTTGCAGACGGTGGTGTAAACCGCTTTAGGGTGCTGGGAATTGAACCCACCGCCGACCTGGATCCGAGCAACACCAGTGCTTTTATCACGGGCTTAACCTTCACGGGACCGGGTACCATAAGCATGACTCAAACCCCGATTGTCAGCCAAGTACCTGTTCCCGCCGCAGCCTGGTTATTTGCATCCGGTTTGTTGGGTTTAGGCGCTTTACGTAAAAAGGCTCAAGCATAACTCATCCAAGCTTGTAGCTCACTATGACTGCCAACCCGTCATGGTGATACCAAACTAAAGCCATCTCATCTGAGGTGGCTTTTTTATGCCACAAAGCTAATCGGATTTTGTAAATTTCATCACACCAAACGCTGCCCATTCATTCATTTTTATTTTTTAATATCAATCCCGCTGCGATCGTATCTGGCCCAATATCTTGCCCATCAGGCCAACCTATTCCTTGAAAAAAAAGCCTTACTTGTTTGAAATAGTCATCATTTTTTAATGCTGAAAAAAAATCACTTTCCAAGTAGGGAGTCATATCAAATTCACCGCATTGACCATTAGCCATCTTGACATACACATGTCGGTGAGGCAAAGAGTAGACAGTAATAACCTTATTCATTAAAGATCCCTCACTGTAACGGCTTAATTCGTTCAGGTTGTATTCCAAGGACAAAATCCAAAAATATTCACAAGAAATCAATGAGGTGCCGTTATCTCAAGCTCTGATAAATAACAACCTGGATCTTCGGCCCAGTAGTTTGCTGTGGTTTGTGCCGCTCGGACACGGGTATTACCGTTGCAGATAGCTTGATAATGACAAGTTCCACAACGGCCTTCCAGTGGCCTTGGGATTTGTTTTAGTCCTGCCATTAAGGGATCAGAGGTATCCATCCATATTTCTGAAAACGGGCGATCCTTTACATTGCCCAAATCGTAATGCCACCAAAATGTATCAGGATGCACGTTGCCCAAGTTATCGATATTGGCAACATTAACACCGGAAGCATTGCCGCCCCATTGTTCCAATTTGGCTTTAATGTGCTCGGCTTTATCCGGAAAATATTTTGTGACCCAATGCAAAAAATAAACGGCATCGGCATCATTATTGCCGGTAACAAATTCTCGATCCTTGCCTGCTTTAAGCCAGTCATAGCAGGTTTGAAACATCAAATCCATAGCATCTCGGGTCATTTCAAAATGTGCGTCGTCTTTACGGTTTCTGTTGCCACGACCGCCATAATTCAGGTGTGACAAGTAAAACTTGTCAATGTCGTTATCATCCATCAGTTGTAAAAGAGCCGGAAAATCCATTGCATTATCCTGTGTCAAGGTAAAGCGAATACCGACTTTAATCCCTTTATCCAAGCACAAATGCACGCCGCGCAGTGCTTCGTCAAAAGAACCCTTTACCCGCCGAAACTGGTCATGAGTATCTTTGATGCCATCCAGACTTACGCCGATATATTGATAATCAATAGCCGCTATTTCATCGATATTTTCAGCCGAAATTTTGGTACCATTACTGGACAGGGCAACATAGAAACCCATGTCCTTGGCTCGACGGGAAATATTGAAAATATCGGAATGTAATAACGGCTCACCGCCCGACAAAATCAACACCGGCACTTTAAAGGCTTTTAAATCATCCATGACCGTATAGATTTGTGGGGTGGTTAATTCTCCGGGGAAATCAATATTGGCCGAGGTGGTATAACAGTGTTTGCAGGTAAGATTACAGCGACGGATTAAATTCCAGATAACCACGGGAGCTGCGGGTTTGCGTGCGGGTTTTAACGGTGTCGGGGTAAGCAGTTCCCGCATGTATTGGCTTAATCTAAACATGTAGAGCGTCCTTTTTTAGTTGAGCCATTGTAACGTATCTAATTTTGATAGTCTTGTAGACAGGAATAAGCCGATTCGAGCGCCAGCAAGACTGGGTATTTCAGGCGCACCGCTACTGTTTTAAGAATCAACGCAACCAATAATCCATTGCCAAGCCGGCAAAAACGACCATGCCAAACCAGTTATTATTTAAAAAAGCTTTAAAGCACAAGACCTTGTCCCGATGAAAAATTAATTTTTGCTGATAAACCGAGAATCCAGCTGCCACTAAAATACCGCCATAATAAGACCCGTTCAATTGCTGCATTTGCCCCACGGCAATCAGTAATCCGACAATAATAATCTGCAAAATCGCCATAATGTGACGTTCGTAAGCACCAAAAAGAATGGCGGTTGATTTAACGCCTATTTTTAAATCATCCTCTTTATCGACCATGGCATACATGGTGTCATAAACCAACGCCCATAGCACAACGGCTAAATACATCACCCACGCCACCGCTGGAATGCTGTTAATTTGTGCAGAAAAAGACATGGGCACCGCCCAACCAAAGGCAATACCCAAATAAGCTTGCGGCAACTGGGTGTAGCGCTTCATAAAAGGATAGCTGGCGGCTAAAAACGCAGCGATAAAGGACAACAGGATGGTATAAATATTAAGCGTTAAGACCAAGCCAAAAGCACACAGACATAACACTACAAAAAGGATAAGCGCTTCTTTGGGCTTAACGTTGCCTGCTGCAATCGGGCGTTGTTTGGTACGCTCTACATGAGGATCAAAATCCCTGTCCGCATAGTCATTAATCACGCAACCGGCAGCACGCATCAATACCACGCCCAGGCAAATAACGCTTAACACCCATAAATCAGGTTTGCCGTTACTGGCGACCCAAAGCGCCCACAAAGCGGGCCATAATAAAATTAAAATACCGATAGGCCGGTCGAATCGTGCTAATAACCAGTATTGCTTCATTCGATCCATTAGCCGTTCTTTAAGATTTGTTATTGGCACGCGTTTACCCCTATGATAAAGACTTAACTTCTTTAACGACTAAAAGCCAGCTGAGTAAAATCAGAGTGGTTTTCAAGCGTATAATTTATTAAAAATGCTATTATAGCGTCTTTATTTTATTGGGAACTTGTGCCCTGTCGGTGTGTGAACCATGAGCGTGAAAATTTATCACAATCCGCGTTGCGGCAAATCACGTCAAACCTTGCAATTACTACAAGCGCAAGGCGTTGATGTTGAGATTATTGAGTATCTGAAAACACCGCCCAACGCGGAAGAACTGGATGATATTCTACAAAAACTGGGCATGGAACCGCGTGAGTTAATGCGCAAGAAAGAAACTGCCTATAGGGAAAATGGTTTGGATAATCCGTCCCTTGATCGGCAGGCGCTGATTAATGGCATGGTCAATAATCCAATACTCATTGAACGCCCACTTGTTATTACTAACGACAAAGCGGCTATCGGTCGTCCACCGGAAGCGGTACTCGCTATTTTATAAGCCACTACTCCTAACTTTATGATAAAAATTCTGGTTCTTTATTTCTCCCACAACGGCGCAACCGCAGAAATGGCTAATTATATCGCTAGAGGCGTGGAGGCCGTAACCGGGGCTGAAGCGGTTCTGAGAACGGTGCCGGATATTTCCAGCGTTTGTGAAAAAACGGCAGCGAGCATTCCCGCCCACGGCGCTATCTACGCAACGCTTGACGACTTAAAGCAGTGCGATGGCCTGGCTCTGGGCAGCCCTACCCATTTTGGCAATATGGCAGCACCGTTAAAATATTTTATTGATGGCACAACCGAGATCTGGTTTTCCGGCGCCTTAATCGGCAAACCAGCGGGTGTATTTACCTCAACCGGCAGCCTGCATGGTGGACAGGAAAGCACTTTATTAGCCATGATGCTGCCACTGTTGCATCACGGGATGCTTTTATTGGGCTTACCTTACACGGAAACTGCTTTGCGGGAAACCACATCAGGCGGCACACCTTACGGCCCAAGTCACTTGTCTGTCGAGCAGGCAGGATTAACTGATCATGAAAAAAAACTGTGTCTGGCACTCGGAACACGTTTGGCTAAAACGGCACACCTTTTAAAACAGCAATAAACCAGGATTCATGAATATAAAACCGATCTATTTTCACTCTGTTGCCTTGGCTGGTTTTTTGGGTCTATTTGCCTTATTAATGCTATGGAATACGGTGTTAGTGCCCTCATCCGGATTTCCTGTTGCGTTAAAGCTGTTAATAACCGTAACCCCTTTGTTATTGCCGTTGCGTGGTTTTTTAAACCGCAACGCCAGAAGCTGCAACTGGATGGCTTATGTCAGCATGATCTATTTTTTACATGGATCGATAGAAACGTATGCCGGCACCACTGATCGCCTGTATCCCTTTTTGGAACTTATTCTCAGTGTCATGCTGTTTTTGGGCACAACACTCTATGTGCATTTTTCAGGAAAACAGTGATGACTCTGTCAAAGCAACTGCCCTTACATTTTGAGTTTAGGGCGAATCAGACTTTTGATGACTTTTTCCCCGGCAGTAATCTGGAGATTATTACTCACTTAAAAAAAAGTATCCAAGGTAACGGTGAGCGGCAAATTTTTATTTGGGGTCAATCCGGTCTAGGCAAAAGCCATTTGCTACAAGCTTGCTGTCATCAGGCTCAAAGCCGACAACTCAGCTCTTTTTATTTTGCCTTGTCGGCTTTAAAGCTACCTGATCCGGATTTATTAAAAGATTTGGATAAGTTTGATATTGTTTGTTTTGACAATATAGAGTACATCGCCGGTAACGAAATATGGGAACTGGCTTTTTTTAATTTTTATAATCGGCTTCGCGATCAGGGGCATTCGCTTATTTTGTCGGCATCCAGTCCACCCACTGAAATTGCTTTCCGGTTACACGATCTTAAAACCCGACTTAACTGGGGACTGACGTTAAAAATCCAAGCCTTATCGGATGACGACCGGATCACTGCCTTAATTTTTAAAGCCAACCAAATGGGCTTCGAAATATCACCTCAAGCGGTGCGTTTTTTACTGACACACTATGACCGGGACTTGTCTTCTTTATGGACGCTGCTAACAAAGCTGGATCGGGCATCATTAGCGGCCAAACGTAAATTAACCATTCCCTTTTTAAAGCAAATTCTGAGCGCAGAATCCCGTGACGACTAAAGTTCTTATTATTGGCGCGGGAGCGATTGGCGGATTTTATGGCGCATTGCTGGCAAAAGCCGGTGCAGAGGTTGCTGTCGTTTGTCACTCTGATTACGATCATGTCAAACAACAGGGTTTTATCATTGAGAGCTATATCTTTGGAACTTGGACATTTACGCCGTCACACGTTTTAAAAAGTGCTGCCGACTATCAAGACACAGCCGATTATGTTTTACTTTGCACCAAAGTTATTCCCTCTATAGATCGAGTAGCGTTGATACGCCCGGCAGTGACCGCCAATACAGCGATTGTATTTATCCAAAATGGCGTAGAGATCGAACAGGAAATTGTTGATGCTTTTCCTGACAATGAAATTATTAGTGGCCTGGCCTATATTTGTAGCCATAAAACAAAGCAAAGTAAAATATTGCACCAGGCTTATGGGAGACTGACTTTGGGCGCACTACCGAGCTATGTCAGCCACAAAACGGCAAGACTTTGTAAGTTATTTGAACAAGCGGGTATTGAATGTAACGCGACCGAGAACATTGTGACCGAACGCTGGACGAAATGTGTCTGGAACGCTCCGTTTAATCCCTTATCGGTATTATCGGGAGGATTGTCAACGTTAGATATCCTAAAATTCCAAGAACCTTTTGTGCGTTGTATTATGCAGGAAATTTGCCTTATAGCCGAAGCGGTCGGACATCGACTGCCTGACACTATAATTGATGTTAATATAGCCATTACTTACGGTATGCTGCCGTATAAAACCAGTATGCTACTGGATTATGAAAATGGTCGTCTTATGGAAACCGAAGTGATACTGGGTAATGCTTTAAGTGCCGGCAAACGCGCAGGCCTAAACATTCCTTATTTAGAATCTATCTATGCGTTGATGAAACTCAGGGAATTGAAACTTTGCGTGTAGCATAAAAAATATAATCGGCCGTATAAGCCACCCGCTTCTCTGTTCCCAAGTGATTTGAGTCACATCCCGACACCGGTGATAATCCTCCGTGAGTATTAATGCGATTAATAAAACGCACGTCTGAAAACAAACCATCTCCCTTATGCGCGACTACCTCAACAAGTAACCAGGAAATAGAAGAATCTGGTGCGACATCAATTTTATTCAGTTCCCGACCAACAACCCGACTTCCTTCTTTATACTCCCATACGGGGCCAACATAATGATCACCAACAATCTGCCCTTGCGCATCAAACAATTTGGCATCAGGCGCTTGTAACTGCCATGAATAGATATAGAGCCATGTAGAAGTAAAGCGACATTCGACCACCCTCACCGCAGCCCTCTCCCGGAGGGAGAGGGAGCTTTATGTTGCTTTACTTCTAAGCCACTCTATACTGTTGTTTAGTGTGCATTGATAAATCTGGTCGCCTTTAGCATGAGTTGTCAGAATCGGACTACTTCCAACTGGGGGTTTAATTTGCTCTGGTATAGAAACATCCGCGCAAACAATTGCAGGCAACAAAATCCATAAATGCACCCACTTTTTAAACATAGTTTTATCCCTTGTCACTTTTATAGGAGCTGTTAATAAAGCTGGCGAATAACAAAACAGCAATTTCCAATCGATGCTTTAGGTGTTGCAAAAAAACCTTCTACATCAAACGATGCAGAAGGTTTTTGTATTAATTAAGCCGTGAAATTAGCTTCAGCAAAATCCCAATTGACTAATGCCCAAAAAGCTTCCAGATAAGCTGGACGAGCGTTACGATAATCAATATAGTAAGCATGCTCCCAAACATCACAAGTTAATAATGGCGTTTGACCGGTAGTTAACGGGCAACCGGCGTTACTGGTACTTACCAAAGCTAAAGTACCATCAGCATTTTTTACTAACCACGCCCAGCCTGAACCAAAAGTAGTTACCGCACATTTGGTAAACTCTTCTTTAAATTTTGCAAAAGAACCAAATGTTGTGTTGATGGCATCGGCTAAAGTGCCGGTAGGTTCGCCACCACCATTTGGAATCAAACTGTTCCAATAAAAAGTGTGATTCCAGACTTGTGCCGCATTGTTAAAAATTGGCCCTGATGATTTTACGATAATTTCTTCCAGAGACAAGCCTTCAAACTCGGTACCTGGAACAAGGTTATTCAGATTGGTTACGTAGGTTTGGTGATGTTTGCCATAATGATACTCTAAAGTTTCTTCTGAAATGTAGGGTACCAATCTATTGTTTGGGTAAGGTAAAGCAGGAAGTTCGAAAGCCATTTGAGTATCCTAAATAGTAAAGGTTAAAAAATTGATTTAACTACTGGCCATTAAAAATAAATACCAAGCAATTTAATAAGCCATTACTTTAGCACTGCTAGCGAATTAAATAAAGCAGGACTTTTATCATTCAATTAACCTAAAATATCTACGGTTAAAAATATTAACATGGCAATGTGTATTGCTTGCATTATGATACCCACATAAATTATTTTATAATTTACCTTACGTAAACTACTATCCTATACTTCATGGTCACTAAAACTAATTCTCCACTCCCTGTAGAAGTAAAAGCAGGCATAAAATATTCTTGGTGCAGTTGCGGCTTTAGTAAAACGATGCCTCTATGCGATCATTCACATAGAGAATTATCTGATAAAAAATCCGTAAAATTAATCGCAGAAGAATCCAAAACGCTATATTTATGTGGCTGCTCTGAAACACAAACGCCACCTTACTGTGATGGCAGTAACAACTGCAAGGAACTATAATGGCTATCGAAATTGAACACAAATTTTTAATGGCAGGAAATGATTGGCGCGAACATGCAACCCGCTCTGTCAAATATCGACAAGGCTATTTAAGCTCTCAGGCGACCAGCTCCATCAGAGTTAGAATCAGCGATGAGTGTGCATGGCTAAATATCAAAAGTGCGACCGTTGGCACTCACAGGCATGAATATGAATATGAAATCCCGCTGCTGGACGCAAACGAAATCATCAACATGCTTTGCAGGAAGCCAATAATAGAAAAAATCCGCCATTTTGTAACTGATGATGGAAATACATGGGAGATCGATGAGTTTGAAGGCGACAATCAGGGCTTAATAATTGCTGAAATTGTGCTATCCGAAATAGGTAAAACTTTTTCAAAACCACACTGGATAGGTGACGAAGTAACCAGCGATTTGCGTTATTACAACAACAATCTTGCCAAACATCCTTACTCGGAATGGATTGATAGCTAAATATTTCATAGACCTATTGAAAAGATCAGCATTTTGCTCTATATTTGCCCTATGAAAAAAACAACTTTTGTTGCATTATTACTACTATCACCCCAATGCTTTGCAGAGAATCTTAATGATTCCCTGCAAAGCATTGAGTCTGAGTGGGCATCTATTTATTACAGTACGCCCAAACAAAAACAGGGGCCAGCCTATTGCAAATTACTGGACAAAACGATTCATCTTTCCAGACAACATCCCAACAACGCTGAACCTATCATTTGGGAAGCCATTGTTAAAGCAACCAATGCCGACCATCAAGATGCTGTCTCTGCACTTGAATCCATTCATGACGCGCGTGATTTATTACTCAAAGCAATTGAAATTAATCCGCAAGCCATGGACGGCTCAGCTTATGTTACCTTAGGCACGCTCTATTATATGGCACCCAAGTGGCCTATCGCATTTGGTGATGAGGAAACAGCGCAAAAAATGTTACAAACTGCATTAAAAATTAATCCAAACGGCATCGAAAGTAATTATTTCTATGGCGACTTTTTATTATCCAATAATAACTTTAATGAAGCTGAAAAATACTTCAAACGCGCACTAGCCATTCCTGCTCGCGCTGAACAATTTTATGCTGACAATCAACTTAAAGAACAAGCAAGGATAGCTCTAAAAAACACCCATGAAAGTCAAATCAGCGCTACAAAAGGCTTATTTGCATCTGTATTTAAAACAGATAGTACAGAATAAAATTAAAAGTTATTCTCGATATTTTGTAATTAAATAACGACTTAATGTTCTATCAGCTACCCCTTTCTGCTACTATAGCACCCTAAAACACAAACACTTCCCTTAAACCTTTCTGAGTAATAAATTATGGCTTTTGTAGTCACTGAAAACTGTATTAAATGTAGATTTACTGACTGTGTCGATGTATGTCCTGTTGACTGTTTTCATGAAGGACCTAATTTTTTAGTTATTGATCCAGATGAGTGTATTGATTGCACATTGTGTGAGCCAGAGTGCCCTGCCAACGCAATTTTTGCAGAAGATGAATTGCCTGAAGGGCAAGAAATATTTATCAGTTTGAATGCAGAATTAGCCAAGGAATGGCCAGTAATAACTGAAGTAAAATCTCCACTACCTGATGCTGATGATTGGAATGGTAAAGCAGATAAATTAAAACTGTTGGAAAAATAATAAAACACTACCTATAAAATAAAAAATATAGGTACGTTTTTAAAGACATAAAAAAAGCCGGTTTAACCGGCTTTTTTTATGTGAATAATAAAGATTATTATTCGGGTCTATCAACTAATTCGACATAAGCCATCGGTGCGTCATCACCAGGTCTAAATCCGCATTTCATAATACGTAAATAGCCACCGGCTCTGTTTTTATAACGCGGACCTAACTCATTAAAAAGTTTGGTCACAACTTCACGATCACGTAATCTGGCAAATGCAAGACGACGCTTAGCAACATTATCTTCTTTTGATAATGTTATTAAAGGCTCAGCAAAACTTCTTAATTCTTTAGCTTTAGGTAAAGTTGTTTTAATAAGTTCGTGCTTAAATAATGAACTAGCCATGTTACTAAATAGCGCCTTACGATGGCTGCTATTCATGTTAAACTTTCTACCTGATTTACGATGTCTCATTATAAGAAGACCTAATGTTAATGTGTGGATATTGCGTGTGATTGATCTGCTAGGTTATCAGGCGGCCAATTTTCCAATCGCATACCCAGTGATAGACCTTTTAAAGCAAGTATATCTTTTATTTCTGTTAAAGATTTTTTTCCGAGATTAGGTGTTTTTAACAGCTCAACTTCAGTCCGCTGAATTAAGTCACCAATATAAAAAATATTCTCGGCTTTTAAACAATTAGCAGAACGTACAGTTAACTCAAGATCATCAACAGGACGTAGTAAAACCGGATCGAATACCTCAACAACTTCGACTTCTTCTTCTGGAACCAGATCATTAACCTTTTCAAAGTCAACAAAAACCGATAACTGATCATGAAGTATGGTAGCAGCCATTTTAATGGTTTGCTCTGGATCAACAGTTCCGTTTGTTTCCAGCTCAATAACAAGCTTGTCTAAATTAGTTCGCTGCTCAACGCGAGTACTTTCAACCTGGTAAGCTACTTTTACAATTGGACTATATGAAGCATCTAATTGAAGCGCACCAACAACTAAACTGTGTTCAGAATTTAATTTACGAACGCTAACCGGTTCGTAACCTCTTCCGCGACGCACCCTGATTTTCATATTCAGTACGCCAGCTTGAGTCAAGTTGGCGATAACCAAATCAGGATTTATAATTTCAACATCGTGAGGCAAACTGATATCACCTGCAGTTACACAACCTGCGCCATTTTTAGATAGCGTAAGCTCAACTTCATCTTTTGAATGAAGGACTACGGCTAACTTTTTTAGGTTCAGTAAAATATCAATTACATCTTCCTGAACACCCTCAATTGTTGTGTACTCATGGAGTACACCTTCAATTTCTACATCCGTGACTGCACAGCCTGGAATTGTGGATAACAATACGCGTCTTAACGCATTACCAAGCGAATGACCAAAACCACGTTCAAGCGGCTCAATAACAATCCTCGAATGATTGTGTGATTTACTGACCACCTCAACTAATCGAGGCTTTAATAAGCCAGAAATAGAATTCTGCATTTATATCCCTCAGAACTGCAATTATTTAGAGTAAAGCTCAACTACCAGCTGCTCGTTAATGTCACTACCTAAATCAACTCGATCAGGTAGAGAGCTGAATGTTCCGGTCATGGCTTTTGAATTGACTTCAACCCAGGCAGGAAATCCATATTGCTCAGTTACAGTTAAAGCATCAACGATTCTTT
Organism: Crenothrix polyspora; assembly: GCA_945877505.1. Taxonomy (GTDB): domain Bacteria; phylum Pseudomonadota; class Gammaproteobacteria; order Methylococcales; family Methylomonadaceae; genus Methylobacter_C; species Methylobacter_C polyspora_A. The sequence continues at coordinate 11,495 of CAMDWT010000042.1, forward strand.
GTTGTTTTTTTGCTTTTTCTCTAATTGTCAAAACATCACCAGGAGCTACCTGATAAGAAGGAACATTAATCAATGAACCATTTACTTGAATAGACTTGTGACTAACTAATTGGCGTGCTTCTGCACGAGTACAAGCAAAACCCATGCGATAGACTACGTTATCTAATCTTGACTCAAGCAGGTTTAACAGGTTTTCGCCAGTAGCCCCTTTCTTCATGTCAGCAGATTTATAGTAATTTCTAAATTGCTTTTCTAAAATACCATAAATTCTACGTAAACGCTGCTTTGCTCTCAACTGGAGAGCATAATCAGAGCTTCTGGTACGCTTGGTACCATGTTGACCAGGTCTTTGATCTAATTTACATTTATTTTCTAAGGATTTTCCTCTGCTTTTTAAAAACAGATCAGTCCCTTCTCTTCGACTTAATTTACAGGTAGGTCCAAGATATCTTGCCATGTTACAACTCCAGATTCTTTATACGCGGCGTTTCTTTGGCGGACGGCAACCATTATGAGGAATGGGCGTCACATCAACAATATTATTAATTTTAAAACCGAGATTGTTCAATGAACGCACAGCGGATTCACGACCAGGACCGGGGCCTTTGATCATAACATCAAGATTTTTCATGCCAAATTCTTGCGCGACAATACCCGCTTTTTCAGCAGCAACCTGTGCAGCAAACGGCGTACTTTTTCTTGATCCACGAAAGCCTGAACCACCAGAAGTTGCCCAAGATAACGCATTACCTTTTCTATCTGTTATAGTTATGATTGTGTTATTGAAAGAAGCGTGGACATGTACGATGCCATCAGCAACTTCTTTTTTGATACGTTTTCTTGAACGGTTTGGACTAGCCATTACTTCAACCTCTTAAGGGATATCTTATTTTCTAATAGGTTTACGTGGACCTTTACGAGTACGAGCGTTTGTTCTCGTTCTCTGTCCTCTTAATGGTAAACCTCGGCGATGCCTTATTCCGCGATAGCAACCTAGATCCATCAAACGCTTGATATTCATAGAAACTTCACGACGCAGATCACCTTCCACTGTCATCTTCGAAACCACATTACGAATAGCTTCTAATTGCTCTTCAGTCAGTTCTTTAATTTTTACGGAAGGTAGAATATCCACCTTAACGCAAATTTCACTTGCAGTTTGACGACCAACTCCATAAATGGCAGTTAAAGCTATGACTGCATGCTTATGGTCTGGTATATTTATCCCGGCAATACGTGCCATCTAGTTACTCCCCTGAGTAATACTCTAAAGTTAAGCGGTGAATTATAGCATTGCTATAATTCAGGCGCAACAAATTTTAGCCTTGTCGTTGTTTGTGTCTTCCGTCAACACAGATAACTCTAACAACACCATTTCTTTTTACTATTTTACAATTTCTACAAATTGTTTTTACAGAAGCACGAACTTTCACAGCTAACTCCTAAATGTTCTTGTGCGTTAATTATTTTTTAAGATTGGCTTTTTTCATTAAGCCTTCATATTGTTGAGACATAACATGGGTTTGCATTTGAGAAATAAAATCCATGACGACTACAACAATAATCAATAAAGACGTTCCACCAAAGTAAAACGGAACATTCCAGTATACGATCAAAAACTCTGGCAACAAACAAACTAAGGTTATATAGAAAGCACCAATTAAAGTTAACCGAGTCATTACCTTATCAATATACGTGCCCGTCTGCAAACCAGGTCTGATCCCAGGCAAAAATGCGCCAGACTTCTTTAAGTTTTCAGCTGTTTCTTTGGAATTAAACACCAATGCAGTATAAAAGAAACAAAAGAAAATAATTGCTGCGGCATAAAGCATGACGTAAACAGGCTGCCCGGGAGACAACATAGTTGCCACGTCCTGAAGCCATGTAAACCCTTCACTATCTCCAAACCAACCAGCAATGGTAGCCGGAAACAAGATTATACTTGAGGCGAATATGGGCGGTATTACACCTGCCATATTAAGCTTTAAGGGTAAGAAACTACTTTGCCCGCCATATAACTTGCGACCCTGCTGTCTTTTTGGGTAATTAATAAGAATTCTTCTTTGGCCTCTTTCGACAAAAACAACAAGTGCAGTCACAGAAATCGACAATAGAAATAATAGTATAATAAATGCCCCGTTCATTTCACCTGTTCTGGCTAACTCTAAAGTTCCACCAATTGCCTTGGGCAACCCGGAAACGATACCGGCAAAAATAATCATTGAGATACCATTGCCAATTCCGCGCTCGGTGACCTGCTCACCCAACCACATCAGAAAAACAGTGCCTGTAACCAATGTTATAGCGGTGATACTGATAAAGGCGACACCAGGATTCAAAACCACAGAAAGACCGCCCGCAGTTTGATTTTGCAATGCCAATGAAATACCAATAGCTTGAAACGTCGCTAATACAACGGTGCCGTAACGAGTAAACTGAGAAATCTTACGCCTTCCTGATTCACCTTCTTTTTTCATTTGCTCCATTGACGGTATAACAACTGTCATCAACTGCATAATAATAGAAGCAGAGATATAAGGCATTATACCAAGCGCAAATAGGCTTAATCGCATTAAAGCGCCACCAGAAAACATGTTAAACATGTCGAGTATGGATCCACTTTGCTGCTCAAACATAACCGCAAGCGCTTTTGGATCTATACCGGGAACTGGAATATGCGAACCGATTCTATAAACGAACAGGGCACCCAGAACAAATAGCAATCTTGCTTTAAGTTCTGAAAAACCACCAGATTTGTTAGCCATTTGAGCTTTTGATGTCGTCACTTAAACCTCTACTTTGCCGCCAGCAGCTTCAATAGATTGTCTAGCACCAGGTGTTACTTTTATTCCCTTAATATTTACAGCCTTGTTTACAACACCTGACTGGATAACTTTTGCTTTTTTAGTAAAGGAAGGAACGATGTTAGCCGCGATTAAGACTTTCAGGTCTATCACGTCAGCAACCAAACCATTCAATTCACCCAACCTAACTTCAGCCGAGTACTTACTGGTTTGTGATTTAAAGCCAATTTTTGGCAATCTGCGCTGCAAAGGCATCTGTCCGCCTTCGAAACCAACTTTATGAAAACCACCACTTCGTGATTTTTGGCCTTTATGTCCTCTACCGCAAGTCTTACCGAGGGTACAACCAATTCCTCGACCAACACGCTTACGTTTTTTGCGAGCGCCGATACTTGCCTGGATGGTATTTAAATACATTACACTTCCTCGACTTTTAGCATGTATGATACTTTATTAATCATACCTCTGTTTTCGGGTGTATTTAGCACCTCAACTGTTTGGTTTATCTTGCGCAAGCCCAAACCTATTAAACAAGCTTGATGACGTGGTAAACGTCCAAACTTGCTTTTTGTCATTGTCACACTTAATTTAGTACCAGCCATTGCAACTATCCAATAATCTGTTCAACTGATAAGCCACGTTTTGCAGCTATCTGGTTAGCATTATGCATTCCGGTCAGACCGTTAATTGTTGCTCTTACAACATTTATCGGATTACTGGTTCCTATACATTTTGCCAATACGTTATGCACTCCAACCACTTCAAATACAGCTCTCATTGCTCCACCAGCAATAATACCTGTACCTTCAGATGCTGGCTGCATGTAAACTTTAGCGGCACCCGTAGTATTCATAATGGGGTACTGTAAAGTATCGCCTTTAAGAGATACTTTACGCATATTTTTGCGAGCTTGTTCCAGTGATTTTTGAATCGCTATGGGCACTTCACGAGCTTTACTGACACCATAGCCAACTCGACCCTCACCATCACCAACAACCGTCAATGCAGTGAAACCAAAAACTCTACCGCCTTTAACAACTTTTGCAACGCGTCTTACATTAACCAACTTTTCTTGCAAACCGTCAGTACTAACTTGAGCAGGTGCTGTAGCCATTTTATTCTCCTAAAATTTCAAACCGGCTTCACGTGCAGCATCTGCCAATGCTTTAACGCGACCATGGTATTTAAATCCTGACCGATCAAAAGCAACTTCAGTTACTCCTGCAGCGATAGCCTTTTGAGCAATAATCTTTCCTACTTCAGCGGCAGCAATTATATTACCGGTATTTTTTAAAGATACTTTAATTTCTGCTTGCGTAGTTGATGCACTAGCTAGTGTAATAAAACCATCATCACTAATAACCTGAGCATATATGTGCTGCGAAGTTTTGTGAATTGACAAGCGGGTTGCGCCTTGGTTTTTAATTTTTGAACGCAATTTTAATGCGCGCTTCATTCGAGATTTTTTCTTATCCATCACGCTACCTACTTCTTCTTGGCTTCTTTTCTTACAACATGCTCGTCAGAGTATCTGACACCCTTTCCCTTATAAGGCTCAGGTGGGCGATAAGCTCGTATTTTAGCAGATACTTCACCTACCAACTGCTTATCACTTCCTCTAACTATAATTTCAGTTTGAGTGGGTGTTTCAACCGTAATGCCGACTGGAACCTCAAAATCAACCGGGTGAGAAAATCCGAGTGACAGGCTAAGAATATTTTCTTTTGCCGCCGCTCTATATCCTACACCAATCAATGTTAATTTTTTCTCGAATCCAGCAGAGACACCTGTAACCATATTGCTTAGGATCGCTCTAGCTGTTCCAGCTTGAGCAGTTGCTTTTTTATTATCCTTATCCCATTGAACATGTATTACGTTATCAGTAATATCAATATCGACTGCGGAATTAAGTACATGAGATAACTCACCCTTAACTCCTTTTACAATCATGACATTACCATCTAATCTTATTTCTACATCACTTGGGATAGTGACTGGGGCTTTAGCAATTCTTGACATAACACACCTACATTAACAAACAGTGCAAATAACTTCGCCGCCGTGACCAATAGCACGCGCTGCTCTATCAGTCATAACACCATTTGATGTTGATACAATAGCAATCCCTAAGCCGCCAAGAACTTTTGGCAATTCGTCTTTAGATTTATAAATACGTAAACCAGGCCTACTAATTCTTTTTATAGTTTCAATTACAGGCGCACCTTTATAGTATTTCAACTCAACAGTCATTTCTGTATGACTGCCATTAGTTTCAGTGCTAAAGTCTGTAATATAACCCTCTTCTTTAAGTACCTTAGCAATAGATACTTTTAATTTCGAAGAAGGCTGTTTAATGCTTTTTTTACCAGCAGATTGACCGTTTCTAATACGAGTCAGCATATCTGCTACTGGGTCTGTCATACTCATTTTCTTATCTCCAAACTTGATCTAACAGATCTTACCAACTTGCTTTGACTACGCCAGGAACATCACCGCGCATAGTAGCTTCTCTTAATTTATTTCTACTAAGACCAAACTTACGGTAATACCCATGAGGACGTCCAGTTAAATTACAACGGTTACGGACTCTTGATGCACTTGAGTCCCTTGGTAATTTTTGGAGTTGTAAATGAGCAGACTCTTTATCTTCATAAGAAGCGTTCGGATCTCTGATTGTTTCTTTCAGAGCCTTACGCTTAACATCAAATTTTTTCACTAATTTTTTACGCTTATCTTCACGCGCAATCATTGACTTTTTTGCCATGTTAAAACTGCCCCTTAGCTCTTAAATGGAAAATTAAACAGCTTTAACAAAGCCAAACCTTCTTCATTGGTCTGGGCTGTAGTTGTAATTGTAATGTCCATTCCACGCAATATGTCGATTTTATCATAATCAATTTCTGGAAATATGATTTGCTCTTTAACACCCATGGAATAATTACCACGACCATCGAAGCTTTTAGGACTTAATCCTCTAAAATCTCGAATTCTGGGAATGGAAATACTAATTAATCGATCTAAAAATTCGTACATTCTATCGCTGCGCAGAGTTACTTTGCAACCGATAGGCATATCATCACGAATTTTGAAACCGGCAATTGATTTTCTTGCCAACGTAACAACGGGCTTTTGACCGGAAATTTTTTCCATGTCAGAAAGTGCAGATTGCAGAACTTTCTTATCAGCTACTGCACCACCAACACCCATATTGAGTGTAATTTTTGTGATGCGCGGAGCCTGCATAATAGATTTATAAGCAAATTGCTCAACTAATGCAGGAAGTATTTTTTCTTTATATACTGTTTCTAATCTAGCCATGATTCATCTTCACCTTACACATCAACAACTTCGTTTGTTGATTTAAAATATCTGACTTTCTTTCCATCTTCTAAAAACCTAAAGCCAACTCTATCTGCTTTCTTGGTTTCAGGATTATACAATCCTATATTGGAAATATTAATCGGCATATCCTTGACAATTATCCCGCCTGTAATACCTGCATTCGGGTTTGGTTTTTGGTTCTTTTTAACCTGGTTAATTCCTTCTACCAAAACCTTATCATCTTTTAAAATCTTGGTTACTCTACCACTCTTACCTTTATCTTTTCCGGTACGAACGATAACATCATCACCTTTTTTAATTTTTGCCATTTCTTTAACCCTACCTTATAAAACTTCAGGAGCAAGTGAGATAATTTTCATAAATTTTTCTCCTCTTAACTCACGCGTTACAGGGCCAAAAATTCGGGTTCCCAGTGGCTGTAAGTTGTTATTAAGAATAACAGCAGCATTGCCATCAAAACGAATAACAGAACCATCTGGCCTGCGAACACCTTTACGCGTTCTTACGACAAGGGCATTATAGACCTCACCTTTTTTTACTCTTCCACGCGGTATTGCATCTTTAATACTGACTTTGATGATGTCACCAATTCCAGCATAACGACGATGCGACCCGCCTAATACTTTGATACACATGACCCTTTTTGCACCGCTATTATCGGCGACGTCAAGGTTAGTTTGCATCTGAATCATGATTTATTCCTACATTTTGTATATAAATAGATAATGCTATTTGTTAGCACACTCTAGAACTTGAACCAATTTGAA
>CAMDWT010000043.1 GCA_945877505.1 Crenothrix polyspora
CGACAAAAAGAACTCACGACGCACCAAATAAAGGAAATTGTGCTAAAAACATTTCCAAACTTTACAGAGGGAAGCATACGACCTAATGATCATGCCACTGGAAACAAATGCCCGTGCCCCTGCGCAGGCACATATAGTCGAATTTTTGACCGAATTGATCGTGGAAAATATCTAGTACTTTAAACATCTAGCCATAATCTGAAACGGCCTAATTACAGAAGAAAGTTTATAAGTCTGTATAGGTGATTTTGGGTAATATTTTTGCTGTTTTTATCAAGCTTTCTCAGGCTTCACCTGACTAGCTTTATGTTAGGAGTATCCATTGGCGTACTATAACTGTCCAAAATGCGGAACTAAAAAGCATCAACTTATGGCATGTCGAAATTGTGGCTACACTAGTTCAAAAGGTATTGTTGAACTTTCATCAACTATGGTTAGAATCCAACTGATTGAAAATAAGCGTAAAGCTCACAGTAAGAAACTGATACTAACACCTGAACAGGAAAGAAATCAAAGAATGGGGTTTCATGATGGAGCAAAAGTGCCAGGCTCAACCATTCGAAAAATTGATAAATAATATCCCGCAAGGGATTCACCGATAAGCAATGCACCACGGTTGATTAGCGTGATACTTTAGCTACCTAGTGTAATCATACAAATATTAAATGGCGTGAGCTTTCGAGGTTTTCATAGTTGCCCATAAACAGTATGTAGGTTGCCCAGTACCATGAATTCTGCATGGAAGGAGGTCTTCTACAAAAATCGCCTCGCTGAGCTCACTAATCAGCTAAAACTGGCTTATGCCACACGGATGTATAGCCCAAGCGGCAATACGTTCGACGACTTATGGTCATCGTTACCTTATAGATTCTTGTTCTAGGACGTGGCCCTCGATTGTAGTTGCAATATAGCAACTACAACATTTGCAGGACCTTTATTTAAGAGAAAACTTTTCTCTTCTCCAACAAATAAGCTATCAAGTCAACCCCACTCCATCAACTAGCGATTATGTGCTGACCTGATTCTAAATAAAGACCAGTTCCTTATAGCAGTCCAGGCTCAAGAAAATCTTAAAAAACTCAATATTACCTGGATGGATGAATAATGCTTCCTGAAAGGTCCATTAATCTTACCCTACTAAATATTAATTTAAGAAATTTGAACATTTCTAAATCGATTCCTCTGGTTAATAAAAATGAAATGTAGATTGTGTTTATAGAGCGTATTTTATAGACAGTTGATTATGACAGTATTTATGTTAATATAAGGCCATGACTGAATTTCAATCGACACACCTTTTTACGCTTGATGAGCTTTGCTCCTTAACTGAGACCTCTAAGAGAACAGTTCGTTACTATATTCAAAGCGGACTAGTGAATAGACCGATAGGGCAAAAAAGAGCGGCTTACTATACAGAGGTACACCTTGAGCAATTACTTTTTATTAATAAATGGCAAAAGGCAGGGTTATCACTTGATCGGATTGGTGAGTTATTAAAACAGCAAGCAGAACCGGAAGATTTATTACCAAGAAAAAAAACCGGGGAAATTGAGATATGGAGTCATTTAACCATTGATCAGGGAGTTGAGTTACACATTGAGCCTAGTCAAGCGGGACTTGATTCTGAACAAGTTAGAAAACTATATACAGCAATAATGTCTCTGTATATGCAACTTAAAAATTAATAGGGAGAAGAGGGATGTTTGATATCTTCGGGCCTCGACCAGGTCTTTGTTGTCTAATTACTAATCAATATATTCCTTTAAAAGGGATGCATGTAAGTGCAAAATTGCATGATTTACTCTCAGAGGTTTGTATAACTCACACATTCCACAATACTGAAAGCGAACCTATTGAAGCGGTTTATACTTTTCCTTTACCAGTAGATGCCGTATTGCTTAGTTTTTCAGTAATGCTTGGCGATAAACATTTGTTCGGCGTTGTTCAAGAAAAAAAACAAGCCGAAGATAATTATGAAAATGCTATTTGTGAGGGCGATGCCGCCATTTTATTATTACAATTGGAAGTAGGTCTATACAGCGTTAATGTGGGAAATCTTAGTGGTGATGAAACAGCAATCATTACTTTCTGTTATACACAGTTACACCATTGGACGAATGATGTCCTACGATGGCATGTTCCCACTGTACTCGCTCCACGTTATGGGCAGTCGAACATTGAGCCTCATCAACTGCCTGATATTAATTTTTCTATTGAGAATGTTTATACCCTTTCAATATCTGTTCACGGATTACTTAGATCAGCCATTATTGAAAGCCCTTCGCATATGATTGAAACTCAATCTCGCAATGAAGTTACACTCGTACATCTGTCAGAAGGTCGATCATTTCTAGACAGAGATTTAATATTGAATTTACGTTTAGCCAATGATAAAGCAAGTGCGATTTGTGATCATGATGTTGAAGGTTACGTCGCTTTAGCTTCTTTTTATCCCATATTAGAACAGCACCGCTTAAAAAATAAAAAACCACGATTAATTAAATTATTGGTAGATTGCTCGGGTTCAATGGCTGGTGATTCTATTGGACAAGCCCGTGTCGCCCTACTAAATATTTTAGATACACTAAATGAACAAGACCAGTTCTCATTAGTTCGCTTTGGTAGCACTGTAATTCATGAAATTCCCAAACCAATATATGCTACAAAAAATAATGTAATCAAATCGCGAACTCTAGTGGCAAAAATGGAGGCTGACTTAGGGAAAACAGAAATATTTATTGCGTTAGAACAAACTATAAATTCATCAAATAGCAATGAGTTGATATCAGATGTCTTGCTTATTACTGATGGAGAAGTTTGGGACGATACTGGAATAAAAACACAGGATATTATAAATTTAGCGACACAAAATCAACATCGTATTTTTACAGTGGGTGTGGGTAACTCGGTATCAGAACGATTAGTGCGTGAACTCGCTGAGGGAACCCAAGGTGCTTGCGAATTGATTAATCCAGGTGAGGGGATGGCTGAAAAAATAGAACGCCACTTTAATCGCATTTATTTAGAACAAGCAAAACGTATCACAGTGCAATGGCCGACTAAGCCTTTATGGCAAACACAGCCTAAACATTTTTTTATTGGCGATACATTGCATATATTCGCGTCATTTTTGGAAAAACCACAAGGCCTAGTCAAATTAGTTATTGATTTTACAGATAATTTTTGCCTTGAACAATCGGTCAAAATTACATCAACAGAAGCCAATGATGATATAAGTAATTTAGCTCGTCTAATTGCCAATCAACAACTACAAATCTTAACTGATAATGATGAAAAAGTAGCATTGGCCGTCAAATACCAATTGATTTGTAATGAAACGGCATATTTGGTAATTGATGTTAAGCCGCAAGATCTAAAAACTAACGGCATGCCCGATTTGAGAAAAGTCCCACACATGCTGGCATCTGGTTGGGGAGGTGTTGGTAACTCAAATTTTGATTATTGTGATGACATAGATGAGTTAGATGAATCCGATTTAGTCCGCTTTGGTCCGCAAATTGTGGAGTCTGATGATTGGATTGACTTACCTTTTCTGGATGAACCTTCTTATAATCAGTGGGTTTTGATATTGAGTAATGGTTCGAATATCCATCAAAATGGCCCTATGCAATTTAAACATGCACATGAAATTAGCGGGTTCAAACTGGTCTGGCATAGCTATGTATTTGATATTTTGGCAAAGATTTCGCATGAACTGCTGATTTATATATTGGATATCTATTCCTTAGATGATCCGGCAGATCATATTTCAGATAAGGATTTAGCCAACTTGAATTTCCCCTTTTTGCAAATTCTTAATATCACTCAATGTAGTCGTATTACAGATTACGGATTGACTAGTCTATTAAAATTTGAACAATTACACCAACTATATTTGGCTCAGTGCCCGCTCATAACAGATAAAGGTTTAATGGAACTTGCAAAGATTACGCAATTACAAACCCTTGTCTTAAAGGGTTGTCATAACATTACTGATGCAGGATTGTTAGCGCTCAAGAACTCAGCGTGTTTGACAGAACTTATTGTCTTGGACTGTAAACTAATTAGTAATAGTTACCTTTCAAAAATACCTTTAAATTCTATAGAAAATACTCGGTTAAATGAGTATTTAAAATAATTTTTGCTCATTGTTACAAACGATTAATATAGGGTTTTATACGTTACTTACTTTGACTACTTTATTAAAAAAAAAAGGAACAGCATAATAGTTCACTAGTTTTAGCCTTTACTAGTATTGTCTATATCCTATAATTTTTTATTTAACTACAATTAAAATAAGGCATAAATTATTATGAGCAGCAGTAGGTGGAAAGCTTCTTTCCCTTTAATTAAGCGATCCTTTAGCCAAGGTGGCACTGATTTTATAAATGCAAAGATACACTATGAACAAAAAAAATATGAAAAAGCTTTTTCTTTATTCAAACAACTTGCAGAACAAGATAATAAAGAGGCTCAATTTTATTTATATCTAATATACGCTAATGGTGAAGGTATTGTGAAAGATGAGCAAAAAGCCACATATTGGTTAACCAAAGCAGCTGAACAAGGTCATGCAAAAGCGCAAACCAGCTTAGGCTTGCACTATGCTTTTAAATTCCAGTCAGGTCTAAAAAATCACCGTAATTATGACGCAGAGCAGGCAGAATTCTGGTTTCGCAAGGCTGCATATCAAGGTGATTCTAGTGTGCAATTTTATTTAGGGAATATGTACTGCTTAGATTATAGCTTTTGTGGTAGAAAAGTAGATGAGGCCGAATACTGGCTTCTTAAGGCTGGTGAACAAGGCCATTCTGATGCTCAATACAATTTAGGATTAATATATTTTGACGGATCAAATATGGAATCCAAATATCTATATGAACCTAAAATATCCTACGACTTCCTTAAAGCTGTGCAATGGTTAACCAAAGCAGCCGAACAAGATCATACAAAGGCTCAGTATAAGTTAGGTTTTTTGTATCGTTACGGTAAAGATGTTCATAAAAACTATAACTTAGCTGAATATTGGTTTCAAAAATCGGCGAATCAAGGTGATACAGATGCGGCGAGGGAGTTAAGTAAACGAAAGCTTTGGTGGTTTAAATAATTAATATAATTAAAAGTACGTTGGCGTCACTATTTTTCAATGATCCCTTATCCAGAGATGCCCCCTCCCTCCCTGAGTAATACAAAACTTTCTTCTTGTGACACGCAATTTTAATTCATCCTTGGAAGTCTGACTTAGTGAAATAGCTATTTCACTAAAATACAATAGCGCATCTCATAAGTTAAGGTGTTTTATGTAACTTGACCTTATTCTAAAGGGCTTATAACTGCTGGTTAAAGATCATAGCCAGTAAATAAATATATATAAAAAGCACTAAATCCCTTTAAAGCCGGCTTTGTTAGTAATATTATACGTAACCCACTATGCAACTAACTGAACCTTCACTGTGCATATCGATGGAGCCTATTTAAAAAGCTCATTTACAATCTATACCATAGATTTTTTGGGTTGCCTTTCTAAGAAGTGCTTACAAAAGAAAAAGTAAGTGAAAGAATTAAATTATTTACATACGCTAGGGCAATTAGCACCTGATCCACCGAGACCTGCATAGCATGGGCCACCAGAGCCTGCATAACATGGACCGCCAGGACCGCGATAAGCAGATCCACCGGGACCAGAGTATTCAGGGCCACCAGGGCCAGAATACCTAGGGCCGCCGGGGCCAGAGTAACCGGGGCCTCCCTCCCCAGCATATTGAGAGCCACCAGGACCAGAATAGCATGGACCTCCAGGACCACGATATGCAGGTCCGCCTGGACCACGATATGCAGGACCACGATATGCAGGTCCGCCTGGACCACGATATGCAGGACCACCTGCACCAGCATAACATGGACCACCAAGACCAGCATAACCCTTACAATTACAAACATTATTCGGCAAAGGGTTAGAATCTACTACATTATCTACTGTGGCACCTGACTGCCTAATATTTACACTGTTAGATTGTTCTAATGGAATCTCTTTATTGTCAGGAGGTCTTTGTATTTCTTTTTGCCCCTGATCACCTTGGCAAAGAGAAGTGCTATAACTCACAGCACCATTAACACCTATGCATTTAATCATTCTCCCGTGAATACTAAACGAGAAAAGAATTAGCGGTAAAAAAGAGATAACCCATATTTTACATTTCATTAACTTCCATTTATTGATATTGACAATTTAGCGCTCAGAATAACACTAGCTACCCGTCCCGACTAAGGAAACCTGACTAGGATAGGTATCTACCTTAATCAGTATATCCATCAAGAACCGCCAGAATATAGCACTATTCTATATTCTGTTGCGTTTAAGTGCCCCCTCAACACTACAGCGACTCTAGAATCTATTGATGTTTTTTAAGATTACAGCTTATCTGTAAAAGAAGACAAACAGCGATAGAGCCTTACAGGCAAGAACAATGACAGTTGCAAAAAACCAAGTACACCCATAAGTGCACCCAATTCCCCGTTATTTTCTTCAGAGCAAAAAAAAAGCCTCACACTTTCATGTAAGGCTTTCATTTATTTGGCTCCCCCGGACGGGCTCGAACCGCCGACCTAATGATTAACAGTCATCCGCTCTACCGACTGAGCTACAGGGGATTAAAACTTTGGTGTGTCAATGGTGCGCCTGGAGAGATTCGAACTCCCGACCGATCGGTTCGTAGCCGATTACTCTATCCAGCTGAGCTACAGGCGCCTTATTGAGCCGTTTATTATCTTTTTTTATTCGTTTTGTGTCAACTTAAATTTAACTAAATTGTCACTAATAATGGCGGAGAGAGAGGGGTTCGAACCCTCGATGGGAGTTAAAGCCCATACTCCCTTAGCAGGGGAGCGCCTTCAGCCGCTCGGCCATCTCTCCTAAAACTTTTTTACTCTTCAGAATCAGTTGAACCCGCTTGTTCTTTTTTAATTCTTTCGTAAATTTCTTCTCTATGAACCGAAACATCTTTCGGCGCATTTACACCTATGCGAACTTGATTTCCCTTCACTCCAAGAACGGTAACAGTAACTTCATCACCAATCATTAAAGTCTCCCCTACTCTACGTGTCAATATAAGCATGGCTTCTCCCTAATTGTGTATTAAAAAAACCTACTGTTTTAAACAGCATCCAACTTAGATTGAGTATGATATCAGCTTTTTTATGTAAACAAAACCATAAATCCTACTGTTTGTTAGTTTTCAAACCTAGGAGATACAACTCATTAAGCCTTTTATTTCAGACTGTAGTATCTTAACAGTTTAATTTTATAGTAAAAATTAACCTTTGCTGGACATTACCCAAAGTACTTTTTCGTTAGATAAAAAGCCCCTAAACTTATACAGATTGTACCGCTTAACGGCATTATTTAAGGGCATTTACGTTATTCTGCGTTTCGCCTTGGATCAAAGGCTTCATGTACCGTATCTGCAAATAAATTTGCCGCTAAAACTAGCGTAAACATGAAGACAAATGCAGCAGAAAGTGACCACCAAACAATAGGTTCACGGGCCATTTCAAGTCGCGCCCCATTAATCATATTTCCCCAGCTATAGGTAGTTGGATCAACACCTATATTGATATAAGACAACACCGCTTCTGCTAATACCAAAGCACTAAAATCAAGTACGACAGAGATTAATATAATGTGCATAACATTAGGTAAAATATGACGAAATAGAATCATACCTTGCTTTACGCCTAATGCTTGGGCGGCTTGCACATACTCCAACTCTCTAAGTTTTAAGGTTTCCGCTCTAAGTAATCGGCATAAACCTGTCCAATTTGTTACCCCAAGAATTAGACACAAAAATAAGAGTCTCACATCGGCTCTTACAATCACACTGGTAAAATCTTGCTCATGATTTACCATATAAACTTGAACCATCAAGATAGATGCCGCTATCAACAAGACACTTGGGATTGAATTTAAGGTGGTGTAAATATACTGAATTAAATCATCTATCCAACCACGAAAAAACCCCGCTAAGATTCCAAATATGATTGCCATTGGTAGCATTATTAATGTTGTTAAGGTGCCTAATACTAAGCCAGTACGTATACTTTTAATCGCCTGATAGAAAACATCTTCACCTACTTTGTCAGTGCCAAATACATGATAATAACCAGACAGATGAATCAATGTATAAGCCATTGAAATAATGATAAATGAAACGATCAGGCTAACAGTGACGCTACTTGAAAAATAAAAAAAATCCCTTTGTTGCGCTTGCACCTTGCGCCGGATAATTAAGTAACACAACAGACTAAACACCATTAAACCTGCCGACTGGGCAAAGCCGTTAGCTATTTTTTTCAGTATATCAATAAGATGCTCGGACTCAGCCCCATTTAAATAGTTACCACCATAAGCTAGTCGTGGGTAACCCCATTGTCCTGCGCCATCAGCAAGAAGGATGATTTCTTTACTGTAGAGTGTGGTTGCAAAAGGCGCTGAATAGGTTTTTTCAGTATGCTCTCTTAAGGGGGTTGCCCACGCATCCAACAGGCTGATGATCTCGTTATTTTTTGTATCGGTGGGTTTAAAATGCACCGAATCTAGTAGTCCAATAAAAATAAAAAACAGTAAGATAATCAATGATCCCATACCGACTTTACTGCTAACTATTTTCTGTAGGGGGCGCTTAATATGTTCTTTTCCACGCAGATAAAAAGCCAGCACCAGCAGAGCACTGATCAGCATAAATATTAAGGCGTCCGTCCATAACACAATCATTATGATAATCTCACTCTAGGATCAACCAGCGTATAGGAAATATCCGTCAACAATAAGCCGATTACATATAAAACCGAACCAAGAAACACCATCGCACGCACGATGGCAAAATCTTGGCTATTGATTGCATCTATGGTGTAACTGCCTAAACCTGGAATACTAAAAAAAGACTCCATGATTAAGCTACCCATAAATAACAGCGGTAAAATGACCACTACGCCCGTTAAAATAGGGATTAACGCATTACGTAAGACATGTAGAAACAACGTTTGAGTTTCGGTTAGGCCTTTTGCTCTTGCGGTACGAACATAATCTTTCTCTACTTCTTCTATAAAAAGTGTTCTGTACCAGCGCACACCAGAACCTACGCCTGAAAAGACACCAATCAACACAGGGAGCACTAAAAACTTAATGGCCGCCAGGCCATCATCATAGCCAGAAATCGGCACCAATTTTAATATTTTAGCCATAAAAAACTGTCCGCCAATAATATAAAATAATGATGAAATTGACATGAGTGTCACGCATAAAACGATGCCGGCCTTTTCTAAATAACTACTGCGAAATAACACCATTAATAAAGCGAACGTAACATCCACCAGCAATCCAACACATAACGTTGGCAAAGCCAGTGCCAAACTCGGCCACATCCGTTCTTTTATATCTGCGCCAATATTTCTACCACTGTCTGACACGCCAAAACGAAACAAAAATAAGCCTACTGATTTTTGATAAAAAATGGTCTGGGTTATTTTTGTCTCCCCTTGCTTTTCAGCATTCCATAATAGCGGCAGATCGTAACCGTGCTGATGCTTCCAATTATTGATCGATTGCTCTGTAATATGTTTTTGCCCCAACTGCATCCTTGCCATATCATCAGGGCTATTCACAATAAAAAATAACACAAAGGTTAAGATGTTAACCCCTAATAACAAGGGGATTGCGTATAAAAATCGACGAATAATGTACTGAATCATTGCACGGTTTCCTTGGCACGTCGGCGATACGCTTTAAACGCTGGCGCTAATAGCAATAAAAAAAAGATCAAACTTAGCCATAATGGCCAAAATAGGGGCTGATTCCATTGTTGTCTTTTTTCTGCTCTAGCTACTGTATTAATTCGGGTATATTTAAGCCTGTTATTTGCCATTAAATTGGGCTTTTGGTTTTCATACCAACTATGAAATAAGGAGAAATTTTTAGGATGAAAGCCAAAAACCCAGGGCGCATCATGCCGTACGATTTCTTGTAACTGCTGTATAAGTTGATAACGTTGTTCATTGTTATCCATATTTCGCATTTGCTCAAACAAGTGATCAAACTCGATATTATGGTAGTTGACGGCATTCTCACCACCATTTTTAACTTTTGAGTTAGGCCCATAGAGTAAGAAAAATAAGTTTTCCGGATCCGGATAATCAGCATTCCATCCCCAAATGAAGATCTGCTCGTTACCCGTCCGCATTTTCTCCTGAAAACGATTGTAATCAGTCGCCCGAATGACGAGCTTTATGCCTAATTTTTCAAATTGTTTACGATACCAATTCATTGATGGACGATCATCAATACTTACGGAGGTAGTATCAAAATACAAGATCAAGGCCTCGTTTGTTTTAGGATCGATGCCGTTAAGATATCCGGCCTCTGCCATTAATTGACGCGCTTCACTAATTTCTTTCCGCTGCTCCCTGTCATGAATCCAATTATAGGTATAGTGATTAATGCCCTTATCACCTTCAGCGTAACCATAAATGCCCGGCGGAATAACGCCTTGTGCAATTATTCCTCGTCCGTTTCTAAAAATGGAAATATATTCCTCGTAATCAACTGCAATTGCGATCGCCTGTCGTAATTTTCTAGCGCTTTCACTATCGCCACCCACGGTAGCATCCATCATATTAAAGCCCATGTAAAATATAGACGTCTCTATTGATGTTTGTAGTTTGATCCCTTTTTCTTTCATAGAGTCTGTTAAGTCTACGCCGCCATTGCCGGTAAATTGTATGGCTTGATCAAAACTGTCTGAAGCAATCCCAGAGGCATCATAATAGCCTTGTAAAAATTTAGTCCAGTAGGGGATTGTTTCCTTCTCCAGCATAAAAACAACTTTATCAATAAAAGGCAGTTTTTTTCCTGCATCGACTAATAAGCCATTTTTCTTATCATCACTCTCCCCTTCAGACGGATATCTTTCGTCGTGGAAGGATGGATTTTTAAGTAAAATCATCCGTCGATTAGGATTGTTTTCTGCTAACAGATAAGGCCCGGTTCCAATAGGATACCAATCCAAGGTGATATTTTTATCGGATAAGCCTGGTTGCTCATAAAAAGCATCGGCCTCCCATGGCATAGGTGAGAAAAAAGGCATTGCCAGCCAAAATATAAATTGGGGATATTTACCTTTTATACGAATACGATATTGATATCGATTTATGGCTGTTACGCCCGACATTGGAATGTCTTTTAAATCTGCGCTTACCTGATCATTACTTTGTTTAGAAAAATCATCAAATCCGACGATATAATTTTTCATTATTTCAGCTATCGGCGATTGTAGTTTAGGGTTCGCTAAGCGTTTAATTTGATACACATAATCTTCAGCAATAAGCTCACGTGTTCCTGTATCTTTAAAATCAGCTAAGGTATTAAGGCTCTGGATTTGTGACGGCGTCAGGCTATGATAAGTATATTGGCCTTGGCTATTTTTAGCCAACGCGGGATGGGGTTGAAATTTAATAGTCGGTTGAATATCAATAAGGTAATCGGTATAAGCAATATCACTGTCTTTTGCGCCCTGCCCTATTTTTTCACCCTGCTTATTCAAATAATTTATTTCCGGCATTTTGCTCGCCGTCAATGGTGTCAGTTGATAAGGTCTTTTCAAATAATGATATTGAAAGGGTGGCTCATAGATCTGAGCGATAAACGCATATTCATTTTCACTATAAGCAATGGCTGGATTTAAATGCTTGGGTCTCTCTGAAAATGATTGGTATAAAACCGAGAGCCCCCCTTCATTATCTAAATACGGATTATTAAGCTGCGTTTCATCACAAGCGGTCAAGCCTATTAAGAGAATCAATTGAATTATGTAGGTTTGCATCTTCATAGACAAAAAACTGGACATAGATTATCGGGTCGTAGATACTTAAAACATCACTCATCGAATGTGAATGGGTGCAGGTTATAATCAGAATGGTACAATAGTTAGAGTTCCATTGTAACAACAAAACAAAAATACGGAGAGATGATAATGGGTTTTATGCAAGGCAAACGAGTATTAATTGTGGGCTTGGCCAGTAATCGTTCTATTGCATGGGGCATTGCTCAAGCTATGCATCGTGAAGGTGCCGAGCTAGCTTTTACCTTTCAAAATGAAAAGTTACAAAGTCGTGTTGAAGAAATGGCGGATCAGTGCGGATCCAAGATTATCCTCGAATGTGATGTAAGTATCGATGAACACATTGATTCTGTATTCAGTAAACTTGGCGAACATTGGGATGGCTTGGATTGTATTGTCCATTCAGTTGCTTTTGCGCCTCGGGATGCTTTGAATGGTGATTATGTTGATGTTACCACGCGTGAAAACTTTAACATTGCTCATGATGTAAGTTCGTACAGCTTTACTGCGTTAGCTAAAGCGGGTAGAGCCATGATGCAAGGTCGTAATGGCTCTTTATTGACGTTAACTTATTTGGGCGCAGAACGTGCTATACCTAACTATAATGTTATGGGTGTTGCTAAGGCCAGTCTAGAAGCCAATGTTCGCTATATGGCTGTTGCCTTAGGCGCAGAAGGCACCCGTGTTAATGCTATCTCTGCGGGACCTATTAGAACGCTGGCTGCATCAGGCATTAATGATTTCAAAGCGATGCTAAATAAAGCCCAAGACACCTCGCCTTTAAAAAGAAATATAACCATTGAAGAAGTCGGCAACGCCGCGGCTTTTATGTGTTCAGATTTGGCATCGGGTATCACCGGCGAAATCACTTATGTGGATTGTGGCTACAATATTGCTGGTTTAGCCTCATCGTAACCCACTAAAATCAAGTCAAAAAAAAGGGAGCGTAAGCTCCCTTTTTTTATCTATCCGATTATTGCGCTTGAGGTTTTTTATTCACCGTCACATCGGCTTCAGCTTGCAAACTATTTAATACCTGATTAAATTCAGTTTGACCCAATGCATTGGCAATATTTTTCTTAGCCAATTCCATTTGTTTTTTGTCATCTTCACTCATCGTGCCATTTGTCACTTTTGACAAACTGACGACAATTTGTTCACCGGTAGGTAAAACTGCAACAAAAATACTTGGCTTGCCTCCAACAGGCTTAGCCGCCTTGAATATAGCATTACTCAAGGCTTCAGGTAATTTATTCTTGTCTCGCATCAAGCCTTTGGACGACTTCACTTCTAGCTTATTTTCTGCCGCTAAAGCCTGAATGGTTTCATTACCCTCTAAGCGTGCTTGTATTTGCTTTGTTTTTTGAAGGGTCAATTGTTGCGCTTTTTCTTTTGCTACAACCGCTAAAACATCTCGTTCAACTTCTTTTAACTCAAGTTTTGACGCGGCTTTATGCTCTAACAATCTCACGACCACTAAGCGCTCAGCACCTTGTTCGATAGGCGTACTATTGTTACCTTGTAGAATTTCTTCAGAGAAGGCTGCATTACGTATTTTTTCATCAGCCGCAATTCCCTCGCCTTTATCTTTAGTAAACAACGCTGATTTTTTTACTGTTACACCTAAATTCTCAGCAACTGTTTGCAGGCCATCTGGGTGTTCATAACTTAGTTCAGTTAATTTTTCACCTGCTTCAAAAAAAGCGTTTTCTGCTTGTGCTTTTTGATAGGCAGTAGCAACTTCATTTTTTACACTTTCAAAAGGCTTAATACCACCTGGAACAAGCTCAGTAACTGTTATTAAATGATAACCGAAAGCTGATTTTACGGGATTAGATACTTCTCCAACTTTTAATGAACTGGCTGTATCTTCAAACGCTTTTTCCATAACGCCTAAATTAAACAAACCTAGATCGCCACCTTTTTTAGCAGTTAATTTATCCTCAGATACTTCTGCAGCTAAGGTAGAAAAATCTTTTTTTGCTAACGCTTCTTTTGCTTTTAAGGCTTTCTCTAACGCTATTTTGTCAGAAACTTTGTCATTAATTAAAAACAAGATATGACTAATTTTTCTTCGTTCAGGCAAAGTGTACTGATCTTTTTGCTCTTCATAAAAAGCTTTTAACTTATCATCCGTAACAACTACTTTTTTTGCAACATCATTGAGTGAAAGCTCAACATACTCAACCGACACAAGCTCAGGTGTAGCATATAAGTTCTGATGCTGCTGATAATAAGCGCTAACTTCTTCTGCCGTGGGTTGTTCTTTTAAAGTTTGAGTTGGAACGGTTATGTAATCAACATCACGCTGTTGGTTTTGAATTTTAAAATAACTTTCCACATCATATTGTGTTGCAAAGCTACTATCGACAATACTATGCTGGAATTGCTCCATCGTCAGCGCATTTTTTATTCTATTCACAAACTCGCTTGATGAAATTCTCTGTGAGCTAAGTAATGCTTTATATTGCGTATCACTAAACTTACCGTCTACCTGAAAATAAGGCAATGCTTTTATAAAATCACGCGCTTCATTATCGGTTGTAATCAAACCTTCAGAATGAACATATTGCAATAAGACTTCATCTTTTATCAATTTTTGTAGGGCTTGAGCTTTTAAAACTTGCTCATCAATTCCCATGCCCTGTAAATTCTGACTATATTGTTCGTAGGCTTTATTAACGTCACGTTGATAAAAATCTTTATCACCAACTGATGCAACGGGAGCCTCTCCTCCTGCATCTAAATAGTTATTAATCCCCCATAACGC
Source organism: Crenothrix polyspora (assembly GCA_945877505.1). Classification (GTDB taxonomy): domain Bacteria; phylum Pseudomonadota; class Gammaproteobacteria; order Methylococcales; family Methylomonadaceae; genus Methylobacter_C; species Methylobacter_C polyspora_A. The sequence continues at coordinate 14,662 of CAMDWT010000043.1, forward strand.
AAAAGGTACACAAATTAATATCAAGATAACCCATGCAAGGGTGCCTTGTGATTTTTCTCTAATTTTTGTCAACATAGATAAGTCCTAAAGAATCAATTTACAAAGCAAAAAAAAACCCCGAACCAGTCGGTTCGGGGTTTTTAATTTGGCGGAGTGGACGGGGCTCGAACCCGCGACCACCGGCGTGACAGGCCGGTATTCTAACCAACTGAACTACCACTCCAAAGTCTGGTGGGTGCTGAGGGGATCGAACCCCCGACCCTCGCCTTGTAAGGGCGATGCTCTCCCAGCTGAGCTAAGCACCCGACTTGCCCATTATATATTATTTTTACTAAAAATCTATATATTTTATTGCTTGGGCTTTTTCTTTTCTGAGTTAAAGTAACTCAACAAAGAAGGACTAGTTTACAGCATCTTTTAAAGATTTGCCAGCTTTAAATGAAGGAATTTTTGCAGCTTTAATTGTAATTTCTTCGCCAGACTGAGGATTACGACCTTTACGCTCAGCTCTTTCCTTAACAGAATAAGTGCCAAAGCCGACTAAAGCAACAGAATCACCTTTACTCAACGCACCTGTTACTGCACCTAGAAAGCCGTCTAAAGCACGACCAGCATCTGCCTTAGTTAAACCAGCAGACTCTGCAATAGCATCAATAAGTTCCGATTTATTCATTATTCCCCCTGAGGAAGTTAGTTTTATTACATTAGGAAAAGCATTTATGTTTATTCTTATGCGCGATAAGCATCAGCGCCAGAAACACGTCTATTTATATCAATAGCCATTACATAGTGTCAAGCTTTAAAACCCCTAGAGGCTATGTTTTTTGCGGTCTTTCACAATTAAACCCTAAAAATTGACCTTATCTTAATGAGCCATCAAACCTTGCTGTGATATTTTAACGGCCTCTACCTCCGCCTTCACTTGCTCCTCCCCCATTTTTTTTTCTAAAGGTTCTGGCATATATTGCAAGGCCACTTCCAACACTTCATCTATCCATTTAACGGGCCTAATATCCAGATTTTGCTTAATATTTTCAGGTATCTCAACCAAATCCTTTTCATTATCAGCAGGAATTAACACCGTTGTTATACCCCCTCGGTGCGCCGCCAATAACTTTTCTTTTAAGCCCCCAATAGGCAAAACCTCTCCACGTAAGGTGATCTCGCCGGTCATTGCCACGTTCGCACGAACAGGGATTTTAGTTAATGCAGAAATAATGGCTGTGCACATACCAATTCCGGCACTGGGTCCATCTTTTGGTGTCGCGCCCTCAGGGACATGGATATGAATGTCATTTTTTTGGAACAATTCATTATCTATACCTAACACTTCTGACCGACTTCTGACCACCGTCATCGCGGCTTCAATTGATTCCTTCATAACATCACCCAGCTTACCTGTGGCCGAATGTTTGCCTTTACCAGGAATAACTGCCGTTTCAATCGTTAGCAACTCTCCGCCTACTTCTGTCCACGCAAGGCCTGTTACCTGACCTATCTGATCAGACTCTTCAGCAAGACCGTAATTAAAGCGCTTAACGCCCAAATAAACGGCTAGATTTTCAGGATTAATGACAACTTTATCTTTTTCAGACGTTAACAATAATGCTTTTACTACTTTACGACAGATTTTTGAGATATCTCGCTCAAGATTACGCACACCCGCCTCACGTGAATAATATCGAATCATGTCTCTTACCGCTGTTTCTGATATTTCGATTTCTTTATCCTTAAGCCCATTATTTTTTATCTGTTTAGGGATTAAATAACGAATCGCAATATTTATTTTCTCATCTTCTGTGTAGCCCGCAAGACGAATAACTTCCATCCTATCCAATAGTGCCGGTGGGATATTCATAGTATTTGCCGTCGCGACGAACATAACATCAGATAAGTCAAAATCAACTTCTAGGTAATGATCTGAAAAAGCATGATTTTGTTCTGGATCTAATACTTCTAGCAACGCTGAAGCAGGATCACCGCGAAAATCCGCCGCCATCTTGTCTATTTCATCAAGAAGAAACATTGGATTTCTTGTTTTAACTTTAGCTAAATTTTGTAAAATCTTACCAGGCATAGAGCCGATATAAGTGCGGCGATGACCGCGAATTTCAGCCTCATCCCTAACACCACCCAACGCCATACGAACATAGATACGATTCGTCGCTCTTGCAATAGACTCACCCAAAGAAGTCTTACCTACTCCTGGAGGCCCTACCAAACATAGAATTGGACCTTTTAATTGCTTCACTCTTTGTTGAACAGCCAGATATTCAAGAATACGTTCTTTTACTTTTTCCAAACCATAATGCTCTGCCTCTAGCACCTGCTCGGCAATTTTTAGATCATGTCTTACTTTGGTTTTTTTCTTCCAAGGAACATTAACCATCCAGTCAATGTAGTTACGCACAACAGTAGCTTCAGCAGACATTGCAGACATTAATTTAAGCTTATTAAGCTCAGTTTCTGCTTTTTTCTTCGCTTCCTTTGACATCCCTGCATTTATAATTTTCTTTTCTAACTCTTCAATTTCATTAGGCACATCATCCATATCGCCTAACTCTTTTTGAATCGCTTTCATCTGTTCATTCAGATAATATTCCCTCTGATTCTTCTCCATCTGCTGCTTTACTCGGACCCGAATTTTTTTCTCCATCTCTAGAAGATCAACCTCTCCTTCCATCAAAGTCATTAAATCTTCTAATCGTTTTTCAACATCGGCCGTCTCAAGAACAGTCTGTTTATCACTTACCTTTAAACCCATGTGAGCAGCTATTGTATCGGCAAGTCGACTTGGGTCTTCAATGCCCGACAAGGCATTTAATACTTCTGGTGGAATTTTACTATTCAATTTAACGTATTGATCAAAGGAGTTAATAACCGTTCTTTGCAATACATCTTGGCTTTTACTAGAGAGTGTAAAAATATCTTCAATCTTCTCCACTACTGCCGAGAAAAAACTCCCTGTTTCTTGATAACGTAACACTCTGCTACGCTGACTACCCTCAACTAGAACTTTAACCGTTCCATCAGGCAGTTTTAGCAACTGTAAAATATTGGCCAACGTACCAATCTCATAGAGATCGGTAAACTCAGGCTCATCAACTTCAGCTTCTTTTTGCGCAACCAGTAATACTTGCTTATTTTCCTTCATAGCCGCATCCAGAGCGTCAATAGACCTCTCCCTGCCAACAAATAAAGGAATAACCATATGCGGATAGACCACAACATCTCTGAGCGGTAATACTGGAATCAAGTTATCTATTTGTTCTAACTCTTTCATTTTTTGCGTGTCCATAAACGGAACCTTTAACTTTTTTGGATTAAAGGATAGTGGGGGCGCTAAATTAAATAGCAAGGATATAACTACAATTTATCACTTATCTAAAAAAAACATAGTAAATTACTCCAAGCTCCTTTCAAAATTATACAATAATCGACCTGACTTGCACGTAGAACTATCTGACACTAACACTTATTATTATCATAAGGCGCGCGCGAACTTTTAGGTTAATCAAAGCGGATTGTTTTAGGCGGGAATTAAATTGATCACTGCATCAACTAGATGCAAAATTTTTTATTGCGTAATTAAATACTGGGGCAGGCATTACGCACTATTAATTTCATTAACAGCCGCAACGATATATAACTTAAATCCCGCCAGATTAACTGGCAGGATTTATTACAGAATACTAAGATTCTACGACAACTTTTTTCTTTTCGGTTTCATA
>CAMDWT010000044.1 GCA_945877505.1 Crenothrix polyspora
TTAACGTGTTTCTTCAAACCATCGGTAGAGGACTGGTAGCATGATCAACGTGAGTAATGTTGAGGTTATTAATCCACCAATAACAACGATGGCTAAGGGTCGTTGAACTTCGGAACCTGGACCTGTGGAGAATAAAAAGGGCACTAGACCTAGCAAAGCAACCGTGGCCGTCATCATGACAGGACGAAATCGTTGTGCACAGCCCTGACGAATAGCCTCTATTTGACTCAGCCCACTATCTCTCAGATTACGGATATACGAAACTAGCACGACACCATTTAATACAGCAATCCCCCATAAGGCGATAAATCCAACTGAAGCGGGTACGGATAAATATTCATGACTGATAAATAAAGAGACTACGCCACCGATAGAGGCAAAGGGGAGTACTAAAATAATGAGTGTTGCAAAGCGTAATGAGTTAAAAAGCATGAATAACAAAAAGAAAATAGCACCAATAGTGAGTGGAATAATGATTTTTAAATGCCCTAATGCGCGCTCCATATTCTGAAATTGTCCACCCCATTCCAGATAATAGGCATCTGGAAGTTTTATCTGGGCGGCAACTGTTTTTTGTAGTTCTGCAACGAAGCCACCTAAATCTCTATCTCTGACATTAATGCCGACGACGATACGGCGTTTGCCCATTTCTCTGCTGATTTGTGAGGGTCCATCATTTAGCTGAATGTTTGCGAGATCGCCCAAAGGTACACGCGCACCATTGGCTGAGGTTAGAAAAATAGCTTTAATAGCCTCTATACTATTGCGAAAATCTTCGGGTAAACGGACGGCAGCTGAAAAGCGTCGCTCACCTTCATAGATTAGCGTTGCCGTTTTTCCTCCGATAGCGGTTTCAATAACATCATGAATATCAGATGCATTGATGCCATGTCTAGCAGTCACTTCTCGATTAACATCGATAGATAAATATTGTTGGCCCGTTAGTCGTTCCACACGTATGTCTTGAGCCCCTTTAATATTGCTGGCGATTCGTGCGATCTCATTAGCCGTTACTTTCAACTTTTCTAAGTCGTCGCCGAATATTTTTACTGCTAAATCTGAGCGGACACCAGTTAACATTTCATCGACACGGTCGGAAATAGGTTGAGCCATAACCACTTGTATTCCGGGTAAGTTATTGCTTAATTTGTCACGTATGGCGTCAGCAATAGTATCCTGAGTCCAGCCTGAGGGCCATTGGTCTCTTGGTTTTAGACTGACGATAGGTGTTGATTCGTTCTGGCTTTGAGGATCGGCCGGACTCTCACCACGACCAATATTGGTGACCGCCAAACTGACACCAGGAATGTCCATAATCATGCGCATAGCTTCCATTTCCATTTTTATACCTTCTTGTAAGGAAATATTGGGCATCCGGTTGATGGCGGGGACTATGGAGCCTTCTTTCATTTCAGGGATAAAAGCACTGCCTAAAAAAGGGAGTAAAGTTAGAGCGCCCACAAATAAAGCAGAGGCCAGTAAAACAATGGTTTTACTTTTTTGTAGCGATAAATCCAGTAGTTTTAAATAAGGTTTTTTAATGAAGGCAATAATACGCGTATCATGTTCTTTCTCAGTTTGGCCTTGTAATAAAAATGAGCATAAAACCGGAGTTAAGGTTAATGAAAGTACCAGCGAAATCATCAAGGCAATCGCAATGGTGTAGGCTAAAGGCGCAAACATTTTACCTTCCATGCCTTCCAGTGTCATCAGGGGTAAAAACACCAGAATGATAATACCTACACCAAATAATACCGGCGTAGCTACTTCTTGAGCGGCGGCCAACACCACTTTTACACGACTGGTTGTGCCGCCTCTGCGCTCAGTAAGAAAACTAAATGCATTTTCGACAACCACAACAGAGCCATCGACAATTAGTCCGATGGCAATGGCGAGTCCTCCCAAGGACATTAAGTTAGCAGAAAGCCCTAATTGATTCATAACGATAAAGGTAACCAGCGGTGTAACAACCAAGGTGCTGACAACAATTAGGCTGGAACGAATATCGCCTAGGAACAGAAGTAAGGTAATAACAACCAATCCTATGCCTTCAAGTAGTACCTTAGTGACAGTCTGTAGGGCCGCATCTACCAGTTGGCTGCGGTCATAATAAGGAATTATTTTAAGGTTTTCTGGGAGCATGTTTTTGTCATTAATTTCTTTTACACGGTCTTTAATACGACCGACGAGTTCTTTTGCATTGCCTCCCCGTAGCATCATGACAATACCGCCAACTGATTCGGTGTAACCATTCTTTATAACGGCTCCTACGCGTTCTTCGTGACCAATTTTTACTTCAGCGACGTCATTAATATGAATAGGGACGGCGTTTTCTTCTTTAAGGACGATATTGCCGATATCTGCGACATCACGGATCAAACCGACACCACGAATCAAATATTGCTCAGCATAATGGGGTAAAACACCGCCCCCGCTGTTGGCATTGTTTCGTATCAAGGCATTAAAGACTTCGTCCAACGTTATATGGTAATGCAGCATCCGATCAGGATTAATCAACACTTGATATTGTTTGTTATAACCACCTTGTGAGTTAATTTCCGCAACGCCCGGTATTCCTCGTAATAAGGGTCGAACTACCCAGTCTTGAGTTTCACGGCGACGCATCAGTTCTTCCCGTGTTAGTGGTCGATTTTCATCGTCAGTCCGCTCCAAAGTATATTGATAGACCTCACCAAGTCCAGTTGATACTGGACCTAATATGGGGTTCACTCCAGCAGGCATACTGTGATTGACTTCTATCAGCCGCTCCATTACTAATTGCCTAGCAAAATAGACGTCAGTATTGTCGGTAAAAACCAGTGTAATCAAGGATAAGCCATTTTTATTTAACGAGCGCATTTCTGTAAGGCCCGGCAGGCCTGTCATGGAAATTTCCAACGGAACCGTGATGAAACGTTCAACTTCTTCAGGTGACCGGCCTGACGCTTCGCTGGCAATTTGAACCTGAATATTGGTGACATCGGGAAATGCATCAACTGATAGGGATTGCAGGGCGCGAATGCCAAACAAGATTAATCCGAATGCCAGCGCCACAACTAAAATACGATTATTTAAACTCCCACGAATTAAACTTTCAATCATGATTTACTCCAATTCGTTGCGTTGGCGTTCGCTATTAAGATGAAAGCCACCTTCAACGACTACTTTGTCACCAAGTTTTAGCCCCGTTAGAATAGGTCGGGTACCTAGGTTAAGATCACCCAGTTTTACCTGTCTAAGTTCAAACTCATCAGGACTCGTTTCGACAAAGACATGATCTTTATCATTATCACGAATGACCGCTGAATCGGGTAAGATCAGTTCTTGCACACTTTGTTTACGAATTAATAAGTTTGCTAGCATGTGCGGTTTTAAATTACGTTGAGGATTGGGTAATTCCATGCGTACAGTGACGGTACGCGTATTAGGGTCGACCATATCGGCCACATAAATGAGTTGGCCTTTTAGTGTTTCTCCCGGCAGGGCGGCTATAGTGGCTTCAGCTTCATCACCTTTATGAGCCCAACTTGCTTGTTGTTCTGGTAGTTCAGCCACTACCCATACATGAGAGAGATTGGCTATGGTAAATAGGGCATCAGAGGGCTGTACTACCTGACCTATAGTGACTTGGCGCTCAACAATGGTGCCACCAATACTGGTTGTAATGGGTAAAATAGAGTGAATTTTCTTTTCTTTAGATAGGCGTGCTAAATCATCGTTAGACATGCCGAGAGCACGAAGTTGATCGGTTGCTGTACGTAAATCAACTTCTGCTTCAGCTAGCATGGTTTCTCTTTCTTGAATGTTAGCAGCGGCTATAATCCCACTGTCCATTAAGCGTTGTGCTCTGTTTACCACTAATCGTTTTAAGTTAACTTGAGCATTGGTCTTTAAATAGGCTGATTGTGCCAAGCCGAGTTCGGTGCTATTTAATGTAGCAAGTTTTTCACCTTTTCGTACTTCTTGTCCGAGTACGGCCTCTGTTTCGATAATTCGACCTGTCACGGTAGTCCCGATGCGAGCGACATGTTGTTGATCAAGGTCAATTCGTGCTGGCAAGCGAAAGGAATCATGTGCTTCGCCTTCACCTATAGCAATGATTTTGAGTTTTTTTAGTAATATTGGATTGGCTTTTACCACGAGCAATGAATTAGTGGCGTTACTGGAAGGTGATATCAGAAGCATAATGATCAGTAGCTTGAAAAGTGGGTACATGGGTTTAGATTCTCAATGTCTGTGGTTCATAAAAGGCTTAGGTTAATCAGTGCTAATCAATGTCTACATAAACTTTAATAGTAAGGGTGTAGAGTTTTAAAGGCGTCCTTCGTTAAAGTGTTATCAGTTAAGCTAATGAAGTTATATAGTAGACTCGCTTCCTTTCATGAAACCTTCATAACAGTTTTTTAATTTTATAAGCCTTTCTAATGTCATTAGTGCGGAAGTCATTAATAACCAGCTTTATAGTGGTGCGTGATGTTCAATTTCGGGTCAGGAATGCTTCATACAGTTAGGAATCTAAAGGGTTAGCAGTTTTTGTACCAAGTGATTTTACAGCGCGATGTAGTGCCCTGCGTTTAGGTGTGAGTTGGATAGGATATTGGTAGGCTAAGAAATGAGTGATGAGGTCTTGGCTATTTTGCGCTTATTAAGTGCGAATTATCAGATGATCACTCATTTGGTGCGCTTAATCATTTTAAAGACGGTTTAATAACCCACTATTTTATCGAACGTAATCACACAGCATTGAGGATGTTTGTAGTGAGAAATAACGCAATGAGCTTTGGCACATTATCTGCTTAATCATAATTTAAAAATATCTGTTAATCAGAAACTGGCATAGTGGTTTAGATGAAACAAAGTGATCTCTCTGCAAAACTCGATACTTATTATCAACAAGTACAGAATATAATCCTGAGTCGACAGGATTGGGTGACGGGTCTGCTTCCAGCGAGTACGGCTATTAATAGTCATGGGAATTATACGGACGCGTGGGTAAGAGATAATGTCTATAGTATTCTTGCAGCATGGGGCTTGGCGTTAGCGTATCGACGCACTGATCACCATCAAGGAAGAACTTATCAATTAGAGCAAAGCGTTGTTAAGTTAATGCGTGGTTTGCTAACGGCAATGATGAGGCAAGCCGATAAAGTTGAAAAATTCAAGTTATCACAAAATCCATCAGATGCTTTACATGCCAAATACCATACGGCATCCGGTGGTATAGTCGTCGGTGATGATGCGTGGGGACATTTACAATTAGATGCAACTTCATTATTTTTATTGATGCTTTGCCAAATGACAGCTTCTGGCCTAAGGATTGTGTTTACGATTGATGAGGTGAATTTTGTTCAAAACCTCGTTCATTATATTAGTCGTACTTATCGAACCCCGGACTATGGTATATGGGAGCGTGGGCACAAAATTAACCAGGGTATTGCCGAATTAAATGCTAGTTCAATTGGGATGGCAAAAGCGGCATTGGAAAGTCTTTCTGGATTTAATTTATTTGGTAAAAAGGGCGGTCAAGCTTCTATTATTCACGTTATTGGCGATGATATTGCTAGGACAAGGATTACGCTGGAATCCCTTTTGCCTAGAGAGTCTATATCGAAAGAAGTAGACGCGGCGGCATTAAGTATCATTGGTTTTCCCGCTTTCGCGGTTGATGATCCGGTTATTCGGACAAGAACAGAAGCGCTGATTTGTGAGAAATTACAGGGCAACTATGGATGTAAGCGCTTTCTTTTAGATGGTCATCAAACCGCTATAGAGGATAGTCAGCGTCTACATTATGATCCCCATGAACTAAAACAGTTTGCGGATATTGAATGTGAATGGCCTTTGTTTTTTACCTATTTTTTTCTTAATAATCTCTGCCTAGGAAATAAAAAAAGAGCGCTAGAGTACCGTACTAAATTAGATTGTTTATTAGTAGAGCAAAATGGGGACTATTTGTTACCCGAGCTTTATTTCGTCCCAATAAACTTAATTAGTGCCGAAAAAGAAAATCCCCATAGTCAGAAAAGACGGCCAAATGAAAATGTCCCTTTGGTATGGGCGCAGAGTCTTTTTATGTTGGGTTGTTTAATCCAAGAGGGTCTTCTTGAACTAGATGATGTAGATCCATTAGGTCGACATAAAACTATTAAAAAAGCACAGAATTACACGCTTCAGATCCAATTACTTGCACAAGATCAGGAGGTTAAAACTTATCTAACAAAATATGGCATAGATGCGCAAACACTTGCCGAAATTGCACCTATTCAGATAAGAGAGGCTAGTGAACTAGCGGAGGCTTACACGCATGTTGGGCGAAACGATCGCATAGGCCTAACGGGTCGGCCCTTAAGACAGTTACGCACTTTAGCAACTTCAAAAATTTACAATTTGGCCGGTGAGCATCTACTGTTCTTGCCACAATGTCTTAGTCAAAAAGGCTTTTACTTAGCGATGGACAATCGCTTGCTCGTTGAGCGGTTAAGACTAGAACTAGCTTATATTTATAAGCATTGGGACCGGGAAGGCAATCCTTTGTTTGTCATCACGATAAAAAATAACATGTTGGATGGTCATGAGGGTGACATTCTTATCGCCTTTATTAAAGAATTACAGCAAGGGTTATCTCAAGGTATTCCTATAGAATTAGGTACAATATTAGATTTTTATCAAACATCTAATCACGAAAAAATTGATTATCTACATGACTTTAAATTTTCACTAGCCTCTTGGGATGAATCTAATCGGCCATTTCTTTGGGTGTTACCGATTTGTGAAAAGCCGCCGGTCTTATTAGACAATTTGATAGTAGAGACTTGGTCGGTTATGAGTGATGACTCGCTAATTGAGCAATTAAAAATTAATTCCAATATTTATGCGCAACTAGAGGTACTAACCTTGTTATGTCAGCGACACGGGTTGAATTATGATACCAAGTTAACGATTTTAACGGATGAAATGGCTAGTGTGCGAAATTTGTTGGATGAAATATATGAGCGCGCGGGAGATCAGCATCTATGGCCTGTTGTTAGACGCTGCGCCGGGTTGCTAGGTAAGTATGATATTAATCTTGAGCAGGCGGCAACAGAGTTACTGGTTCGTCAACATGCTATTACCTTAGGGAGTCTCTATAGTAGAAAATCAACCTTAACACGTCCGACAGATTCTTTTGAAATATTGCAAGCTATTAAAAATTATAATGATGATGATGCAGGACAAATTATTCTTACTCAAGAATTAATTCTATATTTGGGTATGTTGATTAAGTCTAATCCTGAGTTATTTACGGACATATATACAATAAGAGTCGGACATATTTTAAAGTTAATTATTAGTAAACAGCAGCGTGAATCTTATGGTTCTACTCTAGAGCAAGCATTTTATGAAATACTGTCTATTTCGCCGTATGAACTCGCTCAAAAATTAAAGGCTTGCCTAGTGGATTACCGCTCTTTACAGGACGCCTTCGATTCATTAAATGTTGCACACTATGAAAGTTATTCTGATCATCGCAACCCAACAGTCGACTGGTATGAATGGAGAGAGCAACAAGGAAGCTTTGGTAGAGAAAATCAGGCGTTTTTTGCAAGTATTTGGAATATTCTGCATCATTGCCCGGGCTTAATGATAGGCTCAGAAACAAATAGTAAAAATATAATGTATAGCGAAAAAATATTATCTCAGATGACTGCAGGAGAACAAAGTTTCAAGTTGCAGGTTAGTCACCTTCTTAATAAAATTGATTCTCCGGTTTATCGACAATTGACTGTAGAAGCAATACAGGCAATAGCCTCAACTTTTAAAGCAAAAAAAGCAGCTCATATTGATAATATTTTATTAACTGATAATATTATCAACGAAGCAATAAAGATGACTTGGCAACAAACGCATTCTTCAGCTTTAGAAATACACGAAGAACATGCGACATCAGCTCAGCAGCGCTTTTATAGGCTATCTACCCAGCAAGTGGCTAACGCTTTTTTAAATGTGTTAATGCAAAACGCCTATAAAACTAAAGGAGAATATAGTGATCTTAGCAGGTGACATAGGTGGGACAAAAACCGTTTTAGCCATTTTAGAAAAGGATGCTAGCGGAAAATTGATCTCTCTAAAGGAGCAAGTATTTTCAAGCCAGCAGTTTCTGGCATTTAATGATGTTTTGGATGTTTTTTTACCAAAGGTTTGCCAGATCAAGTCAGTCTGTTTTGGGGTTGCAGGGCCAGTAGTCAATCAGCGATGTCAGGTGACCAATTTGCCTTGGTTGCTTGATGAAGACGATTTAAAAGTCAGATTTCAGGGCGCGCAAGTTAAATTACTTAATGATCTAGAAGCAATGGCATTAGGTATGTTGCATTTATCTGAAGATCAATTAGTAGAATTAAATCCCAATGCAGAAAACCAAACAGGGAATATTGCGGTGATTGCTCCAGGAACAGGATTGGGTGAAGCGTTATTGATTTGGAATGGGCAGAAGTTTCAGTCGATAGCAACGGAAGGCGGGCACACAGATTTTGCACCAGTCAATCACAGGCAAGATTTATTGTTGGCGTATCTTAGACGTCTATTTCCTGATCATGTGAGTTATGAACGCATACTTTCAGGTATAGGCTTTAGTTATTTGTACGATTTTATTTGTGCCAACAAGATTGCTGAGCCGAGCAATCTTGTGCCTCAAGTAAGTGATGCTATAGATAGAAACGCCATAATTTCTCAATTGGGCCTTGAGGGTATCGATAAGGCCTGTGTAGAAACATTAATGCTTTTTGTCGAAATATTTGGCGCAGAAACGGGTAATTTAACATTAAAATCATTAGCTACCGGTGGCGTTTTTATTGGTGGTGGGATCTGCCCGAATATAGTCGCCGCATTACAAAATGGAGTCTTTATCGAGGCTTTTAAAGCGAAAGGTCGTTTTAATGCATTACTTGATAAAGTATCGATAAAATTATCATTAAACCCCCGCACGCCTCTTATAGGGGCTATAAAATATTTTTCTTGAGGACTTGTGTAGGTTTTTTACCCCTCAGTATGACACCTTAACAATTTTTTTTTGTGGTATAAAACTCTATTTTTAGTGTTTATTTTAATGCTATAACCCACTTATTTTTATGATATCCATTGCTGATATTCCTAGTGTAACAAATGCCATTCGTGATGCAGTAGCGCCTGTCTTTTTAATAACGGGGATTGGCTCTATTTTAGGTGTACTAACCAATCGGCTAGCGCGATCTATTGATCGTTACCGTAAATTAAGTGAATTACAAATTCATGAAATGTCATTAGGTACTTTGCACGAAATAAAGACTATTTCTAAGCGCATTCTCTGGATAAGGCGATCACTAAGTCTTTGTACTTATGCTATTTTATGTGTTTGTCTGACGATTGCTTCCTTTTTTATTGCGGTTGAATTTAATGTCGATTTTTCCTTAATTATTTCGATGCTTTTTATTGTGGCAATGTTGAATTTAATTTGTGGGTTATTGTGTTTTTTACGTGAAATTTCGTTGGCTACAAAAGAGACGCTTGGTATTACGACTTGGATAGATGACGCGCACTAATAATAAGCCTCACTTAAATATGACCTCATAGTTAATAATTGGCATCAATTATGCTTTCTAATTTGTAAGTTTAAATAATTAGACATGCAATCGCCATGAAATCAATCTGGAATAACTATAAAACTGATAATGCTTATGATGAGTTAATGTGCTCTGAATTTCAGTCACGGTCTGTTAGTCATCATTTATGCCAATATTTAGATTCTCTTAAAAAAGAGGATATCGATAAACGAAAAATTGCCGCTGAACTCGCGATTATTGAAATGGGTATTAGCTTCACTGTTTATAGTGAAGAGGGCAATATTGATCGTGCCTGGCCTTTCGACATCATACCTCGCACTATTGATGCAAAAGAATGGCGAATAATCGAAAAAGGTTTAAAACAAAGACTCACCGCTTTAAATCTTTTCATTAGCGATGTTTATGGTGAGCAGGCTTTTATTAAGGCCGGGAAAATGCCTGCCGAGATTATTACGAGTTCGAAAAATTTCCGTAAAGAATGTATTGGTGTAAAGCCTCGTCATAATGTTTGGGCTAACATTTGCGGCACTGATTTGGTGCGAGACAAGGACGGCATCATGTATGTTTTAGAAGATAATTTACGTGTGCCATCGGGGGTATCTTATATGTTAGAAAATAGGGTGATCACTAAGCGAGTTTTTCCTGAATTATTGCAGGATATTGATGTATTACCTATTGATGATTACCCTACCCATTTACTTGACATGTTGTCATCAATTGCACCCAATCAAACGGATAAATGCACCTGCGCTGTCTTGACGCCTGGTATATATAATTCGGCTTATTTTGAGCATGCCTATTTAGCCCAACAAATTGGCGCACAACTCGTTGAGGGTAACGACTTAGTCGTAAATGATGATAATTGCGTTTATATGCGGACGATAAAGGGTCTTGAAAAAATAGATGTTATATATCGACGCATCGACGATGATTTTCTCGACCCAGAAGTTTTTCGTCCTGATTCAACACTAGGTGTTAGAGGCTTAATGCGTGCATGGAAGGCCGGTAACGTAGCGCTAGCGAATGCGCCTGGCGCTGGAGTCGCGGATGACAAGGTGGTCTATGCTTATGTGCCAGAAATGATTCGTTATTATTTAAATGAAGAGCCGATACTGCCCAATGTGCCTACCTATTTATGCAGTAATCCTGATGAGTTAGCGTATGTATTGGAGCATCTTGCGGAACTGGTTGTAAAGCCCGCGAATGAATCAGGCGGATACGGCATGTTAGTCGGACCTCATGCGACCTTAAAAGAAGTAGAAGAGTTTCGAAAGATTATTCAGAAAGATCCAAGAAATTATATAGCCCAACCCACCTTGTCAATTTCTACCGCACCAACGCTGTGCAAAGGTAAGCTAGAACCGCGCCATATTGATTTGCGGCCTTTTATTTTACAAGGTGAAAAGACGTTTGTAACAGCGGGTGGGCTCACTCGAGTGGCTTTAAAGAAGGGTTCTTTGGTGGTTAATTCATCACAAGGTGGTGGTAGCAAAGATACGTGGATTATTAATATGGGGGGTAGTTAATGTTATCTCGCTCAGCAGAACGTCTTTATTGGTTAGCGCGTTATTTGGAACGTACAGAAAACATAGCCAGATTAGTTAATGTACACATGAATTTGTTAATGGATCTGCCCAAAGGCGTTGAAATGGGGTGGCGTCAATTAATCTTAATCAATGCTTCTCAAGAGGAATTTGCCCAAAAATACACCATAGCCAATGAACGCAATATAACGCGGTTTTTATTAGCCGATAATACTTATTCAGGATCATTGATTTCTTCATTAAGCGCTGCGAGAGAGAACATAAGAACGACTAGAGAGTTATTACCCGATGAGGCTTGGGAACAAGTAAATGAAATGTATTTGTTTGCAAAAAAAAATCTAGATACGGTGAGTAATCGAAGGCAACGTGTGTTGTTTCTGAATGAAATTCTTAGAAGTTGTCAGCGGTTTACCGGCTTGTTGTCGGGTTATATGAGCCATAATCACCCCTACCGATTTATACGCTTGGGCAGAAGCATTGAGCGAGCAGATATGACTAGTCGAATTCTAGATTTAGCTTCTTTATTACTTTCAGAATCACGTAGTGAAGAAGTGCGTCAATATGAAGCAATATTGTGGATGAATATTTTGAAGGCTCTAAATGCTTTACTAATGTATCGTCAGCAAATGCACAGTAGAATTAACGGTGATGACGTGCTTAATTTTTTGTTGCAGGATGAAGATTTGCCCAGTTCAGTGGGGTGTTGTATTTCTGTATTATTAGATTGTATTAATAAGCTTCCCAACAATGATGACTTACCGCAAACACTTATTGAATTACAAGCCTATGTGAAGGCCATTGATACGCGCCAAACCACTCAAAAACAATTGCGTGGAATTTTAGATAATCTACAAAATAAACTTGGAGATTTCCATAATAAGGTCGCTGATAATTGGTTTTTAAGTGTTTAGAATGCTTTGTCTAGCGTCTATATGATGGTCTTTACTCGCTGATTTAAGGCTTATAAAGCTATGCGGATGATTTTTTTTGACTCTTTACCTAAACAGGGTAAAGCGCCAATGGCTTCGCGTAATTTTGTTTCCCAACTACGTCTTAACTGCAACATATAATCATCATCGTCATCAAAGCAGTAGTATTCATCTAAGCTAAAGCTGTTTTTACGATAAATCAACATTTCTACGGGTGAACCGACGCTAGCATTACTTCGAATAGTTGAATCCATTGAAACTAAGCAACAACGAGCGGCTTCATCTATAGACGTATTTAATTTGAGAAAACGATCTAGAATAGGTTTGCCATATTTACTTTCACCAATTTGTAAAAAAGGCGTATTCGCAGAACTTGTTATACTGTTTCCTTCCGCATACACCATGTAAGCACCGTGTAAGTCAGATCCAATTTGACCGGCTAAAATAAAGCTGGCGGTTGGATTAAAAGCCGATTGACCGTGTGAATTGTTATGCTGTTTTTGTTTGTCAACGCTGACGTGACCCAAATATTCTGCGGCCTCAAATAGACTTTCTACGGTGTTTAAATTGATGGTCGCATTTTTTATTTTATCCCGATGTAATTGCTCCAGAACCGCTTGAGTTGTCGCAAGATTTCCTGCGCATAACAAGACTATTTTACGGTCACTGTTGGTAGCAAATGCATGCATTTTGCCATGTGTACTGACGTTATCGATACCGGCATTGGTTCTTGAATCAGAAACAAGGATAAGTCCTTCGTCTATAGAAGCGGCAATACAATAAGTCATAAATATCTAGTAAAATTACAAAAATTATAATGAGTTAATTATCTAACAAATTAACGTGAACGTCCATGCTGTTAAGCAAACAACCTGAGCCAAATTGATGAAAAATGGGAACATCTGCGGCATCTCTTCCAAAAGCTATAATAACTCTGGTGTTCTCAAAGGAAACTTGAGTTGGATCAAAAGCATGCCATTGTTCGCCCACATAGACTTCAAACCAAGCGTGTAAATCCATAGGCTGAAGATTGTGTAAATAACCTACGACTAATCGTGAGGGTATGCTAATACTTCGGCATAAGGCTATTGCAACTTGGGCAAGATCTCGGCATACACCATAGCCTCGTTGATGGACCTCAATGGCTGATAATGGAAAATCACTCGAGCCTGGAATATAGGCAATACAATCATGGACCCAGGTGTTAATTTTAATGACTTGATCATAGCCAGGCTGAATTTGGTGGGTAATGTCTCTGGCAAGATCACCGAATCGGTCAGATTCACAGTACCGACTGGGTAATAAAAAGGGTAATACCTCATTAGGAAGGCAGTGTATTTCAATAAATTCTTTTCTCTTAGGTGCCTTAAGTCTGTTTTTAACGATGACATCAGTAGATGTATGTATCGAAAAACTGCCTATAGGTAGTTTTAATCGCTGCAATGAATTACCAAAACTATCAGTACTTTCAATTAGGGGTGTTTCGGGTGTTATGCTGTAGGTTTCTCGCTTAATCTGCTGCTGAATGCCTTTAAAAGGGCGTAACATCAAAATCAGCACGCTCGCTTCAACTATCTGGAAATGAAGGCTACAGCTAACGCTTAATTTCATATTGTTAGACCGAGTCGCTATAAAGTTTAAATGCGTAATGACTCAATTTCTTTATAGGCATGCTTTAACCAAACTTTAATGCGCTGTCTTTCCAGCAAACCTAGCCCATTAAGACTGTCAATGTCTTTGTTTTTTGCAGCCCAAAAACTATAACTATGGCTATCAATTTTGGTCATTACAGGCGCATGAAGTCGCTTTAATGTCATGATTTTGGCATCAAAAGCTAAAGCGCGTTCTTTTGTGCCGGAAAGCTCTAGGATATTGAACTGTTCATCACGCAATTGATTTTGTACTAAAACGTAATTCAGTTGGGTGCCAAATTGAGTCAGTAGTTTATTGAGCAAATCTACTGAATCTTGTCCGGAATCCATGACATTCCAATAGTAAATGGTTATATCTAATTCTTTTACTAATTCTAAAACCCCAGATTCATTTAGCCACTGCCCTAGGGAATGATGCGTTTGTGCGGCTAAATCGACCAATATTCGTTGATCAGGGTGTTCATAAGCGGCTTCTATAATGGCATCAAGACTTTGATAATTATCGATGAGGGTTGGTGATGCATAATCAGCATAAAATCGTAGTAACGCACCATGTGATTTATCGGTGTCAAAACCAATGAAAGGGAGGTCATGATCGATCATATATTGTGCTAACAAGCGCGCAACTACCGATTTACCAACACCACCTTTTTCACCACCAATGAAATGAATAGTCGCCATATTAAGTTCCTTTACGTTGAAAAATGATTATATAAGAGGTATTAGTTAAATTATTTCAGTCTCAGAACATCTACAGAGACTGAAAGCGTATGTTGACCGCCCCCAAAAGCAATGCCTTTTAGAGGGGTTACATCCGCATAATCGCGCCCCCAAGCTAATGTAATATGCTGATCTATTGGCATTGTATTGTTTGTTGGATCAAAGTCTAACCAGCCAGTACCTGGAATATAAACTGAAAACCAGGCATGGGAGGCATCTGCACCAACGAGTCGAGGCTTACCTTTTTCCGGCAAAGTCTCAACGTAACCACTAATGTAGCGTGCGGCTATGCCGTAAGCACGTAAACAACCAATGGCTAAATGTGCAAAATCTTGGCAAACGCCGCGACGTAAGCTGATTACCTCAAACAATGGCGTAGCAATAGAAGTGGATGCTGGATCATAAGTAAAATCTTTATGAATACGCGCGACCAAATCATAGACGACCTCTATTAGGGATCTCCCAGGATGAAATGAGATTTTTGCATAATCCGCTAAATCAGGGATGATCGTTATCATAGGTGAGTCTAAAAGATATTGCCGAGCTTCTATTAGCTCTAGTATGGATTCATGACTTTGCGTTAGAAATGTTTGGCTTTGTGAATGTCCTTGCAAAAAATTGCGGACTTGCTCCCATTTTATGGGGTTAACTAAATCTACGTTATGTTGTCTGAGATATAGGCTTACCTCGCTAATTGAGGTAACAATGAGTTTGGAGTGAGATTGCTGAATGGCAAAATAAGCAACTCGATTGCCAAAAAAATCACTACGTTCACGAAAATCGATAGGTTTAGGTGAAATGTCAAAATAGCTGCTGTGACAATGTTGTCTCCAAAAATTACGTGGTTGTAATTTAGCTTCACTTTGACACAATCCAACCGATTGACTGTAGTGGTACAGCGTACTATGGGTAATACGATATTTCAAAGTTCGTCCTCTTGGCTATTAAGTGGCATTAACTGTGAAATTTGTGAATGACTAAAATAGGTTTCAGCAATCACTTCTGAAAGTCGCCATAAGAGCTCTGATGTAGTTGATAGTAGTTTTTCAAAATCCTTAAAAACCCCCACATCTTCATTGACTTGGGTTAACTCATGTAAGTTACATAGCCGTATATCAGTATATATTTTTAAGATTAGACGTTCTTCTTCACTCAAATAGCGATTACTCTTCCCTTTTGATAGCGAATTAATATGAATAGATAATTGTTTCAATTGATAGCCAACAGAGCGCGGATGAGATTCATCTAATAAAAGTAAATCTAAAACTAAAGGTAGCTGAATATAAGAACGGTATCTACGCTGATAAATACTCAAACTATCGGTTGAGATTAAAACCGCTTCTAAGACCTGATGTTGTAGCGCATCTTTATGTCTTAAAGCCAAGGTAGATCGTAGCAACGCAATAAGCGCTAGGGCGCGTTCAAGTCTGCGCCCACTATCAAGCATTACCCATGCAGCTTCACGCGTCATACTTTCACTTGTTAGTCCAGTAAAGGCAACGATGCTGTTCATTAAATCGTCTAGGTTTTCTTGTAAATGGTCGATGGTTACTTCAGTATTGATTACACGTTCTTGCCAGCGACGATGAATCGTATCAACACTACGCCAGGTATCTTGCGACCAAAAATCACGAATACTAAAAGCGGCTTTAAAAAAAGCATTAATATTTGAACTAAGTGAGCCGTTTCGATGACTATCTTTAACTAAAGAAAGCAACTCCAAATCGGGGGATTTAAGAAATAGGGCATCGCATTTTATAAAGCCAGGATAGGTGCCTGTAACCTGAGTTAAGGTGCGCAATAAAATGGTTAGACAATCACCATCCACCGGGTCTTTGAAATCAAGTGTTTCCCTGTGTTTTATTAGTATAGATCGCAAAAGTCTTGTAACGGCTTCTGCGCGTTCAAGATGTCGACCTACCCAAAAAAGATGGTCGGCGGCGCGGCTTGTTAAAGGTTCTTTAACGGCATCTATGCGTTGATTATGTGGGGGTTGAGTCCAGAAAATTATTTTTTTATCTGGTTCGGTTGCTAATACCCACGTGTCTTTACTTATTCCACCGGCTTGATTTGAAACAGTAAAGTTATCTTTTTGGGGGGCTATCCGTGTAAGCCCTCCCGGCATCACTTCATAATCATCGCCAGTCGCAACAACAAACGATCTTAAAATTGCATTACGTGGCTCTATCTGTTGATCTATAAAAGCAGGTAATGTAGAAAAATTAACGTGCTCTTGACCTATAAAAAAATGGGGTTTGGCTGCTATTTGGCTACGCAAATTGTCTTTTTCCTTACTACTTAATAGGCCACCAAAAACAGCATGATTATTTAAACCACGATTGATGGGTTTAATAACGAGATTATCAATATTTTGCAAGACAAAATCACGCTCACGCTTTTGCCCACACCACCAAGTGGCTATAGAGGGTAGCTTAAGTTCCTGATCTAAAAAATAACGTGAAAGTCTAGGTAAAAAAGCGAGTAGACCAGGATTTTCTAGCACACTACTTCCTAAGGGATTGGCAATCGCAACATTACCACGACGAACAACTTCAAGTAGTCCGGCCACACCTAATTTAGATCCAATGAACATTTCTAATGGATCACAAAAAGAATCATCAATTCGTCGTAAAATAACATCAATAGCTTGTAAGCCTGTTAGCGATTTAAGCCAAACGCGTCCATCTCGAACAGTCAGATCATCACCTTGTACTAGGGAATAACCAAGATATGCAGCTAAATAAGCATGTTCAAAATAAGTTTCGTTGAGAGGGCCTGGCGTTAATATAACAATTCTAGGGTCTTCTTTATTGTGTGGGGCTATATCAACGAGTCCTTTATGTAATAACTTAAAAAAACTAGAGAGTCTGCGTACTTGAGTGTCACAAAAAATATCAGGTAGAACGCGTGTCATCACAGTCCGATTTTCAAGTGCATAGCCCGATCCGGATGGGGCCTGTGTTCTATCGTCCAGTACCCACATGCTGCCATTGGGGCCGCGAGCAAGATTAGCTGAATAAATAGTTAAGTGTCGTTTTTGATGGTGTAAAGCACTCATGCAAGGATGTAAAAAGCCTTCATGCCCAAAAATCAATTCAGCGGGTAATAAACCTTTTTTGAGAAGATTTTGTTTGCCATAAATATCTTTTAGAATTAAATCGAGAAGATCAGCGCGTTGCTTAAGACCCGCTTCAATCGACAGCCATTCATGGCTACTAATTAATAAGGGTATCGGATCAAGTTGCCATGGCCTAGTAAGGTTTTGTGAATCACCATAGACATTATAGGTAACGCCATTTTCTCGTAATAGACGTTGTGCTTCCTTGCGACGCAATTCAAATCGGTCAATTCCCATCGTATCAAGCGCGGCCATGAAGCGCTTCCAATGAGGCAATGCTCTTTTTTCAGTGGCATACATTTCATCGTAGATGCCTAATTGTGTTGCGTAATATTGCGTACCAATATCATCAGCAGAACTATCGTTGTCACGCACTTATTTTTCCTTATACTTTAATCATTATCGAGTTAAATGACCTTCTCACAAGGCTTATCGCCTTAAGATTACAGACGAAATGCTATAGGCTTACAGGTAAAATCGGATGCATTCATTAACATAGGGTTTAATAGAAAGCCGTGTTAGCGCGGGATAGTAGGCGCGTTCCAATGGTGTAAGCTATTAAAGTCTCTGGCTTATTTCTTGGTAATGGCGCATTTTTTCACCTGTATAAATCTGCCGTGGCCTATAGATAGTGACTTGTTCACCATGAATCATTTCTCGCCAATGTGCCAACCATCCCGGCATACGCCCAATGGCAAACAAAACGGTAAACATATTAGTGGGGATGCCGGCCGCGCGGAGTATCAATCCTGA
>CAMDWT010000045.1 GCA_945877505.1 Crenothrix polyspora
CTCGCGACACAATTTACCCAGGAAACCACTTTCATTGTTTGGCTCAATCCCTATTGGGGCGCGATAGAAAGCGAAGGCAAAAGCTTTGAACAAATGAAAGCCTATACGGCCAATAAAAGCCGCGTTTCTGCGATCATTCACATGCCGACACTTAAAAAGGAAACCTATGGTCGAGACTTAGCGGATATGTTGCAAGCCCGCTTAACATTCACTGAAGCGCTGGCCAATCCGGCACTCACGATTATGACGCGGCAACGGCTGACCCTCATAAAAAACCAGTTGTTTGCACAAATGGACAGCGCCGCGGTACTGTAATGAATGAGGATAGTGAACTGGAAGAACTGATCAAAGAAATCGCGGTAAAGCACGGCATCGCCCTGAGCCGCGATGACCCCATATTGATCCTGCAAACGCTTAATAACCGCTTGCTGCAAGCTAGCCAAAAAGCCCAGCAAGCCCTGCTGGATCAATACAAAGCGGAACTTGAAGACCTGTCACAAAGATGGAGTGCTGATGCCAAGGAAATAGCGGAACGTATTTTGAATGCCTCACTAGATGCCAGTATAGTGGCAATGGAACGGTTGATGCAATCAAGCGCAAAAGAAATGGTTACAACGATCAAAGCAGAGATAGATGCTTCGTTAAACCGTATCAACCGCCCTATCAAAGACACTAAGCGTATCGGCCTAATGAACTTAGCCGCCTCTTGCATTACATTTCTAGCAGAAGCTTTATTTATATGGGCTAAGACACACCTAAATATTTGAATCGCCTGAGAGACTAAATAAAATACAAATACTTACAAGATGAATTACTCTTTTTTGTCTTAATTAGAAAAAATCTGAGAGTAAATCTCTCTACATAATCTTATGTTACTTAACATGCACACTGCAAGAACAAGCTTAGAATAAGTGTAATTTTATATAGCAGGCATAAATATTGCTTAAAACAATAAATAATATTACTTTCAATAAACTTATAAAGCAATGATTACACAACCACAACACACAGACCAAGATAGTGTTTTAAATAGAAACTCAGGATGCAATATAACAGCGCATACCCATCACAAGCCAATGCAATAAGCATACCGTATAATTCTCACGACAGATTATAAACTTCAGGATTTAGTGTTTTTGCAAACTAAAATGACAGAAAAACAGGCTTTAACTGCAAAGCAAAGCACTCATAATCACAAAATACTAATTATTTTATATCTTATAAAATGAGTGATATGCCGTATACCATGAGCAAAATAACACAATTTAATAAACCAACACCTCTACACCGTCAAACAGGCTTTACCTTAATTGAAGTATTAACCGTGATGGTGGTCTTGGTTGCCATTGCCTCTGTCACGATGCAAACAACATCAAATTTTGCCTTTGAAGGTCGTAATGAAATCACCAAAGATCGATATGAAAAAATTAAAAAAGCAATTATTGGTGACCCAAACCAAGTTGTAAATGGAAAGCCCAACATTAATGGCTTTGTAGCAGATGTAGGCAGATTACCCTTCGCCATACAAGAACTATTAGATGGCAATTTTTGCACAGATACACGTTATTTCAATTCAGCAGATTGTGCGGCACATGGTGCTAGTTGGCATGAAACACCAAATTGGCAAGGCCCTTATATTTCATCAACAGGATCAGCAACCAACACAAATGCAATCTCGGATGGATGGGGCAATACAGGCTTGGGTAATTACGGATGGACGGTAACTTATTTAAATAATTTATCTACTCTTACAACTGATATCGTTTCCGCAACCAACATGACTATCCAAAGCATAGGCAAAGATCAGCATTCAGGATCCACAACGACAGACCCATATGATGCCGATTACCCTGATTTTTTAACATTGCCCACCATCAAATACCAAGATTGGTTAGTTAATCTAAATGATTTAACTATTAATATATATCCTCCAATGGGTAGTTATTCATGTAGCGGCTTACCTACTGATCCTACGACGTGTATGATCGAAAATGGAATTTGGGCTGAGGGTTCTTGTACGAATAAAAGCTCTACAACTTATAGTAACTGCTCACTCCTTGGCGCAACGTGGACAGGTGGCCGTTGCTCAAATAACACGTCTACAACTCAAAGCTCATGCATTAATACCCCAGGTACTTGGCATCCAACAGGCGCCTGCTCAAAAAGTATTTATACTGCTCAAGTTACTTGTAGCACCCCTAGTATTTGGACACCAGAAAATTGTTCAGATAATATTTCAACGACATCATCAGATTGTTCTTTAGCAGGTGGTACTTGGACAGCAAGCACTTGTTCAGATAATATCTCAACTACTCAATCTGCTTGTACTACCCCTGGCGTTTGGGACGCTAGTAATTGTTCAGATGGAGTTAGTATTGATAAACCAACTTGTACTTCAACACTCGGCAGTTGGACTATAGGTACTACGAATAGCACCTCTTGCACAGGTGCTACACCGCCAGAATCGAAACTAGGCTGCACCTCTGCAGGTGGCATCTGGTCTTTAGGTACTTGTTCTGATAATGTTTCCACAACTTATAAAGCTTGTAATAGTGCCTCAGGAACTTGGTCACCTAATTCAGCAGTTAAATTATGTTTAAAATTAATTCGCAATTACGATAATGACAATACAAAATCAACTTTTATATCCCAAAATGCAACCATCACATTAGATGGGCGTGAACACCTTATTCAATTTCCAAGCACTACCAACTTAGCTCCACAAGGTAAGGCTATAGGCATGCTATATCAAGACAACGATACAGATGATGATTGCAGAACAAACCCACCCACCAACACTTATCCAACAACTAATGTTGAATCAGTTTGTACGGCCACACCTGGACCTTTAACACCTTCAGCTTGTTCAAGCACTGGTGGAAAATACATGCTGGATAATCAATATGAATATTGTGATGGGATCACAACTGCATCTTGCTTTAATTTGGGAGGCACACCACAATCCAAATTTCAAATCACATTCACCCCTCACACCACCCTTCCAACTATTAACTGGTAAGCCATGAAAAAACTGACTCAATCTGGCATAACATTAATTGAACTAACCGTTGTCTTGCTTATTTTGGTTGCTTTGGCAGGGCTTGTAATACCGTATATGGGTGGGACGAGTAATAAAGCTTTTTGCGATGCGACCGACCTATCCATGCAAAATATTAAGAAAACGATTATGGATCGCTATTATCTGGACACTTTAGGGCAATTTCCTGTTAATAAAGGAACCACCGAATACAGCTTAAGTTATTTAATGTTGCAAGGTGGTTGGAATCCATATGATCCACAAACTACTATTGGATGGCGAGGCCCTTATTTAATGACTAGCGCAACCTTAAAATCAGCAACTGAATTATCAACAAACCTAGCATCCGACCCTGGTACTTATGTTCATAAAAAATTTGCTGATGGTGATGTTATTATTAATGATGCTTGGGGGCGTCCAATTATTTTACAAGTACCAACGCTAACTGATTGCCAAGCCATCATACCGTCATCACCCAATAAAGAAGACTATTGCGCACGATTAGTTTCTGCAGGATCCGGTAGCGGCTTGGGCATCAGTGAAGCGGATATTGAAACTCCTCTTAACAGCACAAGACCTTCCAATTCCGATGACAGAATTTTATACCTCAATGCACCCACGCCCGTCGCAGACATTAATTCCGCTTGTGTCCAATAACACCTCTATCTACTCAAATACACTCTCTGCATCCAACGGAAAATAGAGCCAGCCACTATGATTATCTATGGTTACAGGAATAAAATAATGTCTGCAATAAGGACCTCTGGTATAGATAGCTTTACCTCAAAATTTTGGCCTATTATTTCTAAAATAATGCACTCCAACCTATCTATTTAAGCAATATGCAAAACACCATCCAACCCCTGCTAGATGCAGCCAACGAGGTCATTCTTGGCAAAGAACATAAAATCAAACTGGCGCTCTGTTGCCTGCTCGCACGGGGTCATTTGCTGATAGAAGATATTCCCGGTGTCGGTAAAACGACCCTGGCACATACTTTTGCCAAGTTATTGGGTTTGCAGTACCAACGCATTCAATTTACAAGTGATATTTTGCCGGCAGATATTGTTGGTGCGTCGATATTTGATCCTAAAAACCTCACCTTTACCTTTCAACCCGGTCCTTTGTTTAACCAGTTGGTTTTGGCAGATGAAATTAATCGCGCAACGCCTAAAGCACAAAGTGCGCTGCTGGAGGCCATGGAAGAACAAACCATAACGGTTGAAGGTAAAACCTATCAATTACCGACGCCTTTTTTTGTTATTGCCACCCAAAACCCTTCACATCACATTGGCACTTATCCTTTACCCGAATCACAACTTGACCGCTTTTTAATGCGCCTTGAACTGGGCTATCCCAATCCTGAATCAGAAAGACTTTTGCTCCTAGGGCAAAATAGACAACAATTAATAGCAGCCCTTCCCTTAAAGTTAGCGCCTATGCAATTACTCACTATGCAACAACAAGTCACCCAAGTATATGTATCCAATCCTGTATTGGATTACTGCCAAGCAATTATTAGCTACACCCGAGACTCACCAGATTATACCTATGGCCTCTCACCCAGAGCAGGTCTCGCATTACTTAACGCAGCAAAAGCTTGGGCATTTTTAGACTATCGAGATAGTGTCATCCCCGAAGACTTGCAAGCTGTATTGGCAGCAGTAGCCGGCCACCGATTAAGCTCAAGCAGTAATGATTCAATGGCAATCGTTGCGCCTATTTTAGCTAAAGTAGGCATCCGATGAACGCCCTGTCTTTGAAAGAACGCTTTGCGCATAGCCGTTTTTTTAAGGGTGAAAAAGCAACCGATGAGCCTGTCCTCTTAAACCAGCGGCGCATCTTTATATTGCCTACTAAACGTGGTCTTTATTTTGTTCTACTCTTAGCCCTGTTATTATTGATTGCCTTTGTGTATAACAATAATCTGGTTTATTTACTGACATTTCTCTTAGCCAGTATCTTTTTCATTACCATAATTCATAGTTATAAAGGACTGGCAGGCCTAATAATCAGTAAAGGACAGACAAAAGCCGTTTTTGCCGGAGAAGCCGCTGGTTTTACCATCCATATCAATAATCCGCTTAATATTGAACGTTATAACTTACAGCTAAAACTACAACACATCCAGAACCAACACATTTCCCTTAAGCCACAAAGCAAAAGCAGTGTTGTATTGTATTCGCTCACCCATAAAAGAGGCTGGCATTCTGCCGGAACGGTAACTATTTCAAGTACTTATCCCTTGGGATTGTTTAAGGCCTGGTCGCCCGTTCAATTTAATCTTGAAACATTGGTTTATCCTAAATCCACACTTCAAGAACTACCCTTTCCAGAATCACCCTATGCCCTCACCCAAGAGGGTATTAACCAAAAAGGCTCTGATGACTTTTATGGTTTAACAGAGTACAAACCCGGCGATTCCCTTAAACATTTACATTGGAAAGCCTTTGCCAAAGGCCAAGGTCTCTATAACAAAAACTATAGCGGCGCCAGTTCTGCTGAGATCTGGCTGGATTACAGCAACACTCCCGGCTACACGACTGAAGAGCGCTTAAGCCAATTATGCCGCTGGGTTATAGATGCCCATCGCGCAAACCTAAATTATGGCTTTACCTTACCGGGCTTAAAGCTGCCACCAACCCAAGGCCCGCAACATACTCAACAATGCCTTGAAGCACTCGCTCTTTTTTAACACTTATGAACAGTGCCGAGAACAAATCTGTTTTAATTTTCTTACTAACGTCTATAGCCTTAATAACACTGCCACATATTAGTCATATACCGATGACTATTTTCGGCTTCTTTTATGTGTTATTAAGTTGGCGCTTTATAGGCATTTGGAAACCCAATTTACTGCCTAATAAATGGCAAGTATTTTTATTAATGCTGAGCGGTATCGTATTACTTTATAGCCAATATAAAGGTGTACTAGGTCGTGATGCTGGCACTCGCCTTTTTATAATGGCCCTTGGACTTAAATTATTAGAAATTAAATCTACACGCGATCTTTATCTCATTATCTATCTGGCTTTTATCGTTGCCGCCTCCCAGTTTTTATATGAACAGAGTCTGCTAATGGCGGCTTATATTTTATTTGTTTGCAGTGTGTTATTAGCAACTCTAATCAGCATAAACAGCAATAAGCCTAATCCAAGTGCAGCCTTAAAAACAGCAAGCCTGCTTATTGTTCAGGCCCTGCCCATGGCTATCGTTTTGTTTGTACTTTTTCCCAGAGTCGACCCCCCAAAATGGCAGTTTTTTACAGAAAAACAACAAGCCAAGTCAGGTATATCTGACAGCATGGAGCCCGGCTCGCTCAGTGATTTAGGCTTGTCACCTGAACTTGTCTTTAGAGTTAAATTTAACGGTGAACTGCCACCTCCCGATAAACGTTACTGGCGTGGCCCAGTATTATCATATACCAACGGAAGAAAATGGACGCAAGTCACTAACATGTATTATGGTCGCTATTTAGATACTCCTGTTTTTAATGGCCCCGCGTATCAATACACCTTATTAATGGAACCACAGAAAAAAAACTGGGTCTTTGCCTTAGATCTGCCTGACAACTTTTCTTATCCCTTAAGTCAAAATGCTAATTATCAGCTCATCACTTCAGAAAACCCTGATAAACGAGCCGAATATAAAATCACTTCTCACCTTGATTACAACACCGGCTATCTGACCAAAACAGAATTTAAAGACAGCACACAATTACCCGCAGTACCTTCAGATGCTATTAAACAACTAGTCACACAACTTAAAGGTTTTGAAAGCTCACCGGAACAATTTATCAATCAATTACTAAAGCATTTTAGAGATGAAGATTTTCATTACTCGTTAACGCCACCCTTGCTTGATGACAAACCCATTGAAAGTTTTTTGTTTAAAACCCACTATGGCTTTTGTAGCCATTACGCAGCGGCCTTTGTTTATTTAATGCGGGTTGCCCATATCCCGGCGCGTGTGGTGACTGGCTATCAGGGTGGAGAACTTAATAAAGTCGGTCAATTTTTAGAAATACGCCAAGCTGATGCTCATGCTTGGGCAGAAGTATGGCTCGAGAATAAAGGTTGGATACGTGTCGACCCAACAGCGGCTATTGCACCGGAAAGGGTTGAGCAAAATGTCAATATCGACCAACTGGTGGCTGGCGGCATCATTAACTATTTCCCCCTCAGCGAAAATGCACAACAAACTTTGGATTGGTTAAAGCAAAGCCAACAACTCTGGCATAATCTGGATTACAGTTGGCAACGCTGGGTTATTAATTATGATAATCGCTACCAAGCCAACTTTTTATTAACGTTAGGTATAGCCAACCTCAAAGCCATGCTTTATTGGATGGTCGCTACGCTGAGTTTGATAACAGCACTAACTAGTTTGTTTTTATTACACCAAAAACAAACCACCATCGATCCAGTGTTACGCATTTACCAACGCTATTGTAAAAAACTGGCCAAGCAGCAACTACACAAAGCTGATAATGAAGGTGCCAAAGACTTTTCCCAACGTGTTAAAAACCTACTGCCCCAGCAAACCAATGCCATAGACCAGATAACCCAAATGTTTATTAAACTACGTTACGGTAAAGACCCAACCCCTGAAGATTTTAAACACTTTAAAGCAATGGTTAGCGCGTTTAACCCAAAACCAGATACTCGCGCCTAAAATCGCACCAACTTAAAAAAAAACAATATGGAAACAAAAACTGCAATGGATTTAATGTTGGGTTTACTTAAAACCCTGTTAGAAAGAGAAGGCTCCGATTTATTCGTGACAGCAGGGAGTCCCCCTGCCATAAAAATCAAAGGCACAATGACACCGCTGTCTAAACAGACTTTATCCGCTCCCGACTCAGAAGCGCTCACCCAGTGCCTAATGAATGATAAACAGCGCAAAGAATTTGCAGAAACAAAAGAATGTAATTTTGCCATCGCTCCTACTGGCTTAGGTCGTTTTCGGGTTAATGCTTTTATACAACAAGGCTGCCAAGGTTTGGTTATACGCGTTATTGCCGCCGAGATACCTAATTTGGATCAACTGGGTTTACCGTCTATATTAAAAGACGTCATGATGAACAAAAACGGTTTGATTATTATGGTCGGAGCCACCGGCTCTGGCAAATCAACCTCTATGGCAGCCATGCTTGACCATCGTAATGAGCACAGCTTTGGCCATATTATTACCTTGGAAGATCCTATCGAATATGTTCATACCCCAAAAAATTGCGTCATCATGCAAAGAGAAGTGGGCATTGATACCCACAGTTGGGAAACAGGCCTTCATAATACCTTGCGACAAGCCCCCGACATTATTGTCTTAGGCGAAATTCGTAGTGCAGAAATCATGGAATACGGGCTTGAATTTTCACGTACAGGTCAACTAGCCTTGACAACCCTCCATGCCAATAATGCCAACCAAGCCATAGACAGAATTTTAGGATTCTTTCCGATAGCCTCACAAGCCAAACTCATGCAGGATATATCCGTTAATTTACGCGCCATTATCTCTCAACGACTGGTAAAAACGTTAGACGGAGAGCGTTGCGCTGTATTTGAGATACTGTTAAACACCCCTTTAATATCGGAATATATCGCCAAAGGTGACGCCACCAGTATCAAACCCTTAATGGCAAAATCACGTGAACTAGGCATGCAAACCTTTGACCAAGGCCTATTAGACCTTTATCAAGCCGGCATGATAGACCAAGATGAAGCCTTGCGAAATGCCGACTCCCAAAATGAAATGCGTTTACATATCAAATTAACCGCTGGCGAAACACAAACCACACCCAGCAAACTTGCTCTACAAACAACAGAAAACGAGGCATTTTATTAATTGTAGCCTCGATTAAGCAACGCGGAATCGAGTTTACATCTACTGTACTAATTGCTATTAAGGTAATAAATTAAAGCTTTCTGGCCATAAAAAATATGCACCAAATTTAGCTCCCATATGAAACTCCCCGCCTCTTTCTTTACCCTTTACAGTGAGATAATGTTTACCTTCTCGATCCTCAAGATCTCCTGATTCCGTAAGTTTTTCTAAAAGCTCACTCGTTTTCATTCCAAGTTTTTGAGCAAGCTTTGAAGATGTTATCTTCCCAGATGGTTCTTTAGGTTTTGATTTGATTTCTTCATCATTTGATACACGTTCTAGTGAAATTCTTACTTCATCACTGATACGAATAATTCTTTGAGCTTCTTCGTAAGCATCTTTGTATAACTCAGCATCATCTGATCGTCTGAGTAAAACGCCCATTTCATTATTGTTAATTTGGCTGAATTCATAAAGATTTAGGCTTGTTATGATACATAACTCTTCATTGAGGTAACATTTTGCATGTAAATTTTTGCAAAAACTTGTTCTTATATAGTGTAGCTCTTTAAGCCAGTTGATTTCCTCCGGTTGAAGTTCGCTTTTTCCATAAACTATTCGCACATCAATTTTAAGTCGATTTTTATCTGCAAGAAGCTCTTTCATCCTATCATTAAGTTTTAAAAATGGGCTGATAAGAATCAATCTATCTTTGGCATCTTTGATTAATTCTTCTAGAAAATAATTAGTCGCGCTTGTATTTAAAAACTTTGCCATTTGGATGTCTCGGATTATTTTATTTCGATTGCTAAATAATATTACATTTAAGAATTTTCATATTAATCTGAATATTGTTACATTAATTAGCTCATAGTCTCGATTCACCTGCGTTTAATCGAGACTAATATTTTTTATTATTTACCTTTGTATAAATCTACTTTTAACATAAGCAACATGCTCATTATTGGTTTGCATTGATCTCTCCTTCCTATTAAATTCAATGCAACCAATTATTTGATATAACCTTTCTTTACTTATTGGATTAGATCTTGATTGCTCAATATAAGCATTTAAGCCATTAACCTTCAGAACATTATTTGGCAAAGTAGTTTTAAATTCCATTTCAGGATTTGTAAAAACAACAACATTATTCAACGTATCACTTTCTAAATTGGCAATATTTTCAAGGTATTTTATATGATTGGCATTTTGAATAAATGGACTATAAAAAGAATATTTCTTTCCACTTTTTATGATTTGTGTCCATTTATCATCAATTACTCGGCCAAATATCCATCCTTTATGGCTCTTTGTTTCAATAACATAAATACCTCGCTCCGAAAATACTATGTGATCTATCTGAGTGGATCCATTATCCAAAGGTAACGTAATATCATGCATGATGTAATAATGATTTTTATCTAATATTTTTAATTCCTTACCAACTTTTTTCTCAGCTTGATCCTGTATATAATCGTCTCCCCCCACATTTTTTTCATAACTTTTCTTATTTTTTCCAAGCCCACAAAGTAAACCTATATACCCTGCCATTAATACCAAAAAAATAGTACGTAATGAAATATTCATCTGGTTTTTTTTACTAGTGTTAACTTTACTAATTGTCTTTTCGGTAGGAGAAAAAGCTTTAGTTTTTTGGGTTTCAATACCTGATTGAGAAGGAGTGACTAATGGCATAATTGCTGATTTAACGAACTTTTCATTACATTTTTTTATCAGCTCTCCATTTTGATTGCTATACCAACAAGTTTCGTTATTAAAAATAACTTTACTCCACTGATCATTAGCATTCGCTAAGTCAACTTTTATCAACAATCCTGTTATGACTAGAAAGAATACCAGAGACTTAATTTTCATTAACTTCAAGCACTGTATTAATATCCTAGAAAATTAATGTCGTTAGCCGGACTGAACATAGTAGCTCATAGCCTCGATACAGCAACGCAGAATCGAGGTTTTGCACACCGACCAACCTCGAATCCACTGCGTTTCAATGAGGCTATTTTGGTTAAAGCCGTGGTGTTAAATGATAGGTTTTAACTGGAGATTGTTCCGGTTGATCTTCAATGGGCATATTTAATGGGGGCGATGGAGGAAGTACTGGCATTGAAACAATCAATTGCTGAGTCAAACGCCACATAGCACCTGTTGCAGGATCGATTAAAAATCCTAAGATATTGCTAAAATTGCCATAATACCAACCATTAATAAAGGCAGACAACCGATAACCTTGATCACGATATCCCCGTTTGCTAAAGTGTACGGTGTAATCCGCACGCCTAAAATAACCGGCACCACTCTCTAAAATTATAATAGCCGGAGTTTGTCCACGACTGATCTCGACATCATTTTTGTTTTTAATTACAAAATCAGCCGGCCCGCTGGTGTTGTCTATAAACACCGGCCACGCCGAATTGCTGACCAAACTGGCACAACCAGGCAATAATAAACACACCGTTAAAACCATTAAAAATCTATTCATCAAGTTATCTCCTTGGATTTGGATTGTCCCATTTATAACGATCCAGACTATCTTGGTTGTTATATTCCTTATAGGGTTGATCCAGCTTATAGCCTTTATGCTGTTTATCAGGATTGCTATACACATTTAAACTTTCACCGCCCACCGCATCGGGATGAATACTGTTATTTTTCATAAACTCGTCACTAATATTTTGACCGTCAGACGGTGAAGAAATAATATGAGGCTTGATAATAATAACCAGTTCTGTACGCTTACGTGTTTGTGCTTCATCACGAAAAAAGAAACCCAACAACGGAATATCACCCATAAATGGCACTTTATCTTCCTGATTGCCCGCACCTTCTTCAATAATACCGCCCACTGCAACTGTTGAACTATCTTTGGCAATGACAGAACCGCTGAAAGATTTTTCATCGACAATATCAATTTTTTGAGGTACCAATGAAGCAGAGTTACCTAATACGGTTCCACCATTTGAAGGTACAAGAATGGTGGCTCCGTCTTTTACTACATGTGATTGCTCTACCACTATTTGAACACTCACCGTTTTATCGGCATTGATACTGGGCGTCAATAACATATTTTTGCCGATACTCATCGTTGTATAAGTTGGCGTAGGTTGCTGCACAATAGCTTGAGAACTAAAGCCGCCACCTGTTGTGGTAGCACCCGCCGTATAACCAGTCAAAATGGGTATTTCCGAACCTATAAAAAACCGGCTGACTTCCTGATTTGACGTGGATAGCATCGGGGTTGCCAATTCGGTTACCCGATTCTCATTTTCAGCTAACTGTAATCGGGCCTCAAAATTATTACTCACAACCGTAGCTAACAGGGTTGGACTAAACGCAGCACCGGCATTGGTTAACAAATTACCGCCAATTCCGCCTAAAGAGGACACATTGAAATCACCACTTTTTATTTTAAAATCAAACAAAGAATTAAAGCCGTCCGATAAATCAATTTGCAAAACCTTAACCTCCATCAATAACATGGAGCTTTGTACATCCAAACTTTTGGCAATTTTTTTAATTTCAGCCATCGCATCAAGATCACGCGTTCTTACCACAACACGATTTTGATCTTTAATAACCCCCACATAAATAAGCGCTTCATGTCGCACACTGTTTTCTATCATTTCCTCGCTTTCGCCCGCATCCCCGGTCATCGAATTGGCGACGCCTGTCACTTGTTGATCAGCATTTATTCTGTCCAACACGTTGGATAACGCTTTGGCTTGTTCATCCATACCCTGATTTTGAGTGCCATTACCTTGCATACCATTCGCGCCTTGGTTTTGGCTGGTGTTGCCTTGCATACCATTCATGCCTTGCGATCCACCCATGCCTTGCATGCCACTCATGCCCTGCGATCCACTCATGCCCTGCGATCCACCACTCCCTTGTGAACTTCTATTACCGCTACTGGAACTACTAGAGCTGCTGGAACTACTTGAGCCACCACCCGATGAACCCATATTGTTTTGCAATTTGGATCGACTGTCCACTACATCAAAACGCATAAAACGTTGCTGCAGATCCATCATCATTTGCATTTGATTAGTTCCATAACCTATCCTGACCCGCCTTGAAAACAAATTTTGTATCAAATCAGCCAAATCCAGCACATTCCGGTTATTTTTCATGGTAAAGATTTCACTCTCTTCCTTTTTATACTCCACTGTCTCCAAACGGTATTCCTGTACCGTATAGATCCTGACTATGTCATTATGCGGATCACGTTGATACCAAAGATTATAGGTCTTTGAAATGGCGTCTATCACTTCCATGGCCGTTACTCTGCGCAAAAACATCGTAATAGACATTTCGGTGGCTTTTTTTGACGCCACTATATTTAAATTGGATTGATCCGCTAATATCTTTAACGCATCACCCAAACTCACATCTCTAAAATCGATCTGCTCAATCACAGCCTCAGAATTTCGATTTTGAACCGGTGTTTTTGGTACTGCATTAGTAACCGTAGGAACAACCAACCCTACGAGTAAAAACAAAATAAGAGAACGATAAAACGAAAATAATCGGCGCATAAATAAACTAAAAGTTCGATAAAAAAAGGCAGGTAAACCCAGTGTTAAATCAATAAGACATAAAAAAAAACGGCCATCAAATCACCTTAAAACCAATGTTTTATTAATTGGTGAAATCATAAGGATTTTCACATAATGTTTATGAATATCAGTTACTTGAAACTCAAGGTCCGTTTGTGTTTTAAGCGTGGCCAGTGGTGCAACAATGTCGCCTATACGTACCGTATATTTTTTATCGTCAACCATTAACAAAGCACTATGCATGCTGGTATTGGCGCCTAAAATACACGCAATCAAACTAATTTTAGGCGCGGCCGCAACCGCCGGCGCCGCTGCAGAACCCTTAACACCGGGCACGCCTGGTTGTTGGGTAATTCGCTTTAAAGCGTCCCTAAAATTTTGATTCATAACCGTCGGGTCGCGTATTTCCTCGCTCGGCATCGAACTATCTACCGAAGACAGCGTTTTATTGGGCGGTATTTCGGGAGCAATAACCTCTTGCTGAGGGTTTTCACTGCTGATTGCAGGATCCTTACTGACCTCTTTGGGTTTGGAAACGGCTTGCACCTGAGCAGGAGGCACAACTGCTGTAGCAGAATTTTCTGCGCATAACAACTGCGCACTCCAAAACAACAGCACTAAAGCCTTGTACAATGACCTACTCATTTAGGACTGCCTCCCGCTGCAGAAAACATCGCCACCAAAAAGGCCGCATAAACAAAACCAACAATACCACCGACAAAAATAGTCATAATTGGTGCAATCAAACCAACCAACATGGCAATGGCTTTTTGTAATAAATCATCATGGTAATCCGTCATTTCTAATAAAATATCATCTAAGGTGCCCGAGTTTTCACCCACTCGCAGCATTTGTAATAACAAGGGTTGATAGCCGGATTCTATTTCCATCTGGTCCGATAAAGTGCCGCCCTGCAAGACCTGTTTTCGCGCAAAAGCCACCCGACTGGCCATATACTTGTTCACATGTAACTTCTCCATAGTTGCCAGGGCATCAACCATCACCACGCCACTGCGCAGTAACAACCCCATCGCCCGAGAAAACACGACGGTGCCGGACAAGCGTAATACATAGCCAATCACCGGTATTTTTAAAGCCCATTTATCAATCACCAACCGTGTCATAGGAAAGTTATAAAGCACCACAAATGCAACAATCATCACCATAAAAAAAACGGCGATGGTAATACCATGTGCCAACACCCAATCAGAGGTATCTATTAGTGCTTGAGTAATCGGCGGCATAGGTTTGCCCATCATCTTTAACAATTTTTTTATTTCCGGCACCAAGCTGGTTAACATAAAAATAACAATGCCTATTGCCATTAACAACGTAAATGCCGGATAGCGCAGGGCGGCAAGAATTTGTTTTTTAAGCTTACTGTTGGCTTTAACTTCTTTGGCAGCTTCTTCCATAACCGTATGTAAATGACCGGTTTGTTCACCCACCTGAATTAATTGAATGGTAAATTCACTAAAGGCTGGATGTTCGCGTAAAGCCTCGGTAAAAGAGCTACCTTCCTGCACCCGTTTAGCCAATAACTCCCATGTTGAGCGAGCACCAAAGCGGCAATGTTTAAGGCTAAGGTTCAAAGCCTCCAACAAACTAATGCCGCTGCGCAACATCACGGCAATTTGATGAAATTCATGCTCTATATCCCTGGCATTAAAAGCCCGATAGGCCAAAGGATTTAAGCTGGGCAAACGCCCGCTCCCCTTTTTTTTGACTTCTTCAATTTTAAGCGGCAACAAGCCCACCGCACGCAAAGCCAATACGGCAGCCTCCCGGCTTTCGCTTTCTATGGCATCAATACTTTGCTGACCGTTGCGATCACGAGCGGTATAAGTAAATAGAGGCATTAGTAATTACCAGGAAGAAGCAATTTGTATGACTTCAGACACTGAAGTGATACCGCTTAATAATTTATCGACCGCGTCATCAATTAAACTTTTAACACCGGATTTACGCATTTTACTCACCAAGGCATTCTCGCCTTCGCCTTCGCCTTCGGCGATGGCGCGCACCCATTCTTCACGCAACTCCAAGATTTCATATAAACCAATACGCCCGGAATAACCCTTGCCCCCACAATAAATACATCCTGAAGCATCATAAATAAATTTTCCTACCAACTCTGCACGATTAATGGAGATAGCCTCCATCTCTGTTAACGGCCGTTTAATGCAACAAACTTTACATAATCGTCTTAACAAGCGTTGGGCAACGGCCAACCGTAAAGCAGCCGCCACCAAATAAGGCTCTACACCCATATCGGTTAGTCGGGTTACTGTCGCTGCCGCTGAATTGGTATGTAAAGTTCCCAATACCATATGCCCTGTTAACGCGGCTTTAATGGCAATTTCAGCAGTTTCTTTATCCCGTATTTCACCAATCATGACCACATCAGGGTCATGCCGCAAAATACTGCGCAAGGCCTTGGAAAAACTGACTTTATCCGCAGAATCCACCTCACATTGGGCAACGCCGTCAATTTCATATTCAATAGGATCTTCAATCGTAATGATATTGACGCGACGTTCTTCTAGCAGCATTCTAATAGCCGCGTATAAAGTGGTGGTTTTACCACTGCCGGTAGGGCCGGTCATAATCATCAACCCTTGATTGCGCAGCAAAAATCCCTCTATCATTTTTTTATGGGACGGCTCAAAACCCAAATGCTCCAAGGTCAGTGCATCCGTCTGCACCGCCAACAAACGCATGGTAATACGCTCCCCGTATTTAGTCGGTAACGTAGCCACCCGCACATCCACGCGTCGACTACCTGACACAAACTGATGAGAAAATCGCCCGTCTTGGGCGGCACGGCGTTCGG
The DNA here is from genome assembly GCA_945877505.1 of Crenothrix polyspora. GTDB lineage: Bacteria > Pseudomonadota > Gammaproteobacteria > Methylococcales > Methylomonadaceae > Methylobacter_C > Methylobacter_C polyspora_A. The sequence goes on from CAMDWT010000045.1 coordinate 16,268, forward strand.
CAATATCAAGATACGCCATCACTTTAAGACGACTAACTAATTCGGTATAAATTACCGTACTAATTTGGCTGTAGAACTCTAATTGCCCATCAACACGAAAACGAATGGTCGCACCACTAAATCCGGGGTCAATATGAATATCCGAGGCTTGGCGCATATACGCAGCATATAACAAGGCATCACCGGTATTAACCGCATTGGCTGTTTGCACAGTCTGCCCGGTAGCCGCACCCGCCAAGGGTTGATAACTGTTGCCATAAACCTGCTTCAGTTTGAATTCAAGTTTTGTCTCATCTGCCGCCCACAAGCGTACCGGTTTTTTTAACAAGCGTTCCAGTACGGTCAAAACCGTTACATTATCAATCGCTACACAAACCACATGCGCGTAACCATCCATTTCTATAAACGGCAATACCTTTTGTCTTAAAGCAATGTTGGCGGGTATTTTTAACGCACAGCCCGGATCAATCCGCAAATTATCGATATTCAGAACATGTGAATGCGGGTCGATACCCACATGATCGCTATAACACACGCCAAAATGCAAGGTCGAACTTTCGACCTGTAACCCACAGAGTTTGGCTTTACGGGTAAAATGACGATGTTGTGCCTTAACATTGATAATGATTTCAGCATGGACTTTAAAAGCATCCGTATGCCCAATAACCCGTAAACCCAAACCACCCAAGCTATCATCGAGAACATCGGCGCGGATACATACAGCAGAGCCTTCCAGAAATATCATGGCCGTCCAACCGCTCACCAAATGACGCGGACTGTTACGTCGCTCATGATTAAGGGCTTGGTGTTGAGGTGATTTTGATAGCATCGATGTCATGGTATTAAGTCGTTAACACAGGATATAAAAGATAAAACATTTATTTTTCTTAAAGACACGAGCCAACCCGGTAAGTTATATCCATAAAGTTAACACCCATTCTTGTTTCCCCTCTGCGGACTCATTCTCTGCGTGATAAGGATGCATGGTCAGGGATACGCGCAAGGCTTTTAAATCACTACCCGCCAAAGTTGACAGCGCGCGATAATTATCCAGATAAGTGCCAACATAGTGGATAGTCCAAAGATTTAAGCCTTTAGTTGCTTCCGTGGGTTTGGGATTTGCCGCAGTAGAGGTTGCCGGTTTGTTGGCAGCGCTAGCAGCAGCATCGGGTTCTAGGGATAAAAGGTCCTTAAGCCACGTTTGTGTTTCTCTTAAAGAACCCGGCAATTGATCATTACCCGGCTTGTCATTACGTTGCTCGTCCAGTACTTGTAAGTTGTTATCCGCCAAAATAACGGAGACCACCTCAACCTTGGCATTAACCGAACCATTTCGTGATAAAAACCCGTTTTTAGCCTGTAAAGCGCCTTTAATTTCTTTACCTTCATTTTCTATTTTTGCAATGGCGGCCTGGACTGTACTCTGTTGCTGTCCCAAACTCGACAGTTGCTGGACATTAATTCCTTTATGCACTAGTCCCATGTATTGGTCTTCGGCTTTTTTTGATTTTGGAACCACATAACTTGGACTAATAATCGCA
>CAMDWT010000046.1 GCA_945877505.1 Crenothrix polyspora
TGTTTATTTTACCCTGTACGGTTTTTGCAGGTACGCTGCCAGATACTATTCCGTTTGATTTCAATGCACATGGCTTGGCTGATTTTCGTTATATAAATGCTGATGCTAATACGAGTTGGTTAGATCAGGGTCTTGGAGTATATCGCTATGGGGGTAACGAGAATGGCAATGGTAATAATTTCTTTCAACTCAATGAAGCGGCTCTCGTTTTACAATCGCGTTTGAATTGGGAATGGACAGGCTCGGTTACGGCTAAATACAGTTATCGTCAAGCATCCCCCATTGGTATTACTGAGGCTATTTTGGGTTATCATCCGGTAAGTACCTCTGCGTGGAGGTTTAATGCCAGGCTGGGTGCTTTTATGCCGCCCATTTCCATGGAAAATAATGGCATTGCCTGGAGTAGTCCGTATACGTTGACCAATTCGGCTATTAATTCTTGGGTAGGTGAAGAACTGAAAGCCTTTGGCGGTGAAGCACAAGTTAGCTATCAATTTGCAGACGATTATAAGGTCAATGTTTTTGGCTCTGGATTTCTCAATAATGATACAGCCGGCACCTTGCTTTCTTGGCGGGGGTGGAGTTTTCATGATTATGAAGCAACAATCAATGATCGATATGCCTTAACTGAGGCGGGCAATCCTTTTACAAGGCTGGGCTCTCGTCAAGCGGCTTATACGCAACCCTTTGTTGAACTTGATAATCGTCCTGGTTTTTATACAGGTTTTAGCATAGAACGACTTGAGTCGATAAAATTTCGTGCACTTTATTATGATAATCGCGCTGATCCTGCGGCGTTATCTGAGGGCCAATGGGGTTGGCGTACTCGATTTTTTAGTGTAGGATCAAAAATAGAGTTACCTTGGCAGATGACATTAATAGGGCAAGGCATGTTGGGTCGTACGGTGATGGGGCGGCAAGTGAGTGGTTTGTATATAGCGGATAATGGTTTTTGGGCGGAGTCACTTCTATTAAGTAAAGCGATGGGCTTGCATCGCGTCTCGGTTCGATATGATCGGTTTGGTACAGATCAAAATGATATAAGACCTAATTATATTGAATTTAAACCCAGCTATGGGGTTATAGACTACGCTGAGCATGGTGACGCTTGGACGGTAAATTATAATGTTACGCCAATTGAGCATCATCAGTTTAATTTTGAGGTCTCAAGTGTCTATAAATATCGTAAGGAGTGGGTACTTTTGAATCAATCACCCGAGCAACGAGAAACCCTTTATCAAATTTCGTATCGAGTATTTTTCTGATGACGCGTTTTATCGGTGCACTGATATTGCTAATGTTTAACGTGACGGTTTACGCTGCCCTTTTGAGCGGTGATGTAAAAGATACTAATGGGACGGCTGTTTTTGACGTTGTTATAACGGTTTATCCAACTCAAGCTGAGCAAGCGCTTACCCCGCTCGCTCAAACGACTCATAAACAACCGGAAGTTATTGATCAAGTTAATCGTGAGTTTATTGGGCATGTGCAAGTGATTCGTAAAAATGATAGTGTCACTTTCCCAAACAACGATAATATCAAACATCATGTTTATTCTTTTTCGCCGGCGAAACGTTTTGAAATAAAATTATATAACGGTGATTCATCACAAACGATACGTTTTGAGAAAGAAGGTGTTGTTGTTTTGGGGTGTAATATTCATGATTGGATGGTTGCTTATATTTATGTGGCGGACACCCCTTATTTTACAAAAACAGATGTAAACGGTCATTGGTCAATAGAGTTGCCGGCTAATGACTACAAGATTAACTTATGGCGTTATGATTTTGACATGGTCGATGCCTCTACCAGCAAATTTTTTAAGGTAGTTAATGGCAATAATGTGAGCGATGAAACCGTTAAACTCAAATCCCATCATCTTAGTGGCAAAGCGCCCCCTTTATTAGAACAAGGTTATCAAAGTGAGCCATAGCATTAAATCTCGTATTATTATATTTTATGGCCTCCTTATCGTCGGTCTTCAAGTTCTGGTGTTTCTGGGCGTCTATTGGTTTTCTCGAGATAATGTTATTGACCAGCTTAATAAAGACTTAGTTTATGCTGAGAATATCTTTAATCAGATGGTTGTTAATAGTAGTGAGCAATTAATAAAGGAAACTCACTTGTTAGTGGCTGATTTTGCTTTTTTGCAGGTGTTAAATGGTTCTGATATCGAGACTACCCGTTCCGCATTAACCAATCTAGGCCTTCGTATTAATGGTCAGCGTGTATTTTATATTGGTTTGGATAAAAATATTATCGTTGAAACGGCGGAAAAATTTGATGGTAAACCTTTCTTTTTTCCCAATGTCATTGAGGAAGCCCAACGATTAGGACAGGCGTCGGCTTTTGTCGCCATTGACGATAATTTATATAATATCGTCTTGGTGCCTGTGTTAGCACCTCAAACTATCGGATGGCTTGCTATTGCGGCAAGAGTGGATACAAAATTAATCGATCAGTTTAAAAAACTATCTTCAATAGATATACTTATTTCGATAATTCAGCAGTCATCACAAGGGAATCGAATCCTGATCACTTCACTCTCTGAAGGGGAAAGCCAATCACTTATAGGTCAGCTTGCTTACAATAAAACACGGGGATCTGATAGTTCATCGATGATGACCTTGAACAAAAAAGCGTTTTATACTAAGTCGCAGCGATTAAAAGCAGATCGAGCTGATGAAGTTATAGTGGCTGTTTTACAGCTTGATATTGCAAAAGCGATGGCGCCTTATTATATTTTATTGTTTATAGGGTTAGGCTTGTTAATATTAGCTTTATTATTTGCATTGGTTGGTGGCTATTTGATCGCCAGAAAAGTCACTAAACCCTTGCAATTACTCACTGTAGCTAGCCAAAAAATTGCGGAAGGGCAACTCGATACTTTTATTCCTGTTCTTGATAATGATGAGTTGGGGCTTTTTGCAAAGAGTTTTAATGCTATGGCTTCTAAGCTAAAAACTGCCTCAGTTAAGATGGAAGAGCTAAATAAGACTTTGGAAATAAAAGTCGAGCAGCGGACTGTTGCATATCAACACGTTAATGATCAACTCAAGCAAGCTATCATTCAGATTAAAGATACCCAAGAACAATTGCTTCAGGCAGAAAAAAGCAAGTCTGATCAGTTGCTTAGGTATTTTTATGATATGCCCTTTGTCGGTATGGCTATTACAGATGCTCAGACTAGTCGTTGGTTGCAATTTAATAATCACCTCAGTGATATGCTGGGCTATTCCAGAGCAGAACTTCTTAATCTAACCTGGATGGAGCTAACCCATCCGGAAGATCTTGAGGTGAATGTCAGGGTTTTTGAGTGCTTGTTACGAGGAGAAATTGACCATTATAAGGTTGAAAAGCGTTTCATCTGTAAGAATGGTCGAGTGATTATTACGGCGTTTGAGGCTAGATGTGTGCTTCAAGATGATGGCAAGGTTGAATACATTCTCTCGACGGTCAATGACATTACTCAGCAAAAACTAAACTTGGACGCATTGACAGAAAAATCCACGCAGTTAAGTCAACTGCGTGACGATCTGTCTGCAACTATTGAGGCCATACCCGACCTTATGTTTGAGCTTGATGAAGAGGGGCGTTATCTCCAAGTGATATCTGGAAATGATGCGTTTCTTAAGGCACCTAAGGAAGATTTAATAGGTCAATTGATTAAAGATGTGTTGCCTGAAGAAGCCGCTAAAACGGTAATGGCTAGTATTTCTCAGGCAATCAGAGTCGGCACAAGTTACGGTGGCGAGATTAAATTGCCCTTGCTGACGGGTGAGTATTGGTTTGAGCTTTCTGCGGCTTATAAAGGCATAAATGCGGCCCAAAAGAAGACGTGCATTATGTTGTCTCGTAACATTACTGAGCGTAAAAAGAACGAGAAAGAACTCGAAGATTATCAATTCCATCTAGAAAAGCTAGTTAAGAAACGTACAGAGGCATTTGAAAAAGCAACCCTAGAAGCAGAACTAGCGAATCAGTCGAAAAGCTCTTTTTTGGCTAATATGAGTCACGAAATCCGAACGCCGATGAACGCTATTATTGGTTTTTCTAATTTATTACACGACCAGATAGAAGTACCGTCTCAAAAAGACAAGCTTAAAAAGATCATAGTTTCAAGTAAGCATCTTCTGAGCGTTATTAATGACATTTTAGATTTGTCGAAAATTGAAGCCAATCAATTAGAACTTGAACAAAACACTTTCCTCGTTTCAGCAACGTTGGATCATGTCAGTAGTATGATGATGGATCAATTGAAGGTTAAGAGGCTTAGGTTAATTGAGGTGATCGATCCTTACTTAGACATTGTGCCGGTGATCGGGGATTCGTTACGGTTACATCAAATTTTGCTTAACCTTATTACCAATGCTATTAAGTTTACTGGGCAGGGTAGTATTACACTTCAAGCCAAAAGGCTTGTCGAAAGCCCTAACCAACTTACGTTACGTTTTGAAGTTCAAGACACCGGCATCGGTATTGACGAGGCGCAACAAGCTAAAATATTCGAAGCCTTTACCCAAGCAGAAGCTTCCACAACGCGCAAATATGGTGGCACAGGTCTCGGCTTGGCGATTACTAAGAAGCTAGTCACCATGATGGGTGGTGAGATTGGTGTGATCAGTGCCCTAGGTCAAGGTAGCACCTTCTGGTTTACGGTAGTGTTAAGGCTTGGTAAGACAGCTGATTTGGCTAGTGTGGAGGCGGTATCTAGTCCAAAAACAGGATTGCGTCAGGATGCCAAAATTCTGCTAGTGGAAGATAACAAAATCAATCAGGAGGTAGCGATGGAAATTCTGAAAAGCTTTGGCCTCAAGGTTGATATTGCCAACCACGGTGGCGAAGCTTTGGATATGGTCGAAAATAACCGTTATGAACTCATTCTGATGGACATGCAGATGCCGGTTATGGACGGCCTAGAGGCAACTCGCAAAATTAGAGAGCGATCTAGTTATAAAGAAACACCTATATTGGCAATGACCGCTAATGCTTTTGAGGAAGATCGAAGAGCCTGCAAGGCCGCAGGGATGAATAGCTTTATTGCTAAACCGGTAGATCCCGAGCAACTTTACGCTGAGCTGAAACATTGGTTGAATCAAGATGACGACGAAGCTATACCCCTTTTTACAGTGACGCAATCTCTTGAAAAGTGGCTGCCTGCCATACAAAGCACAGAATCCAACCTGATCGACACGGTAATGGGGTTGAAATATCTAAGTGGTAATCTGATCAATTATAGGCGCATGCTTACTAGGTTTGCCGATACGTATCTTAATGAGGCCGACAATATCCAGTCCGCAGTGGTGTCCAACGAGGTTACTCGTGCAGAGCGCATGGCTCATTCATTGAAGGGTGTTGCAGCAACGCTAGGGATTACGATAGTCCGTGAGCTTGCGGAAAATATAGAGCACAAACTCCATCAGGACTTTGCGAATGTTGAAATAAGTCAGGAGATAGATAGGCTTAGAGAAGCGTTGCGGGAAGTGGATTTAGAGATACAAGTTATGGCTCTTGAGCCTTTAGAACAGAAGAAAGTGTTGCTGGATATGACTGAGTGTTTGGCGTTGATAGCTAAACTGGAAGCGCAACTAAGGGAGGACAACGCAGAAGCTATCGACAGCTGGCATGAGCTAGAGCCATTACTCACTCAAGTTATTGGTAAGAAACTAGCCGTCTCATTGGGGCGTCACATCAGCGCTTATGATTTTCCAGAAGCCTTAGTGTCACTAAAAATTATTCGTAGAGAACAAGCAGGGTTGCTATCTGGGGAACGTAAGTTGAATGACTTTTAGTCGTATTTATTCACCGTTTTATGTCTAACGGTTTTAAGTCAAATATTCTTATTAATGTCATTGGCTCAAGTTTTGTATGACTTGATTAATGTATCAGCTTGCAAGCGCTAACGGTTTCAAAAATATAGATTAAAGAAACAATTAGCGCATTAAAAACTTTCGTAGTGGGGCTTTGAGAGGGTTAATCAGGCTTAATGCTATTAATCTTCGAGCCTTGAAGGCCAATGCCCGCCATCAAGCCTTTTTGATCAAGAATGTAGGCATATACCCCATCTTTGGCTGTCGTTGTTGTCATGGATTTTCCAAAACCTTTGTCAACAATCACTACGCTGGGGCCAACGCCTACTTCCCATCCTTCGCTGCGGTTTAAATAGCTTAAAGAGTCCTCATCCATAAAAAACATAACATAAGAAAATGATTGAGCACCAGCCTGTAATCCATAAGATCCAGCAATGATGTTGTAATAACCTGCGGTACGCCCTTTTTTGAATAAAACGCCTCCAGTGCCATATTCTGCACCGACTAAGAAGCCCGCTTTAAAAACACCTGGAAATACCAAAATGCCTTTTGCGCGCTTGGATAAGATTTTCGCTTCATTATTATTAGCGTAAAGATTTTGCAAAGCGGCATTTGCGTCTCTAGTGATGTCTGCTGACGAGTGCGCTAAATCCCCCCCCATTGATTGACAGCCGGTGAGAAGTACAACACTTATTAGTAGAAGCATGAACCCTTTTTTATTTATCATAACTTTCTCCGTTTAATATAATGGTTTATTTGAGATGCGTTGGATTTGTCATTTTAAGGTAAATCATAGCTAAGACTGTAGATAATTAATTAGCCGCAGGTAATTATAATAAAGGCGGCTAGACTTAACAGCTTCAGTTTAAAGTATTTGATTAAATCAATTTAATGCAGTCTTTTTCAATTGAAATTAACTGTTTTTTATATAGGGCGCCCGTTGCTTGTTTAAAAACCTTTTTACTAACACCAAAGGCGGCATAAATGGCTTCCGGTGGGCTTTTATCACTTAACATCAGTTGGCCATTGTTTTTATTAAGCTTAATTAGTATCTTATCAGTTAGCGATACGACTTTGCCGTAGCCAGGCTCTTGTAAAATGAGATCTATTTTACCATCGTCCCTAATTTGCTTAATATAACCGGTAACTTTTTGACCTCTTCTGAGCGGTTGAAACAGTTCGTTTTTATAAAGCATGCCCCAGTGGCTATGGTCTACGATAGCTTTAACACCTAGTTCGGTATGATCAGCGATCATGAGGGATACTTTTTGACCGACTTCAAAATCTTCGGCTTCATCCGCTATAAAGCGATCAATTTTGGTAGAGGCTGCAATGCGGTTTTTATCATCAAGAAATACTTTAACGAGATACGCTTTCCCAACTTCCATTTCGTGGTGCTGCTCGCTAAAAGGAACCAGTAAATCTTTAGGTAAGCCCCAATCTAGAAAAGCACCGACATAGTTTAGTGAGATTACTTTTAACCAAGCAATGTCGTCAACTTGCGCCAACGGTATTTTAGTCGTTGCGGCTAGATGTCCTTCAGAATCGACATAGACAAAAACGTCTAAGCGATCACCTACCTCACAGTTTTCGGGTGGTTTTTTGTCGGCTAGTAATACTTTAGCGGACATGCCGTTATCAAGATAGATGTCAGCGCCTTGTTTTTTAACGATGCTTAAACTGTTAATTTTACCGATATTTAACATAGTAATACTCAACTGGTAATGATGAAGCGCACGGCATCTAATCGTAAATGAGCGGCTTGGATGTTTTCATGAGCCAACATGGTCATGTCTTTAAGATGTTCAATTTCCTCTGTCTTAATAGTCGGATTGACTTTTTTTAGTCTGACGAGGCGTTTAATTTCAGCAGCGAGGGATTCAAGCATCGTGTTGGTCGCACTATCGATGAGTGCTTGCATGTCCGCTTTGGCTTTTAGTTCAGCGGTCGCTAAAAGTTTAGTAATAGGTAAGCGTTGATTGTTTAAAAAAGCGATGATTTGTTGTTTATCAAAACTTTTTCCAGACTCCACTAAACTGTGATGCGCGATGCTTTCGGTTAAGTCGTGTTGATGTTGATTGATCAAAATCCGAATGGGGGTGTGAGGTAAAAAACGCCCAATTTGTAATTCGGCTGGTGCACTGCATTCTACAATAAACAAACATTCGAGTAAGAACTGTCCAGCTTTTAACTCATTGTGTTTAATGACACTAATCGCTGCGTTACCTGTTTCACTGGATAGAACCAAGTCCATTGCACCCGTGACGAGAGGATGTTCCCACGTCAGAAATTGTAATTCTTCTCGCGCTAAAGCAGTTTGTCGATTGCCTGTGATAGTCATACCATCCTCAGATAAACTGGGAAAGTGGGATACACGCATGTGATCGCTGGGACGAATGATAAAGCATTCCGCAGAATGAAACTCGGTATCAACCCCATAGCATTCGAAAATATTTTCCATGTAAGGCCACAGTGCACCTTCATGTTCGTAGGTGTTGAGTTGATCGATCAGTTGGTCAGATAATTCTTTACGACAGGAGTTTAATTCCAGTAACTGATCACGCCCATTGTGTAATTGAGCTTCAATATCTGCACTTAGTCGTTGAGTTTTGCTAATGAGTGTATCAATATCGGCGGGCTTATTATTTTGCAAGACCGTTTCGAGATCGGCATGAAGTTGGTCTGCAACGGCTTGGGCTGCAGAATTATTAGCGCGAAAAGCATTAAGTCCTTCGTCATACCATCTATACAAGCTGTGTTGTTGCGTGTTTTCTAGGTAAGGGATATGGATTTGAATGACATGTTTTTGTCCAATACGATCTAATCTACCGATACGTTGTTGTAATAAATCAGGGTTAGAGGGTAAATCCCAAAGAATTAAGTGATGCACAAACTGGAAGTTTCTGCCTTCACTGCCAATTTCAGAACAAATTAATAAGCGTGCTGCGCTTTCTTCATCAGCAAAATAAGCGGCGGCTCGGTCACGTTCAATAATAGACATGCCTTCATGAAAAACCGCTGAGGCAATGCCGGCTCGATTTTTTAAGGTTTCTTCTAGATCGATTGCCGTTTGAGCGTGTTTACAGATTAACAGCGCTTTTTGCTTTCTTAGCGATACCGTTGTGCTTGAGTTGACGGAGGTTGTTAGTTTATCAACTAGCCAGTTAAAACGAGGGTCTTGTTGTAAATCGGTATCGTTTTGTTGACCTGATAGGTTATAACCATAGCGTTCACGTTCAGGAAAACCTTGTACGGTTTGTCTTGAGTTTCTAAATAAGATACGGCCGGTGCCATGATGATCTAGTAAAATATTAATCAATGATTGTCTTGCACTGACTGATTTTAAAGGATCATTAAGGTTTTCTAGTAGACCGTTAACATTGTCATCTTTGAGTAAGGTGGTCAGATTTTGTTGGTCTTCTTTATTAAGCGCTTGTTCTGCTAACAGTGATTTAGCCGCATTGGCCACGGGCTCAAATAAGCGCTCTTCTTCAACGAAAGCAGAAAAACTGTAAAACCGATCGGGATCTAATAATCTAAGGCGCGCAAAATGACTTTCTTTGCCTAGCTGTTCTGGCGTGGCCGTTAATAAGATAAGACTGGGTGTTTGTATACTGAGCTGTTCAATAAACTGATATTCCGGACTGGCGCGTTGTTCACTCCATTCAAGATGATGTGCTTCGTCGACAATAATCATATCCCAACCAGCGTCTAAAGCCTGTTGTTGGCGACGTGGATAGTTAGAGAAAAAACTTTGGCTACAGAGAATTAACTGTTCGGTTAAGAAAGGGTTATGGTTTTCATCGGCCGTGTCGGTATCATTGAGTCCGTCAATATTAAGCTCTTCTAGGCAGCGGGCCTCATCAAAAACGCTGAAACGTAGGTTAAAGCGTCTGAGCATTTCGACTAACCATTGATGTAAAAGGCTTTCTGGTACGATAATCAAAACCCGATGCGTCAGGCCATTGAGGAGTCGATGGTGTAAAATTAAGCCAGCTTCAATGGTTTTGCCTAAGCCCACTTCATCGGCCAACATAATCCTAGGCGCAGAGCGATTGGCTGACTCGTGCGCAATATATAATTGATGTGGAATTAAGGACGTTCTGCCGCCCATCAAGCCTTTAACAGGAGATTGTTGATGTTGTTGGAGTCTTTGCCAGGTTTCATAACGCAACAGAAACCAAGTGCTGGGGTCAATTTGACCCGTAAATAATCGATCTTGTGGTTTGTTAAATTGAATATGGTGGTTTAGTTCAATTTCTTCTAAGTGAATTTCATCGCCAGAGGCATTATTTCCAACATAGATAATCAGGCCATCTTTATGAATTAGGCGGCTAATGGTGATTTCTTCTTCGTCAATTGATTCAATAATGTCACCAACTGCAAAGCTGACGCGTGTTAGAGGCGCGTTATCACTGGCATAAATACGTCTTTCATCACTGGCTAAAAAAAGCACAGTGACACGTTTAAAACTTACCTCAAGAATGAGGCCTAGACCAAGTTCTGACTCGGTATTACTGATCCAGCGTTGGCCGGGGATAAAATCTGTCATTGATTGAATTGTCGTTGCATATCAAGAAAATAACTATTATAAGCGTTACAGCAGAATTTTTCGGGTTTTCTTATGTTTAAGATAGCGAGTTTCTTAGGCTTTCATTAGTTACCTATTTAAGTCTGTGTTGGTGAGTAAACGTTGTAAAGCGGGGCGTTTCGTTAAGCTATCATTAAGGTTGGATAACTTATTATTAATTCAAATCTATTTTGAATAGATTTTGAAATTAATAATTAATAACTAAACGAGAACTAATAATGAAAAAAATATTTTTAATACCTTTAATTACCAGTATGGTGCTTTACTCTGGGTTGTCGATGTCTGACGAATGGAGACATCATGGTAATGGTCATCATCATGGCCATCACCGTGAACACTATTATCCACAAGCACCTGTGTATTATTATCCACAGGCTCCGGTGTATTATCAGCAACCAAGCGTGGTTTATTATCCCTCACAATACCCACGTCAAAGTTATCAGGATCCACGTTCTACTCAAGGTTTGGCAGGAGGGGTAATAGGGAGTGTGTTTGGTTATCAAATGGGTAATGGTGATCCCATTGCTACAGGAATTGGCGCGGCAGCGGGCTCTTATCTGGGCAATGGAATGGGTGGTCGATGATAAGGTTTAGTCGGTCTCAGTTTACATCAAGCTTTTTAGAATCTGATAGTCATCCGCCGGTATTAAGTGTAATCCGGCGGTAAGCAAGCATTTTTTTATGACGTATAGTATTTCAAATAATTTAAACGAGTTTATCCCCTCGCAATACCCCGATTTTTATCCCTGATCCATTCACTCCAAGAGCCGGCATAAAGTTTAGACCCGAGCAACCCCGAAGACTCCATGGCCAATAAATTATGGCAGGCTGTTACGCCAGACCCACAATAATGAACTACGTGTTCTGCTGGAGTGTTACCAATAAGTGATTTAAATTGGCTACGTAGCGACTCTGTTGGTAAAAATAATCCTGTGAAATCAATATTTAATTGAAAGGCTCGATTAAGTGCGCCCGGAATATGGCCTGCAATAGGGTCTATCGGTTCGTTTTCCCCACGATAGCGTTCGGGTGTTCGAGCATCTAGTAATTTTATAGTTTTTTGCGCAAGGTGGTTTTGTACTTGAGTTGCACTGAGGCACAAGTCTGGCTGTGAGTAAATCCTGAAGGTTGTGGCTTGAACAGAAGGTAATTGCGTTGTTAGTTCATAGCCGTGTTTTTGCCAGTGTTGAATACCGCCATCTAAAACAGCGACATTATCATGTCCAACTCTGCGTAATAACCACCATAAACGAGCGGCAAACGCACCGCTGGCATCATCATAAACAACCACTTGACTATCATTACAGAGGCCCCAAGCGCCTAGTTTTTTGGCTAATGTCGTCAAATCAGGCAGTGGATGGCGGCCTGTAAGATCAGTAATCGTGGTAGATAAGTCATCATTTAAATGAGCATAACGGGCTGTTGGGATATGTCCGTGACGATAGGCGTAGCTACCTGAATCATTATTGGCCAGTGAAAATCTAGCATCGATGATGATCCATTTTGGGTTGTTTAAATTTTCATTAAGTGTCGTTGCAGAAATAAGTGTGGTGTAAGGCATATCTTTAAATCTCCAAGATGATTTTACCGATGTGTTGATAGCTTTCCATTAACGCATGAGCCTTGGCGGCTTCAGTGAGGGCGAAGGTGCTATGAATAATAGGCTTTACTGCGCCAGATGCCAATAAAGGCCAAATTAGTTGATGCAGTTTATGGGCAATATCCGCTTTGAATAGATCATCTCTGGCGCGGAGTGTTGAACCTGTCAGTGTGAGTCGTTTAAGTAGGATAGGTAATAAGTTGATCTCAGCTTTTGCCCCGTTTTGAAGGGCAATCTGTATTAGTCGGCCATCAGTCGCCATACATTTGAGATTGCGAGGCAGATAATCGCCGCCCATTATATCCAAAATAACATCCACCCCAGTGTTATGCGTGAGCTTTTGTATTTCTTTAACAAAGTCGTGTTGCTGATAATTAATGGCGGCATCCGCGCCTAAAGCTAAGCAAAAGTCACATTTAGTCTCAGAACCGGTCGTTACGATAACCTTAGCGCCGAAATGTTTGGCGAGTTGTATAGCGGTTGTCCCTATACCGCTACAACCACCATGGATAAGTAGCGTTTCATTTGGCAAAAGCTTAGCGCGATCAAAAACAGTGCTCCAAACCGTAAAAAAAGTTTCGGGTAGAGCGGTCGCTTGTATAAAAGAGAAACCGTCTGGAATGGGTAGGCATAAGTTAGCCGAGGCTAGGCAGTATTCCGCATAGCCTCCACCTGTGACTAAGGCACAAACCTTGTCACCGATTTTTAAGTTAAGATTGTTAGCGCCCAGCTCGACTACAATTCCAGAAACTTCTAATCCTGGAATATCCGAGGCATCAGGAGGTGCTGGATATAAGCCTTTACGCTGCAAAATGTCCGAGCGGTTAACACCCGCAGCAATAACGTTAATTAATACCTGATGATCTTTTGGCCTTGGAATCGGCCGTACAGCCATTTTAAGTGCTTGTGCATTTATTTCAACAGCACGCATGGTGTGATTAAACATATCTTGGGTACAGTAAAAAGTCGGATGCGGTTATTATATGCTTCTGATATTTTTATAAACACTGTGTTAGTAGGAAAAAAGATGATTCGTGCGGGTATTGTGGGCGGAACCGGTTATACGGGTGTTGAATTGTTAAGAATTTTGGCTTTGCATCCTGATGTTGAAGTGACTGTAGTAACATCACGTGCTGATGCCGGTATAAGCGTTGATGCTTTATATCCAAGTTTGCGAGGTTATATTGATCTTAAATTTAGTTTGCCAGATGTAGCTGGGCTGAGCGAGTGTGATGTCGTTTTTTTTGCGACCCCAAACGGTACGGCGATGTTAATGGCCGAACAGTTGTTGGCGCGAGGCATTAAGGTTATTGATCTTTCAGCAGATTTTAGGATTAAAGATCCACAAGAATGGAGTCATTGGTATGGTATGGAGCACGCGAGTCCTGATTTAATTGCAGAAGCGTTTTATGGTTTACCTGAAGTTAATCGTGATGCGATTAAAAAAGCGCAATTAATTGCTTGTCCAGGATGTTATCCGACCGCCGTTCAGTTAGGTTTTTTACCTTTAATAGAAAATAACTTGGTTGATGTTAAGCAATTAATTGCCGATGTAAAGTCAGGGGTTAGTGGAGCGGGGCGTAAAGCAGAAATTCCAACGTTGATGAGTGAGGCGGGCGAGAGTTTTAAGGCTTATGCAGTGAATGGGCATCGGCATTTGCCGGAAATTAGACAGGGTTTAGCATCTGCGGCAGGTCAGTCGGTAGGCTTAACCTTTGTACCGCATCTAACACCCATGATACGTGGAATTCATGCCACTTTATACGGGCAACTAACCACAACTGAACTTACTCCGAAAATAAGCATAGAGGATATTCAGGCGCTCTATGAACAGCGTTACCATGCTGAAAGCTTTGTGGATGTGCTGCCACAAGGATCGCACCCAGATACCCGTAATGTTAGGGGCAGTAATAACTGTCAGATTTCAATTTTTCAACCACAAGGCCAACAAACGATTGTGGTATTGTCAGTTATAGATAATTTAGTGAAAGGAGCAGCCGGGCAGGCTATTCAAAATATGAATTTGATGTTTGGTTTAAAAGAAGACTTAGGATTAAAGATTATAGGGCTTTATCCTTAATTCTTGACTATAAAGGTTGGTATAGTCATAATTTGAATAACTTTAATACAATAGATGATTTATTAATATGGCTAATCCAATTATTTTTACTGACAGCGCTGCTTCTAAAGTAAGCGAATTAATTGCCGAAGAAGGTAATGATAATCTGAAATTGCGAGTTTATGTTTCAGGTGGTGGATGTTCAGGCTTCCAATACGGCTTTACCTTTGATGAAGAAGTGAATGAAGATGATACCCGTGTTGAGAATGGCGGTGTTACCGTGTTGATTGATTCAATGAGTATTCAATATTTGGCAGGTGCTGAAGTTGACTATAAAGAAGATATTTCAGGTGCGCAGTTTGTCATTCGAAATCCGAATGCGACGACGACTTGCGGGTGTGGCTCGTCTTTTTCAGCGTAATAAGTAAAAGGAAGCCTTATTAGAGGCTTCCATTAAAACCAATTCCATTAGTTATAATGGAATTGGTTTTTAGCGAATAAAGATTGTGCTTTAGTTTTGTTGAGTTGATCTAACGTCGTTCTTGTTTGTGTCTTGAAATCAGCTAAAACAATATCGTGCAGGGGTAATGTTTGAGCCATATTTAAAGTTTCTGGATTTTGATGGGCGCCATCAACACGAAACTCATAGTGTAAATGAGGGCCGGTTGCTAAGCCAGTTTGGCCAACATAACCAATAATTTCACCTTGTTTTACTTGGTCGCCGCTTGCAAGATCTTTTTTGAAGTTAGATAGATGTGCATAAACAGTTTCATAGTGCTCGCCATGTTTAACGATTAAGATTTGACCGTAGGCGCCTTTATTACCAAGAAAAGCAATTTCACCATCCCCCGCAGATTTCACAGGCGTGCCAGTTCTTGCCGCGTAATCAATGCCTTTATGAGCTCTAATACGGTTTAGTATCGGGTGTTTTCTGTGTGTAGAAAAACCTGAGCTAATACGTAAATAATCAACGGGTGCACTTAAAAAGGCTTTGCGCATAGGCTTTCCTTCAGGGCTGTAAAAGTTGGAGTTGCCCTCGCTATTCGTATACTTTAAAGCCGTTAAAATCCGACCACGATTAACAAATTCTGCGGCAACAATTTGACTGCCTCTAGAACCGTCATTACCTTCTTCATAAATAACCGTAAATTGATCGCCTTGATTAAGATTAGTCGCAAAATCAATATCCCATGCAAATATATTAGTGAGTTGCTCGATTAATTCAGGTGTCAGACCTGCGTCTTCACCTGCTGTAGTTAATGATGAGCTAACAATCCCATGCGCACTATTGATATGAGGAGGTGTATCAGTGTGGGCATAGTTATCAGAATGTGTTTGAGTGGAACTGACAACAGGATTATCGTTATGATACGTATCAATTAGGGTATGAATACGCTCATTATTAGTAGTAGGTTCTATAAAAGAAGCCTCTTGTATGTGTTGTTTTGCGTAAGTATTATGCGCAGAGCGATAGGATGGTTTTTTGTTAATAACGTGTCGCACACTATGTATTGATTTAGATTTTGCGAGTGTGTGCTTGTGAGATGCTTTGGAAATAGAGATAGCCGGTGTTTTTAACTTTTTGTTAGATTGAGTCGTTGACGTTTTTTTTACGGGCTTGATAGGGGTGTTGATATGTTTTGCGTGAGCAGATTTAGCGGGTTTGGCAGGTTTAGCATGTAAAAGGGTAGGCGCAAAAGCTATTCCAAGCCCAAAAAACAGAATAAGACTGTTATAAAGCTTCTTTTTTAGAAGATGCAAACTCAATGGGTGGGATTTATTCAAAACGGAGACTCTAAAGTTTACTTAATTATATTTTAATGGTTTTTTAAACGTTTTACCAATTTAGGAAGGCAAAAAAATAATTATGCCGAAGAGTCAGGCAATAGATTTATAATTATTTAAATTACTAAGTATGAATTTGGAGAAATAAATTGCAAGAGGACGTATTAGCAAGTCTGTTAAGAGGGACCGATGAGGTTTTAGTCAAACAAGAATTAATTAAGAAGTTAGAAGAAGGTAGGCCATTACGAGTTAAGGCGGGCTTTGATCCTACAGCGCCAGATTTGCATTTGGGACATACAGTCCTAATTAACAAATTAAAACAGTTTCAAGATTACGGTCATGAGATTTTGTTTTTAATTGGCGACTTTACCGGCATGATAGGTGATCCAACAGGTAAAAATGTTACGCGCAAGCCGTTAACCAGAGAGGAGGTCTTAGAAAATGCGAAAACCTATCAAGAACAGGTATTTAAAATTTTAGATCCCAGTAAAACTCAGGTTATGTTTAATTCAAGTTGGATGAATGCAATGTCTCCAGCGGATTTGATTCAATTAGCGGCTAAACATACAGTTGCTAGAATGTTAGAGCGAGATGATTTCAGTAAACGCTTTAAAAGCGGACAGTCAATAGCGATACATGAGTTTTTATATCCATTAATACAAGGCTATGATTCGGTGGCAATGAGAGCCGATGTAGAATTAGGTGGAACTGATCAAAAGTTTAATTTATTAGTGGGGCGCCAATTACAAGAAGTGTATGGGCAAAAACCACAGGTAGTTATAACGATGCCGATACTTGAAGGCTTGGACGGTGTTCAGAAAATGTCAAAGTCGCTCAATAATTACATTGGTATAGCGGATGCTGCGGATGATATGTTTGGTAAGTTAATGTCTATATCAGATGAATTGATGTGGCGATATTTTGAATTATTAAGCTTTCGTCCAATGACAGAAATAAAACAATGGATGCAGGAATGTGAGCAAGGTGCTAATCCGCGGAATTATAAAGTAAAATTAGCCCAGGAGATTATTGAGCGATTTCATGATTCGGCCTCTGCAATTAAAGCGCTAGAAAATTTTGAAGCAAGATTTCAGCGAGGCGCTATGCCTGATGAGATGGACGAGCTAGAGTTAAGTTGCGAGGCAGGTAGTTATTGCATTGCAAATGTGTTGAAAGATGCTGGCTTGGTAGGGAGTACTTCGGAAGCCATAAGAATGATAAATCAAGGTGCCGTAAAGATCGATGGAGAGAAAGTGTCAGATCCAAAGCTTGATATAGCAGCGGGTACTGTAAATGTATATCAGGTGGGGAAGAGAAAATTTGCAAGAATAAAGATTAGCGCTTGACGATTAGTTGTTGGCCTGTATAATACGCAGTTCTTTCAAGCCGAGGTGGTTTGGGAGAGGTGGTCTAGGTTGAAATTAAGGCTAGACAAGTTGGCCAGGTAGGTTATAATGGTCGGCTACTTCAGGGTTAGGCAACTAGCTTTGGGGTGACACGGAACGAAAATTAAATGTCGACACGGAGTTGACAAACTGAGTTGGCTCTGTATAATAGTCTGACTCAACGGGGCCTCGGCTCCACGCTCTTTAACAACTCGATCAAAATAATTTGTGTGGGTACTTGTGGTGATTGTTAGTGATGTTAACAAATAA
>CAMDWT010000047.1 GCA_945877505.1 Crenothrix polyspora
AGTTTGGTAGCGCGCCTGCTTTGGGAGCAGGATGTCGGGGGTTCGAATCCCTCCATCCCGACCAGTTTAGCGCTTGTAGCTCAACCGGATAGAGCACCGGCCTTCTAAGCCGGGGGTCGCAGGTTCGAGTCCTGCCAAGCGCACCATTCAAAGAAAATCACCATTACTATGGTGAGCGTAGCTCAGTTGGTAGAGTCCCGGATTGTGATTCCGGTTGTCGCGGGTTCGAGCCCCGTCGTTCACCCCATGGTTATCAGTAAGTTACCATTATTATATTGGTCAGTTCAAAGTAAACTCTATGCAAGAGTTTAATGCAGTCGCATTTATAAACATACTCAGTTTTTCCATATTTTAGATTAGCATATTTTTTTGTGCTACTAAGTCGTTATCTTTCAAACTAAAACTTTCTTATTACAACGTACTGAGCCACTCCAAGGTTATCCGATAAGCTTTATTGTATGAATTATTTGGTCATCAGTATTTCTATAGTTTACAGCAAAGGCAGGAAATTGAGCCTTTAGTATCTTAGGCGGAAGTTTTTTGAAGGCCTTATAATCGCATAAAAACCAATTGTTTTTACCTTGAAAAACTACGTTATAATTTTCTTTAGAAATAATTAAAACCAGGTTTTTTAAATGTCGAATAAAACAATAGCGCCCTCTTTACCTAAGATCATCATTATTGGTTTGATTGGAAACATGATGGAGTGGTATGACTTTGCTGTTTATGGCTACTTTGCCATGATTATTGGTAAGTTATTCTTTCCTATGACTGATCCAGCCGTTTCTTTAATTGCTTCATTTGGTGCTTTTGCTGCGGGTTTTTTGGTGCGACCATTAGGTGGTTTGGTGTTTGGACGGATTGGTGACTTAGTGGGTCGTCAAAAGGCCATGACGCTCTCTGTTATTGCCATGGCAGTGCCCACGGTTCTTATGGGTTGCTTGCCTACCTACGAAACAATTGGTATTGCCGCACCTATTTTGCTAATTGTACTTAGAATTATTCAAGGACTCTCTGTAGGGGGTGAGTATACGAGTTCATTAATATTTTTAGCCGAAAATGCGCCAAAAAATAGAAAAGCATTCACTGCTGTTTGGGGTGTATGGGGTGGCACCGCGGGTATTTTATTAGGGTCTGGTGTTGGGCTCTTGGTATCCTCAATCCTGTCTGATGATCAACTTGTAAATTGGGGTTGGCGTATCCCTTTTGCAATTGGTGGCTTGGTAGCTTTAACTGGATGGTGGATACGCAGTAATATGCACGTTGAAATACCCCTTGCTCAAACGTCTAGCCCTGTTAAGGATGTCTTTACTCGTTACCGTTGGGACGTACTCCGCGTGGCACTGCTTAATATCGGTTCTGGGGTCGCTTTTTACACGGCATTTGTTTATGCCGTTAGCTATATTCGCAATATCGACAAACTTTCTGAAAGTATTGCCCTTGAGCTAAATACTCTAGCAATGCTTGTTTTACTAGCAGTACTTCCCGTTTCAGCTTGGATGTCTGACCGCTATGGTCGTAAAAAGATACTGTTGATATCGACAATTTTATTAGTTTTTTTATCGATACCTTTATTTCATTTAATCCATTCTGTCGATGAAATACAGATACTCATCGGTGAAGTTATCTTTGCAGTTGTGGTTGGAATGGGAAGCGGAGGGATTGTAGCGCTTAATGTGGAGTTAATACCTGCCCCTGTCCGATGCACAGGATTAGCTTTTGCATATAATGCGTCTATGGGGCTTTTTGGAGGCACTACGCCCTTAATGGCGGCTTGGTTAATCAATTACACAGGTAATCAAATCGCACCTGCCTATTGGGTGGTCACTACTGCAAGCCTTTCTTTACTAACCTTGGTTTTCTGGGTGAAGGAACCTGTTTATCCAGAGCAATAATAGTTTACTGAGCTGAAAATAGTAATGAACTGTTTTTTGTACTCAATATGCCCCTCTGTCAACATTTTAGGTCAGTTGATTAATTAAAATGAATCGCTAACCAGATGGATTCACAACTCTGATGGGTCCAGTCAACCCTGTGTTTTGTGTGCGCAGGAATGAGTAGGTAATCGCCAGTACTTAAATTTACTGGTTGCGTAGTATCTTCATAGCTAAGTGTTGCTTGCCCTTTAAGGAGTATTACCCACTCATCACTGTCTTGATCATACCATTGTCCTGCTGGCGTGCTATGCCCCCTTGAAATTATCCTTTCTATCTTCATATTGCTTGTTTTATGAAGTATTTGGAAGAATTCGTTGCTCATTACTTCAGGAATGTCAGTGTAAATGTTTTGGGGAGCGTGTGGAGTTAAAGGGTTCATTATTATTGGTTTAGAGTAAATTTATAAATAATAGCTTACAAAGTTATTAACGAAAATATTATTGTTTGATTAGTCGCTGACCACAAAAACAACGGGTATTGTATAATGCCAATAATAATTCCATTGTTTGGCATATTTGATACATTAAGGAGAAAGATAATCTTTAGCGACGTGACAAATTCACTTGACATTAATAGCCCCAAAAAAGTTGCTGTTGTGGGTGGAGGTCCTGCTGGGTTAATGGCGGCGGAAGTTTTAAGTGCAGCAGGGGTTAACGTTGATCTGTATGATGCCATGCCCTCTTTGGGTCGTAAATTTTTAATGGCAGGTAAGGGGGGGATGAATATTTCTCATTCTGAACCAATGGATCTGTTTTTATCTCGATATGGCGCTAGGCGTTGTTCTATTGAACCTATGCTGGTTGATTTTAGCCCTCAATCTGTTCGTGATTGGGTTAGTGGGTTGGGATTTGAGACTTTTGTGGGTTCATCTGGACGTATTTTTCCTTCTGATATGAAAGCGGCTCCGCTATTGCGGGCTTGGTTACGAAGATTGAGAAGTTCTGGTGTTAACTTTCATGTTCGTCATAAATGGTTAGGTTGGGCCGATGATAGTCACACTTTATTATCTTTTTCTACCCTCGAAGGTCATCGCACTATTAAAGTGGATGCTGTTGTTTTAGCATTGGGTGGTGGTAGTTGGAAACAATTGGGAAGTACCGGTGAATGGGTACCGATATTGGCTAATAGAGGTCTTGTCGTAGCACCCTTGAAGCCAGCTAATTGCGGCTTTGATGTTAATTGGAGTGAGTTTTTTAGCGATCGGTTTTCGGGACAGCCATTAAAGTCTGTTCGTGTCTCTTTTGTAAATGATAAAGGGGCTAGGGTTAGCCAGCAAGGTGAATTAATTATCACAAAGAAGGGTGTGGAAGGTGGGGTAATTTACAGTCTTTCAGCTTTATTACGAGAAGAAATTGCTAAGTCAGGTTTTGCTGTTATTACTATTGATATACTTCCGGATAAAGATTTGCCGACTTTGATTAAACAGTTATCAAAGAATCAAGGTAAAAACTCAATGGCGAATCATTTGCGAAAGTGTCTTGGTATTGAGGGAGTGAAAGCCGCCTTAATTAGAGAGGTTATTGAACCCTTAGATTACAAAGTACTTAACCGTCTTTGTGAGCGCATTAAAAGCTTACCCATTACCTTAGTTTCAACCAGACCCCTAGACGAAGCCATCAGTAGTGCAGGTGGTTTACCTTTCGAGGGGCTCAGTGGGCACTTAAGGGTAGGGTCTATGCCTGAGGTCTTTTGTGCGGGAGAAATGTTGGATTGGGAAGCACCTACAGGCGGTTATCTGTTAACGGCTTGTTTTGCAACTGGCCGGGCGGCAGCCTTGGGCGTTTTAGAAAGTTTTAAGATTAAATCAGCTGTGATTTATGATAACGAATATTAAGTAGTATCGCCAGTGATGGGTGACGGAATTTCCATATGAAGACTAGTATTTTCATTTTTTTAAAGCGCAATAGATAGAGGGAAGCAATGAAAACTCCAAAGAGTCTTGAACCATTGGTGCGCGATGGTCTTGTTGATGAAGTGATCCGGCCATTAAAAAGTGGTAAGGAAGCGGCTGTATATGTTGTTTTATCCGAGGGCGAAGTTCGATGTGCAAAGGTTTATAAAGAAGCTAATAAGCGCGGCTTTCATAAACAAGCTTTATATCAAGAGGGTCGTAAGGTCCGCAATAGTCGTCAAGCTCGTGCGATGGAAAAAAACACACGATTTGGACGCAAGCAACAGGAAGAGGTTTGGCAAAATGCTGAAGTAGACGCCTTATATAGGCTTTCTGCTGCGGGTGTTCGAGTCCCACAGCCTTATAATTTTGTTGAAGGTGTCTTGTTAATGGAGTTGGTCACTGATGATGCCGGAGCTGCGGCACCTCGGCTTAATGATTTAGTGATGACACATAAAGAAGCGCTTGATTATCATGCTTTACTGATTAAAGAAGTCGTACGAATGCTTTGTGCGGGTATCGTGCATGGTGACTTATCAGAATTTAATGTACTGATTGATTCTAATGGGCCTGTCATTATCGATTTGCCTCAAGCCGTCGATGCTTCTGCGAATAATAATGCACCAGGAATGCTAGAGCGTGATGTTAATAATATGGCTAATTATTTTGGTCGCTTTGCGCCTGAGTTACTTCAAACTAGCTATGGTAAGGAAATATGGAAGCTTTATGAGGCGGGTAATCTTACCCCGGATGTCCCTTTAACCGGTCAATTTAAGAGCAGCACTAAACAGGCTGATGTAAGAAGTATTATGAGGGAAATTAATGACGCACGGGATGACGCCATAAGACGTAAGTATGAACATGAGGAATGAGGGAGAAAATTAAAGTCGATTGCTTAGGGTAGGTGAGTGTAGTTATTGATATCGACTCACCAACCTTTATTTTTAATATCACTCTTTTTATTGGGATAGCTAATGATGGATAAACAACCGGAAAACCCTTTGCACGGTATTACCTTGGAAGCGCTATTGATTGACTTAGTCGATCACTACGGATGGGCTGAATTAGGTAATATTATTGATATAAGATGTTTTAATCATGAGCCGAGTATTAACTCAAGCTTGAAGTTTTTAAGAAAAACGCCGTGGGCAAGAGCCCAAGTTGAAGCGTTGTTTCTCAGTAATAAATGATTCATGTTTAGGTTGTTGTATTGCTTTAAGCTTGCCTTGCTAACCAATTTTGTTCGCTTATTTGTTTTAATAAGGTAAGCAAGTAATAACCTTGCCGGCTACTAGGAGTTTTTCTGTTATTATAAATGATTGAGTGACGGCAGTTCGCCGCCAATCTCGTTTGATCTTCAAAGAGTCCCCCCGTGAATACTGCAAAATTTTCATCTTTACCCTTAAAAGCCGCATTACTAGAAAACATCGAGTCTCTAGGCTACACCCATTTAACGCCGATTCAAGCCGAAACGCTGCCACACATTTTAGAGGGTAGGGATGTTATCGCTCAGGCTAAAACGGGGAGTGGTAAAACAGCTGCGTTTGGAATTGGGCTATTGTCACGATTGGAATTAACTAGTTTTAGAGTTCAGGCGATGGTGGTTTGTCCAACTCGAGAGCTTGCCGATCAAGTTTCTAAAGAAATCCGAAGGCTTGCCAGATTTACCCAAAATATTAAAGTCTTGTCATTGTGTGGTGGTGTTCCTTTTGGTCCCCAAGTTGGTTCCTTGGAGCATGGTGTTCACATTGTAGTGGGCACGCCTGGACGCATTCAAGAGCATCTTCGTAAACGTAGTTTGCGCTTAAGTAATCTAAAAGTACTTGTCTTGGATGAGGCAGATAGAATGCTTGATATGGGGTTTGAAGAAGTCATAACTGAAGTTATTTCATACGCACCCAGTCATAGACAAACATTATTGTTCTCGGCAACCTACGCAGATGCAATCCGTGAAATAAGCCAAAAGTTTCAATTCAAACCCATTTCTATCAGCATAGATAGTAGTCATCATGATGCGGTTATTGAACAGCGGTTTTATCAAATTGAAAAGTCTCGTAGAATTAATGCCTTAGGCTATCTTTTGGCCTATCATCGTCCCGAGTCGACCGTGGTATTTTGTAATACTAAAAGAGAGTGCCAGGATATAGCCTCTAATTTAGAAAATTGTGGTTTTTCTGTTCAAGCACTTCATGGAGATTTAGATCAAAAGCATCGTGACCAAGTGTTAGTTAGATTTTCAAATAAAAGTTGTTCAGTTTTGGTGGCAACCGATGTTGCCGCTCGTGGTCTGGATATAAAAGACCTACAAGCCGTGATCAATTATGATTTGCCTTGGGACCCAGAAATTTATGTTCATCGTATTGGTCGAACAGGTAGGGCAGGGAATAAAGGCTTGGCCCTTAGTTTGTGTACTGAGCAGGAATTAAATAGAGTTAAAGGGATTGAAGAGTATCAAGCTATGTCGGCAAAATGGGACGAAATAGCCCCTTTTCAAATGAGTTATGAGCAACGATTCGCGCCACCTATGATGACATTATGGATTGATGGTGGTCGTAAAGATAAGATGCGTCCCGGTGATATATTGGGCGCCTTAACTGGAGAAGGTGGAATTGATGGTGCTGAAGTGGGTAAGATCGATATTTTTGATGCCCATGCTTATGTTGCTATTAAACAAGGAAGTATTGATAAGGCATTAGTATGCTTAAAAAACGGTAAAATAAAAGGCAGGAATTTTATGGTACGTCAGTCGAAATCCGGGTAGTTAAAAGAGTAATAGCTTCAATTTTGCTTTAATTCCCTATGACGAACAATGACATTGACCATCGGATTCTTGAAGTGCTCAGCTAAAGCGTCAACTAGGTAAACAGAACGATGATGCCCCCCAGTGCAGCCTATAGCAATAGTCAGATAGCTTCGGCCTTCTGCTTCAAAGCGGGGTATCCATTTTTCCAGAAAAGAAGAGACATCTATAAAGAATTCATCGACTAAGGGCTGTTCTTTTAAAAAGCTTTTTACAGGGGTGTCTTTTCCTGAAAATGAGCGTAACTCAGGTATCCAGTAAGGGTTTGGTAAGCTTCTAGCATCAAATACAAAGTCAGCATCTAACGGCACGCCATGTTTAAAGCCGAAGGATTGAAATTGCAGGGAAATATGTCTAAAGTCTCGCTCACCTATTTGGTCTCTGATAAGTTCACGTAATTGATGATAATGGGTGCGACTGGTGTCTATTAAGACATTAGCATGCTTAGCGATAGGCGTGAGCATTTCCTTTTCAATTTTCAGCGCTTCCCTCAGCGGAATGTCTTCATCCGTTAATGGGTGTTTTCGACGGGTTTCACTATATCGTTTTAATAAGGTTGATTCTTCCGCCTGCATAAAAATGATTTCACAATCAATCCCTTTTTCACGAATGAGTTTTAAACTCTCTGAAAAGTTGGCTAAGCTTTCAAACTGATTTCTAGCATCAATACCAATAGCCGTTTTTGCATAAGTCTTTTTATCAGCAAACATTACATGGTTGATAAAGTCTTGCAACAAGGTTAAAGGGAGATTATCAATACAATAATAACCACAATCTTCCAAAGTATCTAAGGCAACACTTTTACCAGATCCTGATAGCGCACTTACTATTAATAACTTCATAACTTCATCAGCTTAGGGGTGGAAAGGTTAAAACAACAAAGATAAAGTATTTATCATGTGTTTTAACCTTGTCTGGTTTTATCTATGGTGACCCGTTTTTTCTTTGTGTTTAATGATTTGACGATCTAATTTATCGACCATTGCATCAATAGCGACATACATATCTTCTTGATGATCTTCAGCGAATATTTTTGCGCCACTTAATTGTAGAGTCGCTTCTGCTTTTTGAATCAATTTTTCAACACTTAAAATAACGTGTACATCGGTAACGTTGTCGAAATGTCTAGCTAGCTTTTCAAATTTTGTATCTATATGTGCTTTTAAAGCATCAGTTACTTCAAGATGGTGACCAGTTACTATAACTTGCATGGATTAAACTCCTTTATGGGTTGGAAATATTGATGTTGTTATAAAATACGCTTACGTTGACTTGATGATGAAATAAGCATTGCCTCACGATATTTAGCAATGGTTCTTCTTGCAACGTTAATGCCCTTTGCTTGTAAAAAATCGGCAATTTTACTATCACTTAAGGGACTTCCTTGATTTTCATTGTCGATTAATTCTTTAATAAACGATCTTATGGCGGTAGATGAGCATTCACCCCCGCCTTTTGTTGAAACATGACTAGAAAAAAAATATTTAAATTCAATTATACCATTAGGAGTATGCATAAATTTATGCGTTGTTACTCGAGAAATTGTAGATTCATGTAAATTGAGTTCTTCAGCAATATCTCTGAGTACCATTGGCTTCATAGCAATAGGACCATGATCTAAAAATTCGGTTTGTTTTTCAATAATACTTTTCGCAACCCGTAAGAGCGTATCATTACGGTTGTGCAGATTTTTAATAAACCATTTTGCTTCTTGTAAATGGTCTTTCATACAGACATTATCTTTACTGTTATCCGCTCTTTTAATCAGTGTTGAATAGAATGGATTGATACGTAATTTAGGGGCGATGTCAGGATTAAGTTTAACATGCCAACACTCTGATTTTTTATAAACATACACATCTGGAATAATATATTCTGAATCTTGCGCTTGTATTTTTTCACCAGGCTTAGGATCTAATGTCCTAATTAAGGATACTATTTCATTCAATTGAGCCACTGTAACGTCTAGTTTTTTAACAAGCAATGCTTGTTCATGTGTCGCTAGTAGGGTTAGATGTTGAGTGACTATTAATAATGCCTGTTCTTTAAAAGGGGTTTTTTTGGGTAATTGCATTAGTTGTAAACGTAAGCAATCACTTAAGTCAATAGCCGCTACACCCGTAGGGTCAAATTGTTGAATTCGATGAAGAACTGCGAGGATTTCATCAAAATCGAGGTCGTTAATTTGATTTTTCAGACCCTCATATATCTCTTCTGGAGGGCTGCTAAGGTAGCCGTCATTTTTAATTGAATCGATTATAGCCATGGCTATCGCATGGTCACGCTCTGAGAAGGGCGTTAATTCTAATTGCCATAGTAAATGATCAAGCAAGGTGGATGTTTTAGATCGTTGCGGCTCAAAATCGATCAAATCTGTGTTGTTAGTGCCGGGTGTAGAATTACTCTCATAAATATCATCCCAAGACGAATCAGTGGCTAATTCATCAGGTATATTTGATTGAGAACCTTCGCTTGTAAAGGTATCGCTGTTGTCAGATTTCTTGTCATGGATGGGAGTATCTTCAGACGAGCTGATTTCTTCATCATTAATCTCTAACATTATATTTGACTCAAGAGCTTGTTGAATCTCTTGTTGTAAATCTAATGTCGACATTTGCAACAACTTAATAGCTTGTTGCAATTGGGGTGTCATCGTTAAGTGTTGGCCTTGCCTAAGATTTAATGACTGTTTCATGCATTTGACGTGTTAGTTGCCGTATTCTATTGATGATAAAGAGTTTAGCTATTAGTAGCGTAAACAGAAGGATATATAGAGGTAAATAAAATAAGGTTAAGTTGGGTCGCCATAATGTTATTTAAAGGGTGAAATTTTCACCTAAATAAACTTTACGAACCTGCTCATTATTTACGATTTCCTCAGAAGTGCCCTCAGCAATAACCTTTCCAGCGTTAAGTATATACGCACGATCACAAATACCTAATGTTTCTCTTACATTATGTTCGGTAATTAAAACGCCTATCCCTCTATATTTTAAATGTTCAATGATTTTTTTAATTTCGTTGACTGATATCGGGTCAACCCCCGCAAAGGGCTCATCCAATAAAATAAATTGTGGATTTGTCGCCAGCGCTCTTGCAATTTCAACACGTCGTCTTTCCCCACCAGAAAGACTGAGTGAAATTTGGTTGCGGAGATGCTCTATATGGAACTCCAACAATAATTCCTCGATGATTAATTCGGCTTGTCCGCTTGTTAAGTCAGAGCGAATTTGAAGAACAGCACGTAAATTATCAGCAACACTTAACTTTCTAAAAACGGACGGTTCTTGAGGTAAATAACCGATACCGTTAATCGCTCTTACGTGCATTGGATAATGGGTTATATCCGTGGAATCTAAAGTAATTTGACCTTGATCCGCTTTAACTAAACCAACCATCATGTAAAAGCTAGTCGTTTTACCGGCTCCATTAGGACCTAATAAGCCAACAACTTCATTGGAGTTAACGGTAAAAGATACACCATCAACGACATTATAGTTATTGTAAGTTTTAATTAATTGGTGTGCTGCTAAGGTAGCCATTTTAATAAATACAGGGTCGAAGAGTTAACAAAAGATAATATGGGATGTTCACCTATTGAGTCATCACATTTTTGGACTATTTGAAGCGGGTGTCGTAGGTGTTGGCGTTGTTATCACTTCTGGTTGATTATCGACGGGTTCTATTTGTTTTGGTAAAGTTGCCGCGGGTTGTGGTGGTTTTGATTCAGTATTTTTTGCGCCTATAATGACATGTACACGTTTAGAATCAGTCGCTTTCTCGCCGGCTTTTACCAGTGATGTTTTAATGTTATATTCAATAAAATCACTAGAATAAGTGCCATTATCTTTCCAGACCGTTGCATCATTAATAAGTATGAGCAAGTCTTTTTTGGGATAAAACTCACCTGTTAAAGCTTCACCAGTAATGTCTTGGCCACCTAAACTGGGAGTTTGTTTGAATTTTGCTTTGTTACCTGTGAAAACTAATTTTTCAGCATCGCCATTGATAAAATAAACAACTAATTTGTCAGAATTGACACGAATACTTCCTTGGACAGAAATGACATCGCCGATATAGACGCTTGTTGCGGTTGCATCGTCATAGGTCGCCGTATTCGAATCGATAATGATTGGCTGGTCTGCATCCGTTTCTAAAGCCCATGCTGACGTCGCCATAAGAGACATGACTAAAGCAAAAAAAGAAAAAGTGAGCTGTTTTTTATTTGGTTTCATAATTCCCCTGCACATTTGCAAGTAACTCTATATGAATGGGTTCAATATAAGTCATTTTCATGCCTATCCCTGTTGTTTTATTGGGTGGACTAATAAGTTCAGCCCACTCGGTGGTTTCTGCATAACTGGTTTCAGGCTTTACTTTTAATTCGCGGGTGTTGATAGTGAGCTGATTATAGCCTACTGATTTTTCGCGATTAATAGCGACTACTCCCTGTAAAAGCAAATCTTTGCCGTCAGCTGATAAAATGGCGGATTCTGCGGTGACAACCCAAGGTAGAGATTTTTCATTATAAAAAGACATAACGGGCTTCAGCGTGTGAGTCGTACCATCATTGCTAAAATGTGTAATTTTAGCAGAGAGTAATTTATTTTTTACGGTGCCACGTTCATTCATTTCCCATTTTATATAGTTTTCACTGAAGTAATCAGGGCTATTTTCAGGAACCAAACTCTGAGGTTCTTCAACTATTCCCGTAAATTTAACAAGCAAACCACTGATTAAAGCGATGACAACTAGAAAAAAGTAGATGTTGTTTTCTCGTAAACTCATTGTAGGTAAGCGTTTAGAACTTCATCAAAGTGACCTTGAGCCTGCATAATAAAATCACAGACCTCACGAACTGCACCTTCTCCACCGGCTAATTTTGTGCACCAATCAGCACGTTGAATAACAGCAAAATTCGCATTAGAAACAGCAATAGGCAAACCGACTCTGATCATTAGCGGTAGATCAAGCAAGTCATCACCGACATGGGCGACTTGTTCTGGCGTAAGGTTTAATTTTTGTAGAATTTCATTAAAAGCACCTACTTTATTTTCATGGCCTTGATAAACATGTTCAATACCTAAGCTTTTCATACGTAGTGCTACAGAGTTAGATTTTCGACCTGATATGACAGCAACTTCAACCCCTGTTTGACGTAAAAGCTTAATACCATGACCGTCTCTGGCATGAAACGACTTATATTCATTACCTTGATCATCAAAAAAAAGCTTACCATCCGTTAGCACGCCGTCTACGTCTAAAATTAAAAGCTTTAGTTTTTTGGCTTTTTCAGAAATATTTAATAAAGAAGTCTCTGTTATTAATGTCATTAGACAATCCCTGCGCGAATTAAGTCGTGCATATTTATAGCGCCTATGGCTTGCTTATTTTTATTGACGACGATCAGCGCATTAATTTTCTTCTGTTCCATAATTTGCATGGCTTCAGCAGCAAGAATGTCTTCAGAAATAACGGTGCAATGTGGGGTCATGGCTACACTAATAGGCGTAGCCTGTAGATCAAGGTTTTTGGCCAGAGTGCGTCTTAAATCACCATCCGTAAAAATGCCTACGACCTCATTGTTATCATTGATAATGGCGGTCATCCCTAATTTTTTTTCAGTCATTTCGAGTAATGCATGACTTATGAGTGCTGATTCAGAAATTAAAGGAATATTGTCGCCGCTATGCATAATGTCATTCACCCTTAATAATAAACGTCGTCCTAAACTGCCGCCAGGATGAGATAAGGCAAAGTCATCGCGTGTAAAACCCCTTGCTTCAAGTAATGAGACCGCCAAGGCGTCCCCCATGACTAAGGCTGCAGTCGTGCTGGAGGTCGGGGCAAGCCCTAAGGGGCAAGCTTCTTGAGTAACCGCAACATTGATATGTGTGGTGGCGACAAGGCTCAAAGTTGAGGCTGGATTGCCGGTCATGGCAATTAAAGGCACACCTAATCGTTTAATAATGGGTAGTATTTTTAAAATCTCTTCCGTTTCACCAGAATTGGATAACGCCAGCACAACATCTTGCGTGGTAATCATCCCCAAGTCGCCATGACTGGCTTCTCCTGGATGCACAAAAAAAGCGGGTGTACCTGTACTAGCAAGCGTTGCTGCAATTTTACCTGCTATATGTCCGGATTTACCCATGCCAATAACAACAACACGGCCAGTACAATTAAATAAGAGTTTGCAGGCAGCAATAAATTGATCATTAATTTGTTCAGCTAACGCTGAAATTGCTTGCGCTTCTACTTGAATAACAGCTAAGCCTAGTTCGCGAAGTTTTTGATCATCTAGTTTCATGACGGGCTAAAATTGTAATAAAGTAGACTGGATAAGTTAAATCAGCACAATAGATTATTGAGTAGCTGAAGATCACTTATTCATAATAAAAGACCTTCATTATGCCATGTTTGCCGTCATTATGCTTTGATTTGATCTGGAATCGGTGCTCAAATTACAAAATGGGCTGAGATGATTGACTAATTAGTCAATCAGTAAACTATTATAAAGATTGATATCTTGGTAAAGGGAAAGGGGCGAGAATATAATTAATAAGTCAGAATGGACGATCACTTAGCGTCTATTATATAGGTTATCAGGGTAACATTAGTTTCGATTCGAAATCTTATTGACAGCTTGTCTGCCTTTAACTATAGTGACCACACGCGCGCCAATCTATTAAGCATCATACTAATAATGTTGATAGGTTTTAGAACGCTGAGTACCAATTAAATTAAAATAATAATTAGAAAAATAAAAGAGGTAATACATGAAATTCCAATCACTATCTTTAGCCATAATATTGTCTTTAACTTTTTTCAGTAACGCTCAGGCTGCTGGCGAGCCAGTGAATGAAGATTTGTCATTACTTTTTACGCTTTCTGATAATTTAATTAGAATGGGGAATGACCATGATTCTGAAGGTTTTGATGAATTAGTGGACATGGCTCTAAAACTTGCAGCTGAAAACAGAAATAACTCAATTATTTTACCTCGTGCTAGTGCGCGATTTAGATCTGCAAAATATGCAATAAGAGCTGGCAAGTTTCAAACGGGTGTTGATGATATCCAGGAGGCCAAAACTATTCTAATGAAAAAGAAAGTACTTAAATGGGATGGTGGATCTTAAGCATGATAATTGAATAATCTTAGTCCAAAAAAGGCTGTCTTAGTGATATTATGTTATTTTTTGCTGCTTAAGGTGTGTTTGAACACTGTGAGATAAGTGGTGTTTCATTTAAGAAATAATCCATACAAAACATTCTATTATATCTTGTCTCTTGTCGGATTTTAGTAAGGTGATAAAATTTCATTGTGTTTTCTTCATAGATTCATCTATCCATTTTGGATTGAATGAGCCTGCTTAAATGAGTCATAACAGGTGAGTTAATTCATAAAAAAATCAAAAAGTTCATGACAGTTATCAAATGTTGGTAATACGAGCAGGCTAAATTAGACAATTAAGTGTATTTTACTAACATTCATACATTAATATCAGAAAGTTAGTCAGTTGTAATTAGATTGGCTGGGTTGTCATGAATTAATGTGATTTGTCCTAAGTTATTTAGTTATTTGTAGATGTCAAATTACATGTTTCCTTTAAGGACATTTATATAATTTCATTAAATTCGTAGAAGTTCGTACAAAGAAATCAATCTAAATTGCCGGATAAGATTAAAGGGTTTGATGAAAAAAATAAAATCAAAGGATGATTATCCATTATCAAGAGTGCCATTAAATGGAAAATTGCCTACTTGGAAGGTTATGGTTGTAAGGTTAGGTGGATTATCTTCTTTGCCAGTACTAATGGTTGGCCTTACTCTCGGTTACGGCCTTACTTTTTGGCAAGGTTTTTGGGCTTTTTTCTTTGGAAGCATAATATTGCAGCTTGTAGGGTGGGCGCTCGGTACGATTGCTGCTAGAGAAGGATTGTCAAGTAGTTTGCTAAGTCGTTGGTCAGGTTTTGGTAATTTTGGATCAGCCTTAATCGGTTTAGTAATTGCTGTATCAACAATAGGATGGTTTGGAATTCAAAATTCTATTTTTGCTAATGGTCTTTTTAAGGCAACGGGTTTTTTTAATTTTGAAATTTGGTCAATTTTAACTGGTTTAGTACTGACTTTTCTCGTAGTTTACGGTGTTAGATTTTTATCAATGACGGCAAATATAGCCTTGCCGTTATTCGTATTTGGGACAATCTATGCATTGACAGAGATGTTAATAGGAACCAGTTTGACTGATTTAATAAACTCATCACCTCCCGGCCAGTTAATTCCAATGAGTAAAGCTATAACTATGGTTGCGGGTAGTTTTATAATTGGTGCAGTCATTACACCGGACATGTGTCGATTTGTACATACAGGTAAAGACGTTTTCTGGATATGTCTTATCAGTACATTTTTAGGTGAACTGGGCTTTGGAATGATAGGTGTCTTAATGTCTCATGCAGCTAGGTCAGCTGATGTAGATGTCATTATGCTATCTTTTTCAGGTATATTTGGGGCGCTTATGGTTGTTTTCTCTACAGTAAAAAGTAATAATCTGAATCTTTATAGTGCTTCATTAGGTATTACAAACTTTTTTGATGTCGTGATTAAGATTAAATTAAGTCGAGCAGCGGTAACTTTATTTGTAGGATTTATTGGTACTATATTGTCAGTGGTTGGCGTGATTGGTTTTTTTACAAGCTTCTTGATATTGTTAGCAGAAGCAATCCCACCTATTGTAGGTATCATAGTCATCGATTATTATGTTTTGATGAGACACCGTAAGGTGCTTGATGATTCGAGAATAAAGGGACGGTTGCCTGATATGGTAGAAGTATGTAATCCAATTGCAATATTAGCATGGTCCATAGGTTTTGTCGTAGGTAGGTATGTAACAGATTTTGGGATTCCCGTAACAAACTCTCTTGTGGTAGGTGGGCTTGTTTATCTAATTGCAATGAAGTTGTATGCGATTATTTTTAGTAAAAAAGAAGTTGAATTTAAAATGGTTGATATGCTTTAAGTGTGTCTATCGTTTTACATTGAGTAACATAAGGCTAAAACCATATTTTATGAGGTGTTTAAGGTGATGATTTTAATTTATTAGAAATACATGTTTAATTTCTCGGAGAGTTATTTTGAAAAAAATTTATTTAGTTGCGGGTTTGCCTCGAAGTGGATCAACTTTACTGATGAATATTCTTGGACAAAATCCTCGATTTTATGTGACGCCTACATCAGGTATTCTGGATGTATTGGTGCAGGTGCGCAACGAATGGGATAAAAATAATGTATTTTGTGCTATGGGGCGACGTAAAAGTGAGACCTTAAAGCATGACGTCCTTAATGGTATTTTGCAATCTTATTTTCGACATACAGATAAAGCAGTATGTATTGATAAGAGTCGTGCTTGGCTAGAGTATCTTGAGATGGCGGCTGAATTAATGGGAGGCCGGGATAAAGTTAAAGTAATTGTGGTGGTGAGAGATTTACGTGATGTGCTGGCTTCCTTTGAAATGGTTTTTCGTCGTTCTTCAGCGTTAAGCCAGACACCTTTTGAAATCGAAAATCTTATTAAATCTAAGACGGCATTAGGTCGTATGGAATATTTTTTAAGTGATAATGCAAATGTAGGGCGAGCTTATAATTCTATTTGTGATGCTGTTACGCGTGGCTGGCAAGATTGCATGCATTTTGTTGAATACGATCAACTCACGACATCCCCTAAGAATACCGTTGATGGTATTTATGAATTTCTAGATGAGGCTGAGTTTATTCATGATTTTGAAAGTGTGGAGCAAATTACTTTTGAAGATGACTTTTATTATGGATACAAAGACTTGCATACAATTCGTCAGCAAGTAAAGCCTCAGTCCGCACAATGGCCTAAAGTATTTGATCAGATCGTACAAACAAGCCAAACTTGGAAAGAAGTTGAAGAAATTGCTCAGTTCTGGCGAACTTATTTAGGACGTTAATAGTTGGTGTAAGAGTTTAAAGGGATTAAGATAAATCGATTGCCTTTGAAAGTATGAGTAAATTAAATTAAATTGGAAAACAATA
>CAMDWT010000048.1 GCA_945877505.1 Crenothrix polyspora
TCTTCTGAGTTGTCTGGCAGAGCTGCGGGTTATCAAACTCGGGTAATACCCATTAAAAATGTCGCCGTTCAGGATATTGCGGATATTATCAAACCCCTAGTGCAAGATAAAACCATTCTTAATGTTGATGGCAAACGTAATATTATGATTGCGGCTGGAACCGCTGATGAAATAGCGCGCGTCATGGATATGATACATACCTTTGATATTGACTTGCTAAAAGGACGATCCTTTGGTTTGTTTCCGCTGAGTCATGTGGATCCAGAAACCATGATAGAAGAGCTGGAAGGGGTTTTTTATCAAAAAGGTAAGGATAGCGACGCAGATTTTTTTAAGTTTATGCCCATAAGTCGTTTAAATGCCGTCTTGGCGGTGACCCATCAGGCTCATTATCTTAATGATATTGAAGAGTGGGTAAACAGATTGGACAAGGCTAATACTGCCTCGGGTGGCGGCGTTAATGTTTATAAAGTCCAACATGTTGATGCCGGAGAGCTAGCGGACACGCTAAATGACATTTTTACGGATGGTAAAGGTCAAAAAAAATCAGCAAAGGTAGCGCCGGGGGAAATTGCTGAAAGCATTTCAAGTAACAACACCTCTGGTTCAGGAAACGCCTCTTCAGGGTTGGATAGTGCTTCTTCAGGCGCGGGAAATACGATGTCGAGCAATTTAAGCACTTTTGCTGTTAATGAAATAGAAGATAAAACCTCCTTGGAGCCTACAGAAAACGGCTCTATCAAAGTATCTAATGTGGGCAAGGTAAAAATCATTGCCGACGAACCCAATAATTCAGTGATTATTGTTGCTTCAGCACAAGATTATGAAGTGATACTGCCAGTGGTTGAGCAACTCGATGTAATGCCTCTACAAGTCTTAATTGACGCGACGGTTGTACAGGTTACGTTAAAAGATCATCTAGAATATGGTATCTCTTGGTATTTGAATAATGGCAATAGCCAAACGTTAATTAATGCAGGTCAATCACTAGCGCTGGCAACAGCAACAGGTGGTCTCAGCACTTTTTATGATGCAGGCGCAGTAAAAGCACTTATAAAAGCTGAAGCTAAACTAGATAATATCAATGTAATTTCGTCTCCGTCCTTAATGGTTTTAAATAACCATAAAGCAAAAATAAATGTCGGCGAACAAGTACCTATTTCAACCGGCAGCACAACGATTCCTCTAGGGGGCGGGCTTACAGGTGCTAGTGGCGCTCAATCTAATACCATACAATATAAAGATACCGGTGTTACTTTGGAAGTTACTCCTAGAGTCAATGCAAATGGCTTGGTTATAATGAAACTTAAACAAGTGGTTAGCAATGTAGTGAAAGTAACGGACCCAACGGAAACTCAAAAACAATCACCTACTATAGATAAAAAAGAAATTGCGAGTTCCGTGGCAGTCGTTGACGGCGAAACCATTGTCTTAGGCGGTTTGATTTCTGATGAAGTTACGGACAATAAAAATGGCGTACCTATCTTATATCAATTACCCATAATAGGTTCGTTGTTTGGAGGTACCACTAAAGATGACAATAAAAAAGAATTAGTTATTTTGATTACGCCCCGTGTAGTTAAAAACAAGCAAGATTCTCGGATAATATCTAACGAATTTAAACGAAAATTAACTAACATTTACAAAGAAGAAAAAGCCGATGGCATTAATAATCTAGGCGTGCAGGAACAGTCCCTACGCTAAGATTTAAAACCTCAGCTGCGGTCTGTTCTAGGTTACAATAATTAACATACTGTAGCGCTAACTGACTATTCATCACTTTGTATAAACAACACTTTCATTTTAGCGAATTGCCCTTCTCCATTTCGCCTGATCCGCACTTTATGTATATGAGTGCTCGTCACCAAGAAGGTTTAGCACACCTTCTTTACGGAATGGATTTTGGTGGCGGCTTTGTCGCTTTAACCGGTGAAGTGGGGACTGGAAAAACAACGTTATGCCATTGCCTCTTACAGCAACTTCCTAAAAACATTGATGTTGCGCTCATTTTAAATTCAAAACTGAATGTGCTCGAACTCCTAGCGACGCTTTGTGATGAACTCGCTATTAACTACGACAAACATCAAGCGTCCTTAAAAATCCTGATTGATCTATTAAACCACTATCTACTGGCGGCTCATGCTAAGGGCAGACGCACCGTTTTATTGATTGATGAAGCACAAAATTTAAGCCTGGATGTGCTGGAACAAATTCGTCTATTAACCAATCTTGAAACCAGCAAAACTAAACTTTTGCGTATTATTTTGGTAGGTCAGCCTGAGCTAAAGGATTTGTTGCAAAAAAAGGAATTACGACAGTTAAATCAACGAATTACCGCCCGCTATCACCTGCAACCTTTATCAAAACAAGAAACACGCGCTTATATTCGCCATCGTTTACGGGTAAGCCAAGGCCATCAGGATATTTTTAATGAATCAGCGCTTCGTAAAATATATCAGTTGTCTGCAGGCATACCCCGATTAATTAACATCCTTTGTGATCGAGCTCTTTTAGGGGCTTATTCAACTAACGTGACCGTGATTAATTCCGCTATTATTGAACTTGCCGCCAAGGAAGTCTTAACTAAGGCCGATAAAAAATTATCCGTCTTTAACGTATTTTTAGGCTTGTTTTTTATGGTCAGCATACTGACTAGTCTTTATTTTTCTAGCTATAAACAAACAGATATTAAGCAAGTCTTGCTTACTCTGGCAGCAAAACCTTTTGACCTTCTGCCAGCGTTTAAATCTGAAGAAAAGCCATTACCCAGCGCTGAAAAAATAAAGCATATACCAACGACTAACACCCTCCATTTCGACGAGTGGATCAACAACCCTCTGTTTTCTTTGGATACAGCCTTATTAATGAGCTTGAAATCGTGGGGTAAGACGATTCCGGAAAATCATAAAGTTGATTGTCAAACATTAGAGTCAACGGGATTACGTTGTGTAATGGGAGAAGCCACGTGGAAAACCATACTGGCACTCAAGCAACCTGTTATTTTAGAATTTCCTTTTAGCGAAACCAAAAAATATCACGCATTGGTGACTGGATTCGGTCAGAATCAGTCCGTCATTTATTTTAGCGACAAAATAAGCTATCCCGTTGCCGATGTCTTGAAATATTGGAATGGCTACTATTTAACGCTAATAGCCCCACCCATCCCTGATGTTAAATGGATTGCCTCTCAACAGCCCTCAGATAATGTGGTGTGGTTACGCTATATATTAAATACGTTTGATGGAAAAAGTGTCACCGTTGATAAACCCCGCGCTTATGATAATGCCTTATCCGAACGTATTAAAATCTTCCAACACCAGCATCACTTAAAAGAGGATGGTAAAGTAGGCGCCAAAACGCTGGATCATCTAAAAGATTTGGCTCGTGCAGTTGAATTTTCTCAGCTTGAAATAATAAATTAAGTATGTCTTTTATTTTAAATGCCTTACGCAAATCAGAACAAGAAAGACAGATGCTAAAGGCGGAGACTGTCACTGATAGAATTGTTATTAACCCACTGCAACCCCATAAGAACAAATCCTTTCAATTTTATGTGTTGCTAATCATCGGTAATGTCTTGTTGATTGTAGGTGGTGTTGCAGGGTTACGGTATTACACAGCACCGACTCTTCAGGTTGCGCCTAATAGTCCCTTAACACAAAAGTCTGTACCTATCCCTCCCGCCCTACCGGATACGCTTACGCAAACCGTACTCCCTGATAAAATCGCTATTGAAACACACATTAACACCCAAAAGCCTACTGTTGAACCGTTACCAGCAAAAACGTCTATAAAAAAAATAAGCAGTGAAGCGCTTGAGTTACCAAACTATCCTGAGAAAATTGACTCCTCTACTGAAAATAGCCCCGCACTTGTAAAAACCAACGAACTGAATACCCTCCCACAAACAATAATACCTAACAATAAAGAAACTCCTTTTTTAAGCGATTTACCCCTGGCGTTTCGTCGATCAGTACCAAAATTCACTATCAATGTTTTTGTGCACGCTGAGCAGGCAGAAGAAAGTTTCGTGATGATTGATATGCATAAGTATAAGGCGGGGCAATCGATACAAGAGGGCATGGTGTTAAAAGCTATTCTGCCAGATAGCCTGCTGATTGAGTATCAAAACCAGGCATTTCAAGTTGAACGGCCTTAACGTTAATTATTTTTTAATCAACGTGATTAAATTCGCTTGCTCATCAATATTAAGTTGATAACGTCCTAAAACGCTCATCCCCAATAATCTATTATTCCCTAATAGAGCGTCAGCAATAAACGCAACTTCTACATTCACCAGTGTTTCGCCAGCCAATTTCATTTCTTGTAATAGACCTATTTTGGCATCCGCAGTCCCATTTGCCGTTTGCATCTTTTTATGGTTAAACGTGCTATTTTCAAGACCTAATAAGGGAATCATCGATTCAGGCAACACCACTAAATCCGCACCCGTATCGATAATCATATCCAGTGTGTTCCAATGACTATTAGCCCCTGAAAGGGCGACAGAAACCATAAAATGATTGCCCTGCTGCATTGTAGGTAAAATAATACGTTCACTTTCGGTTTTTTGCTTTTTGTTAACAATAATGACACGATCAATCTGCCCCTTCTCATCACGGCTGATAATATGATTGTAGGTGCGCAAGAGTTGTTCAAGTTGCTGCTCTACACTACCCCCACTGGGAATTTTTTCTTCCTTTTGAATTCTTTCCAATCCCGTCATTTTAATGCCCATCTGACTTTGTAACGAGAGAATTTGTTGTAACAAATCCTCACTGTTATCGATGTCTTGAGCTTGGGCATTTAAGGTCATAAAGGCCAAAAAAAAGCTGAGGATAACATTCCTATGTGCGCTACATAAAAGGTATGACTTATTTGAAATAATTAACATTTAATTTGTTTAGACGGCTTACAACTAAAGTGTTCTTAAGAAATACCCTCAAAAAAGCTTAGACAAAATATTCTGCAGTGGCTAAGGTGTGTGCTTGTTGATCTTTAGATGACAAAATAGGTTCATCATTGACAGGCCACTGTATGCCTATAGCGGGGTCATTCCAAATGATACTCCGCTCATACGCTGGTGCGTAATAATCAGTCGTTTTATAAAGAAACTCAGCAACCTCTGAAAGTACGATAAAGCCATGTGCAAAGCCTTCTGGCACCCACATCATCCGCTTGTTTTCTGCAGATAAAAACTCACCAACCCACTGTCCAAAAGTAGCTGATGATTTGCGTATATCAAGCGCTACGTCAAAAACTTCGCCTTCAACGACCCGCACTAACTTCCCTTGGGGTTGTTGAATTTGATAATGCAAACCACGCAGTACATTTTTAGCTGAGCGACTATGATTATCTTGTACAAAATTAACCGAACGGCCAATCGCCGTTTCAAATTTTGCTTGATTAAAACTTTCGTAAAAAAAGCCTCTCGCATCACCAAAGACTTTGGGCTCGATAATAACGACATCAGAAAGCGCTGTTGGCTTAATTATCATGGTGTAAGCCCCTCTTTCAATAATCGTTGTAAGTATTGACCATAGCCGTTTTTAGCCATAGGCTGTGCTAGTTTTTCTAACTGTTCGGCCGTGATAAAGGCTTTTCGGTAAGCAATTTCTTCAGGACAGGCTACTTTTAGACCTTGCCTATGTTCAATCGTTTGAATGAAATTACTGGCTTCGATTAAGCTTTCATGCGTACCGGTATCCAGCCAAGCAAACCCTCTGCCCAAGCGTTCTACGTTAAGTTGCTCGCGCTCTAAATAGATGCGATTCAGATCAGTAATTTCCAGCTCACCACGCACTGACGGTTTAAGGGTCGAGGCTATATCGACCACTTGATTATCATAAAAATATAACCCGGTCACCGCATAATTACTTTTAGGGCTTTTGGGTTTTTCTTCTAAGCTGGTCGCTTGACCTTGCTGATTAAAAGCAACCACACCGTAACGTTCAGGATCTTGCACGTGATAAGCAAAAACAGTGGCGCCTTGTTCACGCATCATTGCTTGCTCTAATTGAATTTGCAGATCATGCCCATAGAAAATATTGTCACCTAATACTAACGCACTAGGATCACTCCCAATAAAATCTTTGCCGATAATAAAGGCTTGTGCAAGTCCATCCGGACTCGGCTGTACAGCATAATTCAGATTAAGCCCCCACGCACTGCCATCACCTAACAATTGTTCAAAACGGGGCGTATCTTGTTCAGTAGAAATAATAAGAATATCTTGGATACCTGCCAACATCAACGTACTAAGGGGATAGTAGATCATGGGTTTATCGTAGATCGGCAATAATTGTTTGGACACCACTTTTGTCACTGGGTATAAGCGAGTGCCTGAGCCTCCTGCGAGAATAATGCCTTTACGTTTAGTTATCATAATTTTTCTAGAAGTTCCGTTAGCATTCGTTTGACACCCTCTTGCCAATGAGGCAAATGTAAATTAAAAGTATTTTGTAATTTCGCAGTGGCTAAACGAGAGTTAAGAGGTCGTTTAGCAGCCGTTGCATAGGCACTGGTCGGGATGGCTTCAATAGCGTTTGATGCCACTTTGAGCTCTAGGTTGGCATCTCTAGCAAACTCAAGCACAAACTTAGCATAGTCATACCAAGATGTTTGGCCTCCTGCCGCTAAATGATAAACACCCGACAAATCTTCGCATTGCTGTATCTTAATGAGCGCGTGCGCGGTTACATCTGCTAATAAATCAGCCCCCGTTGGCGCGCCTATCTGATCGTCAATTACCGCTAAGTGGTCTCGCTCTTGTGCGAGCCTTAACATGGTTTTTGCAAAGTTTCCGCCGCGCCCTGCATAAACCCAACTCGTGCGAAAAATAAGGTGTTTACAGGTTGACTCACGAATGGCGACTTCGCCCTCTAGCTTAGTTTTTCCATAAATACTGAGGGGGCTAGTGCAATCAGTTTCCTGCCACGGCCGATCACCACTCCCATCAAACACATAATCAGTTGAGTAATGAATTAACCAAGCGCCACTACGTTTAGCCTCTTCCGCCATAATGCCTGGCGCTAGTGCATTAATAAGGTGCGCTAATTCTGGTTCGGTTTCGGCTTTATCAACTGCTGTATAAGCCGCAGCATTGACAATGACATCTGGAGAAACGGCGCGTATCGTTTGAGCAATTCCTTCAAGATTACTTAAGTCTCCACACAACACGTCACTTTTAGCCTCTAATGCGACTAAAACCCCTAAAGGACTAAGACTACGTTGCAACTCCCAGCCCACTTGTCCATTTTTACCAAACAATAAAATTTTAAGCGGTTTCATATAACG
The DNA here is from genome assembly GCA_945877505.1 of Crenothrix polyspora. Lineage (GTDB taxonomy): Bacteria > Pseudomonadota > Gammaproteobacteria > Methylococcales > Methylomonadaceae > Methylobacter_C > Methylobacter_C polyspora_A. Next base: position 7,297 of record CAMDWT010000048.1, read on the forward strand.
CGATCGATATAATTCTTTTCAACCCATTCGCGATAAGCACCTGACTGGACGTTAGCCACCCAGTGTTGATTTTCCAAATACCATTGCACTGTTTTTTTAATACCTGTATCAAAGGTTTCAGATGGTTTCCAACCCAGTTCTCGTTCTATTTTACTGGCATCAATGGCGTAACGGCGGTCATGTCCTGGGCGATCTGTGACATAAGTAATTTGTTCCTTATAGCTTTTACCATCAACTCGAGCAGAGCGCTCATCTAATAAGTTACAGACAGTATGAACAATATCTATATTGGCTTTTTCATTCCAGCCACCTATATTATAAACCTCCCCCAATTGACCCGCCTCAAGTACTCGACGAATGGCACTACAATGATCTTTAACATAAAGCCAGTCACGAATTTGCTGTCCATCGCCGTATACAGGCAACGGTTTTCCTGCAAGCGCATTAACAATCATTAATGGGATTAATTTTTCTGGAAAATGATACGGGCCATAATTATTTGAACAGTTGGTCGTTAAAACAGGTAAGCCGTAGGTATGATGATAGGCTCTAACCAAATGATCACTCGCCGCCTTACTCGCTGAATAAGGGCTATTAGGTTCGTAACGGTGGTTTTCTGTAAAGGCTGGCTCATCTTTAACTAAAGAGCCATAGACTTCATCTGTAGAGACATGCAGGAAGCGAAACGCTTGTTTAGCCTCACCTTCTAAGTTATACCAATAAGTCTTTACCGCTTCTAATAAATGAAAAGTACCGACTATGTTAGTTTGAATAAAATCTTCTGGCCCATGGATTGATCTATCAACATGGCTTTCAGCTGCAAAATTGATTAGGGCTCTTGGTTTGTGCTGTTTCAGCAGATGAGTCAGCAATACCGTGTCGCCAATATCACCTTGAACAAAAATATGCCGACTATCTTTATCTAAGGTAGCTAGATTTTCTCGATTACCTGCGTAGCTTAATATATCAAGGTTAATAATCTCCTCGTCCGATTGCGCCAACCAATCCAAGACAAAATTTGAACCTATAAAACCAGCACCACCGGTTACTAAAATCATTTACTACTCCTTCTATGTTTTTACTTTTTAATGCCTGTCTAGGCAAAAATTTGGCCTAGCCCAAGGTCTTGGGCAAGGCCATTTTAAACTACTTGTCTATTTTTAGCGCTAAAAAGGCGGGGCTTCCTCGACGTTGAATCAAGACAGCAATGCTTTTACCCACAGGAAGATTTTTTATGGTTTTTTCGAAAAAATCCACATTAGTAATCGTCTCATTAGCCATCCGTAAGATGACATCGCCTGGTTGAATACCGGCATTTTTTGCAATGCCCTTTGCAACATCTTGAACTAACACCCCGCCCTTAGTGACTTGTAAAGCGTCTCTTTCTTCTGCTGTTAACTCCGTCACACTAACACCTAATCGATTACTAGGTTTAGCTTTATCGACTTTATTAGCCGCTACTTTATCAACTTGTTCAGGTAATAAACCTATGTCAAATGCGATAGTTTTTTCATCGCCTTGTCGGAGAATTTTCAGTGTCGCCTTATCATTAATCGGCGTCATACCGACCATAGGCGGCAAATCACCGGAATTATCAATCGGTTGACCGTTAAATTCAGTAATGATATCGCCAATCTGCAATTGTGCTTTTTCAGCGGGACTACCCGGAATTATTTTGGAAACTAAGGCGCCTTGTGGTTTTTTCATCCCAAATGATTCCGCCAGTTCACGTGTAACATCTTGTATCTGTACACCTAACCAGCCATGAGCCGCTTTACCACTGGCTTTTATTTGCTGAACCACATTCATGACAACATCCATGGGGATAGAGAATGAAAGTCCCATAAAACCGCCTGTACGGCTATAAATTTGTGAATTGATGCCCACAACTTTACCATCCATGTTGAATAAAGGCCCGCCCGAGTTACCTGGATTAATCGCTACATCGGTTTGTATAAACGGCACGTAATTACCACCAGGTAAACTACGACCTTTTGCACTGACGATCCCCGCTGTGACCGACTGCTCAAACCCAAAAGGTGATCCAATCGCTAAAACCCATTCACCGACTTGTAAATTATTAGGATCCCCAATAGTGACCATCGGTAGATCGTTAGCATCCACTTTTAATACCGCGACATCTGTACGTACGTCAGAGCCAATCAGTTTCGCTACTAATTCTCGTCTATCAGAAAATTTAACAATAATTTCATCTGCATCTTTTACAACATGATGATTAGTTAAGACATAGCCATCTTTAGAAATTACAAAACCTGACCCTAATGATTGAGTATCTCCACCACCACCATAACCACCGCCATCAGGGTTATTAAAGAAATGTTTAAATAGCTCTTCCATTTCAGGCGGCATCCCTTCTGGCATAGGTTGCTCTTTTTGACCGTCAGGAGCTTCTGGCTTAGCTTTTTGAGTCGTACTAATATTAACAACGGCCACACCATTAACCTTAACCATCTCGGTAAAGTCGGGGAGTTGCGCTAAAACATTTTGACTACCAAGATAAACTAGAAAAACATACCAACCAAGCTTTTTAAGCATAAAAACCTCATTCCCTAATAGTGATTAAATTATTAAATTGATAATGCCAATAAGCTTAAAACTTATTGATGGCCATATGAACTAACTCTAGCATAAGGATAATACCCTTGCTCATTCTCAAAGGTCGTCTCACGATGGGCTTGGAGATAGTCATTTATTTGTTTATTAAGCGGATAATCAATGGACTTAGCCGCTTGATTGATTAGTTCAATGTGCTGAGTATTGGCGACTTGAAGCCCTAACTCCTCAGTTGCACGATGATTGATCGCATATCTGGTTATCACAACAACAGCGACCATTGATGCGGCTATTGCTAGTTGTTTATATATTTTTTTAGCAACGGTAGCTTGTGGCACTAAATAAAAGGGTTCGTTCTGTAGTTTTTTACTGACAGCGGTTACAAAATCAGCGGTGGCCAAAACGGTTGATTCCGACTTTATAAGCTGACTAATCGCTTGATAACGATTATATTTTTCATGCAACTCCGGCCTTACCTTCAACGTTTTAAGTAAAATTAAGGACGCTTCATGATCAAGTTCATTATCAAGTAACTGAGAGATTTTCTCATTTAGTGGGTCATTCATCAAACATCACCTTGTTCTAATAAAGGATTTAATTTAGTGTCAATTGCCTCACGCGCTCTAAATATACGTGATCGTACCGTACCAACAGGACAATCCATTGCCTCGGCTATTTCTTCGTAACTCATGCCATCAAATTCTCGTAATATAATGGCGGTACGCATTTCTTCAGGTAATTCATCGATTGCGGCGTTAATAACATCAATAATCTCTTGATTTAATAACAGCCTTTCTGGCGTCTCCAAGCCTTGTAATTGAGGTGCATTTTCAAGCACTTCGGCCTCTTGAATATCTACCTGATAATTTGCGTTTCGCCTAGCTCTGGAGAGTAAATAATTTTTTGCTGTATTAATAGCAATCCGATAAAGCCACGTATAAAAAGTTGCCTCTCCTCTAAAACTGCCCAATGCCCGATAAGCTTTTATAAAAGCCTCCTGCGCCACATCCTGTGCTTCACTGGGATCTTTTACGTAACGATTAACCAACTGAATGATTTTATGCTGGTATTTAATAACCAAAAAATCAAAGGCTGATTTATCACCTCGTTGCACTCGCCGCACGAGATCTTCGTCTAGTTGTTCGCTGTACTTATTATGACTAGTCACTAATACTCTTTAACGATATGAATGGACAAACACAATCCATAAAAGTTCTATGATGGACAAAAATTGTGTTGTCGCTATAAAAAGCGTTATTATCCATAAACCATGATAACTAAGCCACAACCTTACTTAAGTTTATGAACTTTTTTCATTACTTTATTAACTGTGGATGTAAACTTAATAAAATCTATGCCTTACTCAAATAATTTTGACGTGCTCGTCATTGGTAGCGGTGGTGCTGGTCTCTGTTTAGCGCTAAAGTTAGCCAGCCCAACTATCCATGTGGCGGTATTATCAAAATTCGCTTTAACCTCTAGCAGCACCTATTATGCGCAAGGTGGAATTTCTGCTGTATTTGATGCTGATGATTCTATTGAATCTCATATTGAGGACACTCTCAATGCGGGAGTCGGACTCTGCAACCCAGAAATTGTCCGACTGACCGTTACTCATGGTAAAAAATCAATTGAATGGCTACGCGATCAAGGCGTTGTCTTTACCGAAGAACAGAACCAATCCGGTGAAAGCCAACTGCATTTAAATCGTGAAGGTGGACACTCCCATCGACGCGTCGTCCATTCTGCCGATGCAACGGGCAAGGCTGTTTCGCTTTCATTAATTGAACGAGCACAAGAACATTCCAATATTACATTATTAGATCACCACAGTGTTGTAGAATTAATTATTGCACCATCATCAGACGACAGCACACAGAAAAAAGTTATCGGGGCTTACGTCCTTGATACCCAAAAAAATCAGGTTAAAACCCTCTGTGCTAGAGTCGTTGTTCTGGCTACCGGCGGTGCCAATATGGCTTATATTTACAGCACTAATCCGCACAGTTCAACCGGTGATGGTATAGCGCTTGCCTGGCGAGCAGGATGCCGCGTCAGTAACATGGAGTTTATGCAATTCCATCCCACTTGCCTTTATCATCCTGAAGCACGCTCATTTCTTATCAGTGAAGCTTTACGGGGTGAAGGTGGCAAACTTGTGCTCGCAGATGGCTCCTCATTTATGCATCACTTTGACCCAAGAGGTGAATTAGCGCCTAGAGATATTGTTGCTAGAGCGATCGACCATGAAATGAAAAAAAGAGGGATAGATTGTGTTTATCTTGATATCAGTCATAAGCCTGCAGCTTTCATAAAAGAGCATTTTCCTACCATTTACCAACAATGCCTACACTATGGCATCGACATTACTAAACAACCCATACCGGTTGTGCCTGCCGCTCATTACACCTGTGGTGGTGTTTTAACGGATAGCTACGCGCGTACTGACATAACAAACCTTTATGCGGTGGGTGAAGTTGCTTGCACGGGCTTACATGGCGCCAACCGGATGGCGAGTAACTCCTTACTTGAATGCTTAGTTTTTGCGGAACGGGCCAGTGAAGATATTTTACTAGAATTGCCTACCATTGAATTGGTTCAAAATGTTCCTGACTGGGATGAATCAAAAGTCAGCGACTCAGATGAAGAAGTTGTTGTTTCACACAATTGGAATGAAATACGTCATTTTATGTGGGATTACGTTGGTATCGTTAGAACCGATAAACGTCTCAGTCGAGCCATGAATCGTGTCGAATTATTAAAAAAAGAAATTGCCGAATATTATGGCAATTTTCGTGTCACTAGTGACTTGTTAGAGCTTCGTAATTTAGTCATCGTTGCTGAATTAATCATCCGTTGCGCTCAACTACGCAAAGAAAGTCGCGGTTTACATTACACGCTGGACTATCCTGAAACGGATGATAGTAAAGCCTTACATAACACTATCCTTAAACCTTAGCCTTTACAATAAGCCATCAAAATACCTATAGGTCATGTATTGAACATTATCAGCCGTATTAAACAGAATCTATTTGCTCTATTAGGCTGGTTAGTGTGGCTAACTTTTACGCTGACGGAGACTACACTGAGCCCCGACTTGGGTTTTCCTGTGATGACGCTATACGCCGTTGGCATTTTCATCATCATGTTGGGCTGTGTGTTTTCAGTCAATCGTCATGCTGAACACTTATCTGAAATGCTTAAAGAACCTTTTGGCACGTTAATTTTAACGCTCGCCATTGCGGCCATTGAAGTGAGCATCATGTTAGAAATCATGATGACGGGCGATCACAATCCTTCCATGTTGCGTGACACTGTTTTTGCTACATTAATGATTATGCTTAATGGGATGGTGGGCTTATCTTTGTTAGCAGGTGGCTGGAGGCACTTTGAACAAACCTTTAACTTGCGAGGCGCTCTTTCATATCTGCATCTTATAGCACCCTTGTCATTAATATTGATGATCATACCCAATCGCACTATCTCGTCCCCAGGACCTACGTTAGCGCCTATACAAGAAGTATTTCTCGGTGGTTTATGTATTGTCGTTTATGTGTTATTTCTTATTATGCAAACAACCCGACATAAAGAACTTTTTAATGATTCAATCATTTTTTCAAAAAAACCACCCTTACCAGGCGCTACGATCGAAAGTACCGATAATAAACATCGGATCATTATTGCTGCGTCAATAGGTTTGATTTTTTCAGTGACACCCATTGTCTTGCTTGCAGACTTTCTTGGCGCTTATATTAACTATGGTATAGAAACACTAAAGGCCCCAACAGAACTAGGTGGTTTAATTGTAGCCGCTCTCGTACTAATACCTGAAGGCTTAAGCGCCTATCGAGGTGCTGTCCGTAACCACATGCAACGCGCGGTCAATCTTTGCCTAGGCTCAGCTTTATCATCAATCGCACTAACTGTTCCCGCTATTATGCTAGCAGATGGCTTGCAAAATTTAACCTTGGTATTGGGCTTAAGTGGCAGTAGCTCAACACTGCTTATCGCCACTTTATTTACGGTACTTATCACACTGATGAATGGAAGAACGACCGTTTTACAAGGACATGTTCATTTAATGCTATTCGCTAGCTATTTATTTCTTATTTTTTATCCGTAAACCCAGCATAGAAATTAATCATTCTGAAAAGCGCCCATTACGTTTTTTTAAGAAATGCTGTTCTAACTTATGAAAGTAAAAACCAATACCGTATAAAAAACCAGCCGCCACTGGTAAGGCAAAATACCAATGTGCTTTCGCATAGCCCAATAACACTAATATTTCTGCACCGTAATAATAAGCGGGGGTAACTGTGATCGCCGCCCAAGCCCAGGCACTAATTAGATTGATCAAAGCAAACTTTTTTGCCGAATATTTTGTAATGCCAATTGACATAGGAATGACCGTTCGTAATCCATACATGTAACGCTGCATGAAAATAATAGGCCAACCGTATTTCTTTAACAATAGATGTGCAATGGCAAATTTCCGCCGTTGTTTATGCAGTTTACGTTGGATAATACCCTTATTAAAACGACCCACATAAAAATATATTTGATCGCCTGTAAAGCCGCCTAATCCGGCCACAAAAATAGTCATGAAATACTGCATGTCTCCTGTATGAGACATGATTCCTCCCATGATGAGGCCCATTTCACCTTCTATAATACTCCACAGGAATAAAATTACGTAACCGTATTCCTTAAGCAAACCTATGAATAGTTCTTCCATAAAAAATCTTTAACTCGCTGAGAAAACACGCTAACTGCACCCCCTTTTGAGTTTGCATTTAAAGCGATTATTTATAAAATGTTTATAATAACATAGGCAATAATGTTCTATAGCATTGCTATACATCAATCGCTAAATTATGTATCCGTCCAATCGATCAATTAATTTGACTCTCGCTGAATTTAACAGCGTTTGTAATCCTTATAAATCGTTGACTATCAAAAGCACACTTATCCAACAAAATAGACAATAAGTGATCATCTTCCAGCATTAACAATTCAATAAACAAGGCTTTTTCTTCGTTATCGGCTTTAAGATACTGGTTATCTAGATAGCGTAGCAATAATAAATCGAGTTCTTTAGTGCCTCGTCGACATTGCCAACGAAGCTTAGCTAGCTCATTCATTAACCTATTTTTCTCTTTACTAATAACTTCTTAGTTTCAGCAATCGCTTTAGCTGGATTTAAACCTTTCGGACAGGTATCTGTACAATTCATAATAGTATGGCAACGATAAAGCTTAAAGGGATCTTCTAATTCATCCAAACGATCGCCCGTATTTTCGTCACGACTATCCACCAACCAACGATAAGCTTGCAAGAGTACCGCAGGCCCTAAATAGCGTTCACTGTTCCACCAATAACTAGGGCAACTCGTCGAACAACACGCACACATCACACATTCATATAAGCCATCGAGTTTCTCTCGATCTTCTTTACTTTGCAGTCGCTCATGATCAGCTGGGGCCGGTGTTTGGGTTTCAATCCAAGGCTTAATAGACGCATATTGCGCGTAAAAATGGGTCATATCAGGCACTAAGTCTTTAATAACCTGCATATGTGGCAAAGGAAATATTTTTATGGTATCAGGATAGGAATCAATAGCCTTGGTACATGCCAAGGTATTCTTACCGTTTACTGTCATGGCACAAGAACCACAGACACCTTCTCGACAAGACCGTCTAAAAGTCAGTGTACTATCTATTTCATTTTTAATTTTTAAGATGGCATCCAAGACCATAGGCCCACAAGTGTCCATATCCAAATCATATTTATCGACACGAGGATTTTCACCTGAATCAGGGTCCCAGCGATAAACCTCAAAACGACGGATATTTTCTGCACCTGTTGGCGCTTTAAATAGCTGACCTTCGCCGATGACTGAATTTTTTGGCAACGTAAACTCAGCCATTAGTAAACCCTCTCTTTAGGGGGTATTACCTCAACTTCGTCGGTTAAGGTAAACAAATGTACGGGGCGATAATCAATTTTTACCGTATCATCGATCATCCACGTTAAGGTATGCTTCATCCAATTGATGTCATCACGATTAGGATAATCCTCTCGGGCGTGTCCACCGCGACTTTCATGCCGATTTCCCGCTGCATTTATAGCGACACTTGCTTGACTTAGTAAATTATCAAGTTCCAATGTTTCAACCAAATCAGTGTTCCAAATCAGAGACTTATCTTTTACACCGACCTCAGAAAATGCTTTCATAACATCTGCCATTTCAGCAATACCTTCATCCAATGTTGATTGGGTTCTAAAGACGGCCGCTTTAGCTTGCATCGTTTTCTGCATCCTCAAACGAATAGCTGAGGTACTCAACGGCCCGTTAGCCTTACGGATTTTATCAAATCTGGCTAGAGCTTTATCACAAGCCGTCTTGGCCAACGGTTTCTGTGCCATTCCTGGCTTAATCAACTCTGCACAACGGATAGCGGCTGACCGACCAAAGACCACTAAATCAAGTAACGAATTGGAACCTAAACGATTTGCGCCATGTACTGAAACACACGCTGTTTCTCCAATGGCCATTAACCCAGGCACGACCTTATCGGGATTTTCACCATCCAGAGTGACGACTTCTGCCTTATAGTTAGTTGGAATCCCACCCATGTTGTAATGTACCGTTGGCAATACAGGAATAGGTTCTTTTGTCACATCAACACCCGCAAAAATTTTTGAGGTTTCCGCTATTCCCGGCAAACGTTCTTGAATAAGCGCTGGATCAAGATGTTCAATATGTAAATAAATATGATCTTTAAGTTTACCAACGCCACGTCCTTCTTGAAT
>CAMDWT010000049.1 GCA_945877505.1 Crenothrix polyspora
GGCCTGGACAATCAACGTGAGCATAGTGACGTTTCTCTGATTCATACTCAACATGCGAGGTAGCAATTGTAATACCACGAGCTCGTTCTTCAGGCGCATTATCAATCTGATCAAATGCTTTAACTGCACCACCGTGCAATTTTGCCATAACAGTTGTTAACGCAGCAGTTAGCGTTGTTTTACCGTGATCAACGTGACCTATTGTGCCTACGTTTACGTGCGGTTTACTACGTGAAAATTTTTCTTTGGCCATGAGTTAATACCTTTATATATTTCAATTTTATGAAGATTTTTTAATGATACCTTCCGCTACATGCGCGGGAGTTTCATTGTATTTTTCAAACTGCATACTGTATGTTGCTCGCCCCTGTGTTGCCGAACGCAAATCAGTTGCATAACCAAACATTTCCGACAACGGCACTTCGCAGCTAACTGTTTTACCTGACGGAGTATCTTGCATTCCTTGAATAATTCCACGACGCCTGTTGATATCTCCAACAACATCACCCATGTATTCTTCAGGGGTTGCAACTTCAACTTTCATAATCGGCTCTAGTAAAACAGGGTTTGCATTTTTTGCACCCTCTCTGAAACACATTGAGCCAGCAATTTTGAAAGCCATTTCATTGGAATCTACATCGTGATACGAACCATCAAATATAGAAACCTTTACGTCTAACATAGGATATCCAGCTAGAACGCCACACTTAAGCTGTTCTTGTACGCCTTTATCAACTGAAAGAATGAATTCTTTAGGAATCACACCTCCAACGATTTCGTTGACAAATTCATAACCAGCTCCAATTTCTTGTGGTTCTAACCTGAGCCATACATGAGCGTACTGACCCTTACCACCAGACTGCCTTATGAATTTACCCTCTTGTTCTACTGATTTACGTATTGTTTCCCTGTATGCAACCTGTGGAGCACCTACATTTGCACCGACATTAAATTCCCTTTTCATTCTATCAATTATTATTTCCAAATGAAGCTCGCCCATTCCTGAAATAATTATTTGACCCGATTCATCATCAGTATAAACTCTAAAAGATGGATCTTCTTGAGCCAGCTTAACAAGAGCTACCGACATCTTATCTTCGTCTGCTTTTGTCTTTGGTTCAACAGCAACTGAGATAACAGGATCAGGAAAAATCATTCTCTCTAAAACGATTACTGAGTTAATATCACACAGCGTATCACCCGTAGTTACGTCTTTCAAACCAATTGCAGCCGCTATATCTCCCGCAAACACCTCCTTTACATCTTCACGACTATTAGCATGCATTTGTACAATGCGGCCTACTCGCTCTTTTTTCTGTTTTACAGCATTATAAATCGTATCGCCAGATTTCAAAACACCCGAGTAAACTCTAAAGAATGTTAAATTACCAACAAATGGATCAGTCGCAATTTTGAAAGCTAAAGCAGAAAATGGCTCATAATCAGAAGCAGTTCGAACTGCCTCTGCAGTATCATCATTTATCAAACCTGTAATTGCATTCACATCTGTAGGTGCTGGCATATATTCAATAATCGCATCCAGCATTGCTTGGACACCTTTATTTTTAAATGCAGAGCCACAGAACGCTGGAACAATTTCATTTGCTAAAACTCGACACCTAATCCCATGCTTTATTTCACTGCTATTTAAAGAGCCATCCATGAGATACTTTTCCATAAGCTCTTCATTTGCTTCAGCTGCAACTTCAATTATAAACTCTCTAGATTTCTCAGAAAGAGCTAACAAATCATCAGGAATCTCTTTTTCAATAAAGGTCATCCCCAGATTAGTTTCGTCCCAATAAATAGCCTTCATTTTAATGAGATCAATCACACCACAAAAGCTATCTTCAGAACCTATAGGCAACTGCATAGGAACCGCAATCGCACCCAACCTTTCCCTTATCTGGTCAACTACCCTTCTGAAGTCGGCTCCTGTTCTATCCATTTTATTGACAAAGACAAGGCGTGGCACCCCATATTTATCTGCCTGACGCCAAACTGTTTCTGACTGAGGCTCAACACCTCCTACAGCACAAAAAACAGCACAAGCACCATCTAATACTCTTAATGAACGCTCAACTTCAATTGTAAAATCAACATGCCCAGGTGTATCGATTATATTGATTCGATGCACTGGGAACTGCTTATCCATTCCGCTCCAAAAGCAAGTTGTAGCAGCAGACGTGATTGTTATTCCTCTTTCTTGCTCCTGAATCATCCAATCCATGGTAGCAGCACCATCATGCACCTCACCTATCTTGTGAGATACACCGGTATAATATAAAATGCGCTCAGTTGTTGTCGTTTTTCCAGCATCTATATGGGCCATTATGCCTATATTGCGATAACGATCAATTGGAGTTTTACGCACTATAAATTACAAGTCATTAATATAGATCAATTACCAACGGTAATGAGAAAATGCTTTATTAGCTTCCGCCATTCTATGAGTATCTTCACGCTTCTTAGCCGCAGAACCTCTACTCTCGTAGGCATCCATCAATTCACCAGCCAACTTAGAAGACATATTCCTTTCATTTCTTTTTCTAGATGCATCAATTAACCAACGCATTGCTAAAGCCATCCTACGTGAAGGCCTTACTTCAACAGGAACTTGATAGGTAGCACCCCCTACTCTGCGGGACTTAACTTCAACTCTTGGCTGAACATTTTCTAACGCTTTCGACAAAATCTCTAAAGGCTCTGCATGCCCTTTGCTTTCTATCGCATCCAATGCTCCATATACGATACCTTCAGCGACAGATTTCTTGCCACTCTCCATAATCATATTCATGAACTTAGTAAGCATGACACTTCCAAATCTTGGATCTGGAATTATTTCTCTTTTTGTAGCAACTCTTCTTCTAGACATTTCTCATCAACTCACTTTTAACTTTTAGGTCGTTTAGTTCCATATTTAGAACGGCCACACTTTCTATTATTAACACCAGAGGCATCTAAACTACCACGAACTACGTGATATCGAACACCCGGCAAATCCTTTACCCGACCACCCCTAATTAAAACCACGGAATGCTCTTGAAGATTATGACCTTCACCACCAATGTAGCTACTTACTTCAGACCCGTTAGTTAATCTAACTCTCGCTACTTTACGCAATGCTGAGTTCGGCTTTTTAGGAGTTGTAGTGTAAACACGAGTACAGACACCTCTTCTTTGCGGGCAAGCCTCCAATGCTGGAACGTTGCTTTTTTCTACTTTTTTAGCACGTGGCTTTCGAACTAATTGGTTGATCGTGGCCATATCTTTTTACTCCGATATACAATTTAACTGTCAGATTTCTCATTAATCACCAGTCGTAATGACTGATAATCAATATACATTTCGACCTGACCTAAGCACATTGGCTTATGTGAGCAGAACATAATACTTGTTATTACTCACGAGGTCAAGTTCATTTTCCTATATATAAATATCTTACTTAATCATTTAAAGCTTGTTTTAGCGCTTCTTCAACATCGCCTGCATCGACAACCAAAGGAATATCTATATCAATGACTTGTTGTTGAGCAATGTTATTTTTTCTATTCTCGTGATAAGCCAATCCAGTTCCTGCGGGTATCAATCTACCAACAATTACATTTTCTTTTAGCCCTTGCAATCCGTCACTTAAACCACGAACTGCCGCGTCAGTTAATACTCTAGTAGTTTCCTGGAAAGAAGCCGCAGAAATAAATGACTCAGTCGCTAATGAAGCTTTTGTGATGCCTAATAAAATTGATTCATAACTTGCAGGAATTTTTCCTTCTAATTCAATTCTATCATTTTCAACCCGCATTGCAGCGCGCTCTACTTGCTCACCCTTAACAAATGCAGTATCACCAGATGCTGTGATTTCTACCTTCCTTAACATTTGACGAATAATGGCTTCAATATGCTTATCATTAATCTTAACACCCTGTAATCGATAAACATCTTGAATTTCCTTTACCAAATAGTTTGCTAATTCTTCAATGCCTCTCAATCTTAGAATGTCGTGTGGTGTTAATTCACCTTCTGCAATTGTCTCACCTTTTTCAACGTACTCACCCTCAAAAACAGTGATATGACGCCACTTTGGTATCAAAGTTTCAACTTGTTCGCCCGCTGCATCGGTAATTATAACCCGCTGTTTTCCTTTAGTTTCCTTTCCAAAAGAAATTGTTCCGCTGGTTTCAGCCAATATCGCAGGATCCTTTGTTTTTCTGGCCTCAAATAAATCTGCAACACGTGGTAAACCACCGGTAATATCTCTTGTTTTACTAGATTCTTGTGGAATTCTAGCAAGTACATCACCCACTCTTACTTCACCACCATCCTTTATACCTGCAATAGCACCCGCTGGAAGGAAGTACTGGGCTGGAATTTCAGTGCCAGGTAAATAAATAGTATTGCCTTGTATGTCAGACAATTTAACCATCGGACGCAGTTCTTTACCTGCTGATCCCCGTTGTTTAGGATCCGTTACAACTAATGAACTCAATCCAGTTACTTCATCAGATTGTTTTTGTACCGTAACACCGTCAATAAAATCTTTTAACTCAACAATACCATCCACTTCAGTAATAACTGGGTGTGTAAATGGATCCCAAGTTACAATTATATCGCCAGCATTAATTTTTGAGCCTTCCTGAACTGATAATACAGCCCCATATGGAATTTTATAGCGCTCTCTTTCACGGCCATAGTCATCTACCACCCCAACTTCGCCAGATCTTGAAACAGCAACAAGCTTGCCTTCACGATTTATAACTGATTTCAAGTTATTAAGACGAACTGTACCTGATGATTTAACCTGTACATTACTAATTGCAACCGATCTTGAGGCCGCTCCACCAATATGGAAAGTACGCATAGTTAACTGCGTTCCTGGCTCACCAATAGATTGTGCCGCAATTACACCAACAGCTTCACCTATATTGACTAAATGACCACGACCTAAGTCACGACCATAACAAGCCGCACAAACGCCATGACGGTTTTCGCAGGTAATGATAGAACGAACGAGTACCTGATCAATACTTTGCTCTTCAAGTATTGAAACCCAATGTTCATCTAATAATGTCTTAGCAGGGACAATAATATGTTCGCCAGTTGCATCCATTATGTCATTAACTGCAACACGCCCTAATACACGCTCAGATAATGGTTCAACAACATCACCACCTTCAATAATGGGCGTCATAATAAGACCATTTACAGTGCCACAATCATTGCCTGTAATAACTAAATCTTGTGCAACGTCAACCAATCTTCGCGTTAAATAACCAGAGTTAGCTGTTTTTAAAGCTGTATCAGCTAGACCTTTACGAGCACCATGTGTTGAAATAAAGTATTGTAATACGTCAAGACCTTCACGGAAATTAGCGGTAATTGGTGTTTCAATAATAGATCCATCTGGCTTAGCCATCAAACCACGCATACCGGCTAACTGACGTATCTGAGCAGCTGATCCTCTAGCGCCGGATTCAGCCATCATAAAGATGGAATTGAAAGATTTCTGCTTGACAATATTGCCTTGAGCGTCAGTAACTGACTCCTCGCCTAATCCATCCATCATAACCTTAGCTACCTGATCATTTGCATGTGACCAGATATCAACTACTTTATTATACCGCTCTCCGTCAGTAACCAAACCAGAAGCATATTGACTTTGTATCTCGTTTACTTCTCTATCAGCTGCTTTGATAATATCTACTTTTTTAGCTGGAATAGCCATATCTTCGATACCGAATGACACACCTGATATAGTGGCATAGCGGAAACCCAAGTACATCAATTGATCAGCTAATATTACAGTATCTTTATTACCTAAATGTCTGTAGCTATAATTAATTAAACGTGAGATATTCTTTTTAGTCATGTCACAGTTAACTAAATCATAAGGCATGCGGTCAGGCACAACCTCCCAAATTAATGCACGACCAACTGTTGTCTCAACTCGGTGTGTTTTACTGACGCTCTCGCCTAGTTCGTTAACCGTTTTTTCTGTTATTCTTAATTGTATTTTTGACTGCAACTCTACAGATTTTGCTAGCAATGCTTTATGAATTTCTCCAACACTACCAAAAATACTGCCATCACCTTTTGCATTTATTTTTTCACGGCTAATATAATACAAACCCAATACAACATCTTGAGATGGGTTAATAACTGGCTCACCATTTGCAGGTGACAGGATATTATTAGTCGCCATCATCAATGTTCTAGCTTCCAACTGTGCTTCAATAGACAGTGGAATATGAACAGCCATTTGATCGCCGTCAAAATCAGCGTTAAATGCACTACAAACTAAAGGATGCAATTGTATGGCCTTACCTTCAATCAGGGTTGGTTCAAAAGCTTGGATACCTAATCTGTGAAGTGTTGGCGCACGATTCAATAAAATTGGATGTTCACGAATAACTTCTTCAAGAATATCCCAAACTTCAGGACCTTCTCTTTCAACCATCTTTTTTGCAGCTTTGATCGTTGTAGCTAGTCCACGGAATTGTAACTTACTAAAAATGAAGGGTTTAAATAATTCCAACGCCATTTTTTTAGGAAGACCACATTGATGTAATCTTAATGTAGGACCTACAACGATAACTGAACGCCCCGAATAATCAACCCGTTTTCCTAATAAATTCTGTCTAAAACGCCCTTGTTTACCTTTAATCATATCGGCAAGCGATTTCAAAGGACGTCTATTCGTGCCCGTAATTGCTCTGCCACGACGACCGTTATCCAGTAAGGCGTCAACTGATTCTTGCAACATTCGCTTTTCGTTTCGAACGATAATATCCGGCGCATTTAAATCTAATAATCGATTTAGACGATTGTTACGATTGATTACTCTGCGATATAAATCGTTTAAATCTGAAGTAGCAAAACGACCACCATCTAATGGCACTAAAGGGCGCAATTCTGGTGGCAACACAGGCAGCACTTTCAAAATCATCCACTCAGGACGATTTTTAGAGCTCATAAGCGCATCCATAACTTTTAAGCGCTTAGAATACTTCTTAATTTTAGTCTCAGAATTTGTCGAATTAATTTCTTCACGTAGGGTTTCGACCTGTTCTTTCAAATCAATGGCTTTTAGTAGGTCGTAAATGGCTTCTGCACCCATTTTAGCCACAAAATCATCACCATGAAGGTCTACAGCATCCAGGTACTCATCATCAGTAAGTAATTGACCTTTTTCTAAAGGCGTCATACCTGGATCAAGAATAACAAAAGATTCAAAATATAAAACACGCTCAATTTCTCTTAAAGTCATATCCAGAAGCAAAGCTATTCTAGAAGGTAATGACTTTAAGAACCAAATATGTGCAACTGGGCTCGCTAAATCAATATGGCCCATTCTTTCACGACGTACTTTTGATAGCGTTACTTCAACACCACATTTTTCACAAATAACACCACGATGCTTTAGTCGCTTGTACTTGCCGCAAAGACATTCATAGTCACTGACTGGACCAAAAATCTTGGCACAAAACAAACCATCTCTTTCTGGCTTAAAGGTACGATAGTTGATAGTTTCAGGCTTTTTAACTTCCCCATATGACCATGATCGAATCATATCGGGCGAAGCTAAGCCTATGCTGATTCCATCAAAATCATCAGCTCGACCCTGTCTTTTTAGAAAATTCATTAAATCTTTCAAGAGCTTATCCTCTTTAATTAGTTTCTGGCGTAATCCAGAAAAGGGATAAACACTTAGTGCTTATCCCTTTAGTGCAAATGTCATATTGCCCATAAGTAAGTAGCTTAAACATTAATCCCTACTTACTTTAGCCACGGATATTTCGATTTTTTGTTGCAATTCAGACGTTTTAAAACATCCTCAATCACAAAATCTATTCACGCTGCAATTCTATGTTAACGGCTAACGAACGTATTTCCTTGATTAATACATTAAATGATTCAGGCATGCCCGCTTCCATTTTATGATCTCCATCAACAATGTTTTTATACATTCTCGTCCTACCTGTAACATCGTCAGACTTTACAGTAAGCATTTCTTGTAAGGTATACGCTGCACCATATGCTTCTAGCGCCCAAACTTCCATCTCACCAAATCTTTGACCACCGAATTGAGCTTTACCACCCAATGGTTGCTGGGTAACAAGACTGTAAGGACCGGTTGACCTAGCATGCATTTTATCGTCAACTAAGTGATTCAATTTGAGCATATACATATAACCTACTGTAACTTCTCGCTCAAATGGTTCTCCAGTTAACCCATCATATAAGGTTATCTGACCATGCTCTGGTAAATCAGCCAGTTTTAACATGGTGCGAATTTCATCCTCACTTGCACCATCGAATACTGGCGTAGCCATAGGCACGCCACCTACTAGGTTGGAAGCCATTTCAAGAATTTCTTTATCAGAAAATGAATTCAAATCTTCTTTACGACCGCTACTATTATAGATTTTATCGAGATAATCTCTAATGGCAGTAACTTTAGCTTTTTCAGCATCGTATTTTGCTTCGAGCATTTTTCCGATTTTTATACCTAAACCTTTTGCGGCCCAACCCAAATGTGTCTCTAATACTTGACCCACATTCATACGAGATGGAACCCCTAAAGGATTTAAAACGATATCAACAGGATTGCCGTCAGCTGTGTATGGCATATCTTCAATGGGTCTGATCATAGAAATAACACCTTTATTTCCATGACGTCCAGCCATTTTATCGCCAGGCTGTATACGTCTTTTGACCGCCAAATAAACTTTGACCATCTTTAATACGCCCGGCGCCAAATCATCGCCCATCGTTATCTTTTTACGTTTAACTTCAAATTTTTCATCAAAGTCTTTACGTTGTTGTTCAACTTGGCTAGTTACCGTATCAAGCTGAAGATTAATATCTTCATCCTTCATTTTAATTTTAAGCCACTCAGAATTTCTCAATTCACCTAGATAGGCTTTTGATATTTCTGTACCCGCTTTCAAACTATTTGGACCTGATAAAGCAACTTTACCTACTAATAATTTAGCAACCCGTGCAAAAATATCTTCTTCAAGAATTTTTAGTTGATCATCTAAATCTTTTCGATAACGGTTAATTTCATCTTGTTCAATATCAAGTGCTCTTTGATCTTTCTTGACACCATCACGAGTAAATACTTGAACATCAATGACCGTTCCTTCAATACTACCGGGAACACGTAATGAAGTATCTTTTACATCAGCCGCTTTTTCACCAAAAATTGCACGTAATAATTTTTCTTCTGGTGTTAATTGTGTCTCACCTTTGGGTGTGACTTTACCAACAAGAATATCACCGCCTTTAACTTCAGCGCCTACATAAACGATACCTGAAGCATCTAGTTTCGATAAAGCTTCTTCACTTACATTTGGAATATCTGCAGTAATTTCTTCAGGACTATGTTTGGTATCACGAGCAACACACGTTTTTTCTTCTATGTGAATTGTTGTAAAACGATCTTCTTTTACAACTCGCTCTGATACTAATATAGAATCTTCAAAGTTATAACCATTCCAAGGCATGAAAGCGACAAGCATGTTTTGACCTAAAGCCAACTCACCCATATCTGTAGATGGTCCATCAGCCAAAATATCTCCCGCACTGACAATATCACCAGGCTTTACTAGGGGTTTTTGATTGATACAAGTATTCTGATTTGATCGTGTATATTTTGTTAGATTGTAAATATCTACGCCTGGTGCACCAGTCTCAGTTTCCGTATCGTTGACACGAACAACTATTCTTGCGGCATCAACGGCCTCAATCTTTCCACCACGTGCAGCAACAACCGTTACACCAGAATCTTTAGCAACAATTCTTTCCATTCCAGTACCCACTAATGGCTTCTCAGCTCTTAGTGTTGGTACGGCCTGACGCTGCATGTTTGAACCCATTAATGCGCGATTAGCGTCATCATGTTCAAGAAATGGAATTATAGAGGCAGCCACAGAAACAATTTGTTTCGATGAAACATCCATATATTGCACTGTATCAGACATCGCTAAAGCAAATTCGTCTTTGTGACGACAAGATACTAATCCTTCGACTAATTTCCCTTGATCATTGACAGCCACACTGGCTTGAGCAATTACAAACTCGCCTTCTTCAATAGCTGATAAATAATCAACCTGATCAGTTACAAAACCATCAATAACTTTTCTATAAGGTGTTTCAAGAAAACCATAACCATTAGTGCGGGCATATACCGATAATGAATTGATTAGACCTATATTGGGTCCTTCAGGTGTCTCAATTGGACATACGCGACCATAATGTGTTGCATGTACATCTCGAACCTCAAATCCAGCACGTTCTCTAGCTAAACCGCCAGGCCCTAAAGCTGATACACGACGTTTATGCGTAACTTGAGAAAGTGGATTATTTTGATCCATAAACTGCGACAACTGGCTAGAGCCAAAAAATTCTTTAACTGCCGCAGAAACAGGCTTAGCGTTAATAATTTCTTGAGGCATCAAACCTTCAGAATCAGCTAAAGTTAAACGTTCTTTTACTGCACGTTCTACTCTAACTAAGCCGACTCTAAATTGATTTTCAATCATTTCGCCAACAGAACGAACTCGTCTATTACCTAAATGATCAATATCATCTACAGTGCCATTACCATTACGAATTGATATCAACTCTTTAAGGACATCAATAATATCTTCTTTCGTTAATGTTCCTGTTCCTGTTGACTCTTCACGCCCTAATCGGCGATTAAACTTCATTCTACCGACCGTAGATAAATCATATCTATCGTCAGTAAAAAATAAATTCTGAAACAGATTTTCTGCAGATTCTTTGGTTGGCGGTTCACCAGGACGCATCATTCGATAAATCTCAACTAATGCTTCTAAAGCATTTGAAGTCGTATCTAAACGCATTGCGTTACTTATATAAGGTCCATTATCTAAATCATTTACAAACAATGTATTGATTTCAACAATTCCACTTTCTAAGCAGCGCTCTATGATTGCAGGCGTCAATTCATCATTAACATTCGCAACAAGCTCTCCAGTTGACTGATCGATCAAATTATGACCGAGTATTTTACCTGTCAAATATTCTCTTGGAACTTCAACTTCTGTCAAACCAACTTTATTCATTTCTCGAATATGCTTGGCTGTAATACGACGACCTTCCTCTACTAAGACCTGGTCATTATATTTGATATCAAAAGCTGAAATCTCACCTCGCATCCTATCAGGCACGATATGGAATAATATTTTTTCTGGCGTCAGAGTGAATTTATTCTTCTCGAAGAATATGTTAATCATTTCTTCGTTATCGTAACCCAATCCCCTCAGCAAAATTGTTGCTGGAATCTTTCTACGTCGATCAATACGAACGTAGACGCAATCTTTATGATCAAATTCAAAATCAAGCCAAGAACCACGATAGGGTATTACTCTGGCATTAAATAATAATTTTCCAGACGAATGTGTTTTGCCTTTATCATGATCGAAAAAGACACCAGGAGAGCGATGTAGTTGCGAAACAATTACGCGTTCTGTTCCGTTAATTACAAAGGTACCATTATCCGTCATTAATGGTAATTCGCCCATATAGACTTCTTGCTCACGAATATCTTTAACTACCTTCGCGTTGGCCGAGGCTTCTTTATCATATATAACGAGACGTACTAATACACGCAGAGGAGCCGCATAAGTTGCACCTCTTTGTTGGCACTCTCTTACATCGAAAGTTGGCTCACCTAATCTATATTTAACATATTCCAATACCGCATAACCGGAATGACTATCTATAGGAAAAACACTAGAAAATGCCGCATGCAGACCAATGCCTACACGCTTATCAGGCGAAACACCTGATTGCAAAAATCCGGCATATGAGTTAATTTGAGTCGCCAAGAGATAGGGAACTTCAAGTACTTCTGTACTTTTCCCAAAGTTATTTCGAATACGCTTTTTTTCGGTAAAAGAGTAGGACATATCGCTTCCAAACCTTTTCGTCATGAATTATTTCTACTGTGTATTTGTTACAAGCAGTAAAAGGCCGGTGACATATGCCACCAGCCATACTTTAAGTAGAGAGACCGCTAAAGAGTCTCTTCAAGTTTATCAAAATTAAAGTTATTTAATTTCGACAGTTGCACCAGCTTCAGTAAGCTGCTTTTTAATATCTTCTGCTTCAGCTTTTGGAATGCCTTCTTTAAGAACTGTTGGTACACCTTCAACAGCATCTTTAGCTTCTTTCAAGCCTAGACCTGTAATACCACGAACAGTCTTAATAACAGCCACTTTATTGTCGCCAAATGATGTTAAGATAACATCAAATTCTGTTTGCTCTTCAACAGCCGCAGCCGCAGCCGCAGGAGCCGCTGATACAGCAGCAGCAGCAGAAACGCCGAATTTTTCTTCCATCGCTGAAATTAAATCAACGATTTCCATAACGGTCATGTTAGATACCGCTTCCAAGATATCGGCTTGTGAGATCGCCATTGTATATTCCTCTAAATAATTTGTTTTAAAACTGGATAAATGTTTTTATGCGGCTTCTTGCATTTGCTCTTTGACTGCAGCCAATGTACGCACGAATTTTTCGACTGGCGCCTTCATTACAGACATCAACATACTGATTCCTTGATTACGAGTTGGCAGACTTGCCAATCGAGCAAGCTCAGAACCATCAAATGCTTGACCACCGATTGCTACAATCTTTGTGATCAATTTGTCATGAGTTTTAGCAAAATTACTAATTAAACGCCCTGCAGAACCAGGATCTTCCATTGAAAAAGCAATTAATAAAGGACCAACAAGCCCCTCTTGCATACATTCAAACTCAGTTCCTGCAACCGCACGTTTTGCTAGTGTATTTTTAACCACACGCAAATAAACACCTGTTTCTCTAGCTGTTTTACGTAATTCAGTTAATTCCGTAACGCTTAATCCACGGTATTCTGCCGCTACTGCAGAGTGTGCTTTTGCGGCGTATTGTGCAACTTCTTCTACGACAGCTTTTTTGCCATCTAAATTTAGTGCCACAGCTTAGCTCCGGTATTTCTGGAAGTTATTCCAGTGTTTATTAAATACATTCTAATGAATGCCCCTTACGGTTTTAATCAATTCCTTGATTAAGCTTCCGTCTACGCAGGAAAATTAAGTTATACAAACACCTGCGGTCTTTGACGGCTACCGACTTAAGCGGCAACCCAAAGTTCTAATATCTCAATTAGCTATGCTACTTGGATCCAACCATAACCCAGGACCCATGGTCGATGAGATGGTTATTTTTTTGATATAAATACCTTTTGCAGCTGTAGGCTTTGCCTTACGAAGATCAGAAAGCAATGCTTCTAAATTACCTTGTATTGCCGCTGTATCAAAACTAACTTTTCCTAATGTACAATGGATAATTCCACCTTTATCTGTTCTATAACGAACTTGACCAGATTTAGCATTTTTAACTGCCGTTGCAACATCAGCTGTAACAGTCCCAACTTTTGGGTTAGGCATTAAGCCTCTAGGACCTAGTATTTGACCTAATTGTCCTACCACTCTCATGGCGTCAGGCGATGCAATTACAACATCAAAATTCATTTCACCTTTTTTCACTAACTCACCGAGGTCATCCATACCAACGATATCAGCTCCAGCCGCTCTTGCAGCGTCAGCATTTGGACCTTGTGTAAAAACAGCCACACGAACGGTTTTACCTGTTCCATTTGGCAAAACAGTCGCACCACGTACATTTTGATCTGATTTACGTGGATCTACGCCAAGATTTACACTAACATCAATTGCTTCGCTAAATTTCGCAGTACCTAGATCTTTTAAAATCTGAACAGCTTCTGCAACTGTATATTGTTTTGTTTTATCAACTTTAGCTTTAACTAATTTAGCTTTTTTTGTTAACTTAGCCATTACAAACCCTCCACAGTCAGGCCCATGCTTCGCGCACTACCTGCAATTATCTTTATTGCTGCATCAAGATTAGCAGCATTCAAATCTTCCATTTTAGTTTTAGCAATTTCTTCTAATTGAGCCAAAGTCACTGTGCCAACTTTTTTGGTATTTGGATTACTACTACCATTTTTTATTCCAGTTGCTTTCTTCAATAAAATTGATGCTGGAGGTGTTTTAGTAATAAAAGTAAAGCTACGGTCACTATAAACGGTTATAACAACAGGCAAAGGTAAACCTTTCTCAACATCCTGAGTTTTAGCATTAAATGCCTTACAAAACTCCATAATGTTAACACCACGCTGACCTAATGCAGGTCCAACTGGCGGACTTGGATTAGCCTCACCTGCTTTAACCTGAAGTTTAATATAAGCTGTAATTTTTTTTGCCATTTCTTACTCCAAATATGGGTGCAAACGCTTATTAGGCTCCCCCTAGACACAAAAATCCCTGCCTCAAAAAGACAGGGATCTATTTATATATTCTTAAACGAATTTAGTTAACTTTCAGCTTTTTTCAACCTGACCAAAACCAAGCTCTACTGACGTGGATCTTCCGAAAATAAGAACAGATATTTTTAACTTATTTTTCTCATAATTCACCTCTTCGACAACACCGTTAAAATCTTTAAACGGTCCATCTATAACACGAATCACTTCACCAGCCTCAAATAACACCTTAGGCCTTGGCTTATTAACACCTTCTTCAACTCGATTAAGTATTGACATAGCTTCTTTTTCAGAAATCGGCGCTGGACGATCTGAAGTTCCACCAATAAATCCGAGAACTCTTGGAACATCCTTAACCAAATGCCACGTTTCGTCAGTCAATTCCATCTGCACTAAAACATAACCAGGAAAGAATTTTCTTTCACTTTTACGTTGCTGACCCATACGCATTTCAATTACTTCTTCCGTAGGAACAAGAATTTTTCCAAAATGCTGCTCGAGACCTTCTCTCTTAATTCTATCTTCTAATGCTTGTTTAACTTTATTTTCAAAGTTTGAATAGGCGTGCACAACATACCAACGTAGTGACATTCGCTTACCCGCCTTGACCAGTTAAATAACGAACACCCCAGAAAAGAAACATATCAAGCACCCAAAGAATGAGGCCCACTATGAAAACCATTGCAAAAACAAGCAAGGTTGTACGCATGGTCTCGTCTCGAGTAGGCCAAACGACTTTTCTAACTTCCTGACGAGATTCAAGTGCAAACTCCCACACTGCCTTACCAGCCTTAGTCGATAACACCATCGCCAAAACCATTAGCATCACAACAACTAAACCAAGCACACGATATAGAAGCCTTACTTCTTTTATGAAACCATGATCTGCTGAAAAATAGTAAAATGCCGCAACACCCGCCACTACAAAAACAACAGATATAACTTGCTTGACAATATCAGCAACTGAAGCTGATGATTCTGTTTGAGTATTCATGTTTTAATTATTATTGAAATTATTTTGTTTAATCTGACTGGCAGGCCAGGAGGGGCTCGAACCCCCAACCAGCGGTTTTGGAGACCGCCATTCTACCAATTGAACTACTGACCTATTCAGACAAACTTTACAGAACTTGCTATGTTATATTAATTTTCAAGATTATTCAAGTATTGATGCAACAACACCCGCACCTACTGTACGACCGCCTTCACGAATTGCGAAACGCAACCCATCTTCCATAGCAATCGGTGAAATCAATTTGACTTTGACTGAAATATTATCGCCAGGCATAACCATCTCTACACCTTCTGGCAGATCAACCGCACCTGTTACATCAGTTGTTCTAAAATAGAACTGTGGGCGATAGCCATTAAAAAATGGGGTGTGACGTCCACCTTCTTCTTTTGACAAAATATATATTTCAGCGTTAAAGAAAGCATGTGGCTTGATTGTGCCCTTATGAGCCAAAACTTGTCCACGCTCAACATCATCTCTTTTGGTGCCTCTTAATAGAAGACCAACGTTATCGCCTGCTTCACCTTGGTCAAGCAGTTTGCGGAACATTTCTACACCCGTCACTGTTGTTGTAACTGTAGGTCTAATACCTACAATCTCAACTTCCTGACCTACTTTAATAACTCCGCGTTCAATACGACCTGTAACAACCGTACCACGACCAGAAATTGAGAATACGTCTTCAATAGGCATTAAGAACGCACCATCAACAGCTCTTTCTGGTAACGGGATGTAACTATCC
Source organism: Crenothrix polyspora (assembly GCA_945877505.1). GTDB lineage: Bacteria > Pseudomonadota > Gammaproteobacteria > Methylococcales > Methylomonadaceae > Methylobacter_C > Methylobacter_C polyspora_A. The sequence continues at coordinate 16,111 of CAMDWT010000049.1, forward strand.
AAGGCTTCAACTAGTTTAATAACCGATGGCATACCAATTTCGCTCTCATCTCCTTGCAATGCAAGCAACGCAGATCCACGAATGATAGGAGTATCGTCGCCTGGAAATTCATACATATCCAGCAATTCTCTTAATTCCATCTCAACCAATTCGATTAACTCTTCGTCGTCAACCATATCAGCTTTGTTCAGGAATACAACAACATAAGGCACACCTACTTGTCTTGACAAAAGAATGTGCTCTCTTGTTTGTGGCATTGGACCGTCAGCTGCCGAGCAAACTAAAATAGCACCATCCATTTGAGCCGCCCCTGTGATCATGTTTTTTACATAATCAGCAGGGCCTGGACAATCAACGTGAGCATAGTGACGTTTCTCTGATTCATACTCAACATGCGAGGTAGCAATTGTAATACCACGAGCTCGTTCTTCAGGCGCATTATCAATCTGATCAAATGCTTTAACTGCACCACCGTGCAATTTTGCCATA
>CAMDWT010000050.1 GCA_945877505.1 Crenothrix polyspora
ACACCGATCAAACGTTTACCATTTTGACTTGCTGAGGAGATAAGGTTGTAACCAGATCCACAGGTAAAGCCCGTTTTCATTCCTTCAGCCCCTGGATAAGTATTGGTGAACTTATTAATGGCTTTAAGTTCTCGCCCTTTATAATTGAAGGTGTGATATGAAAAATAGGGGTAATAGTCTGGAAAATTTTGCAGTGTCTTAAACGCAAGCATAGCCATGTCACGAGAAGTGGTCACTTGCCATTGGTGAGGAAGTCCTGTTGCATTCATAAAATGAGAATCGTACATGCCTAGTTCATGCGCTTTACTTGTCATTTTAACGGCGAAGTTTTCCTCAGTACCTCCAAGGTGTTCTGATAAGACAACTGCTGCGTCATTTGCGGAGCGTGTTATGAGCGCTAAAATAGCATCTTTAACGGTTAGTGATTCCCCTTGTCTAAGCCCTAGTTTACTATTAGGTTGTCTAGATGCGTGATGTGATGCAGTTAAGGTGTCATAAATATGAATTTGTTCAGATTTTAATGCATCGAAGACCATGTATAAAGTCATCAGTTTTGTAAGTGAAGCGGGGTACCATGAGTGCGTCGCATTTAAATCATGCAACACATTGCCATTTTTTGCGTCAATGATTATCTCTGCATGCTGTCCGTAACTTACTGTCGATACCAATAATAAGAAACTAGGTATAAAGAAAAACAGTATCGATTTGACTATATTCATGTAAGAAAGAGGTATCAAGGTTATTATGGTTAAATTGCCAACTGGGTATTATATAGATTATGTATCAAGCAAGTAATCCTAAGTGTTATTTTAAATTCACTTAGGAAGAAATTATTTTATGCTGGATAACGTAGGATAACGATATTCGCAGCGTTAATTTCTATTTCTTATCATAATGAATGTTAAGTTTTTTTGTACAAGCATAAGGTTTTACACCGAGACAAATACCCCAAAAACTTCCATATGGACCTTCTTGCTTAGGCTTCCAGTTTTCAGAAAAGGCTTCAAAAACAACGCCGGATCTGTTTTTTTCAGCTAACTTATGAAAAGTAGATTCAATAACCTTTTTTTGATTTTTTGTATTTGCAATGCCACATTGCTGGCCTGAATGAATATTTTTCTCAGTCCCACCCTCGGGTCCATTTGGCCAACCAAACTCGGTTAAAATAATTTCTTTATTAGGGTAGGTGTGACTAAGCTCATCTATTCTATTGATATGAAAATTAGCGGCTAATTCTGCTGATGTACAGGTATGGATGCCAGAAAATTTATTTTCCCACCACGGAAAAATATTTACACCTATCCAATCAGTATGGGAGCCAAAGCTATTTTGATGGCAACTTAGGGATCTGTTACACCATTCCCACCATGTATCAATGGTCGTTATGGGTTGCGTGACACCTGCTTTTCGGAGGCTTTCAATGCAACGGATTATTTCGCCATCAAAAGCATAGGCATGTCGAGTTCTTACTTCAGAGCCGCAGCTTAGTTTTATAATGGTATTCGGGTAAGTTTTTGCAACTTCAATGCCTTTAGAAATTGATTGTGAGTTTACGGCAAGGTCATTATCTATCCAGATTATTGCAATTACCTTAATATGCCTATATTCAGCGGCGCTAAAAATAGCATCTAATCCATTAAGTACACCATAGGTCATAATACAACGAAAAGGGGTGTCTTTGATTAGCTTGTCTAACAATTCGTTAATTAATGCTTTGGATGGATGTGCTCCAAAATCAGGATTGAGATTGTCGACATAAGGGCTAAATGCTGCGCATTGGAGTGCATTATGCTGGGATGATTTTGTGTTTTTTTTAAGAGCATAAGTATTATGCGTTATGCATAAAAGAACTAAGTAGGTTATTAAAAATAACAAATGCTTCATTTGGTTGATGACTACTTACTCTCTGTGTCTTTGGGTCTTGAGATTGTTAAATTTAGGGGGGCTGAGGACGTCTTATAAAGAGTTGGGTTAGATCATAACCCAACTCCAAAAAAATTATTTACCGAGAACGTCTTTTCGGGTGCTTTCGGCAATAGCAGCCGCTTCCGCTATTAAGTCTTGTGGTACATTTAATTCGTTTAAAGTGGCACCTAGATGCTCCATGACAACGTTAAAATGATCATTATTTAAACCCATTTTCACAAGGCGAGCATGAGCATTTCTCATATCTGTGCCGGTATAGCTATTAGGTCCACCAAATGCCATTGTGAAAAAAGCTTTTTGTTTAGCGGTTTGTACTTCCATATCGATGTCATCAAAAAAACGATTGATACGATAATCATTTAAAACTTTGCGATAAAAAACATCAACAGCGGCATCTACGGCCGCTGCACCACCTATTCTTTCGTATAAGGATAACGTTTTGTCTGCTGTATCTGTAGTTCCACTCATCTTGCTCTCCGGTATTTTTATTATTTGTTTTTATTTTTTTGTTGAGTGATTTAGGCTCAACCAAAATTATAACAACATAAAAAGTCATAGGACAAATTATTTCCTTTAAATGGAAAAGTTGAGATCATAATTCTACAAATTAAGTATGGTTTTATAGGTACTTGTTAAATAATAGAGTAATTATAGCCCCGATATTTGCTTGGTTTATTTTTTCAGAAATATGTCCAATAGTTGCTGAATACTTATATGAAAAAAAACTTACATGTGAGTATCTTCGTTATCCACAGCTAACGAGTAATAATGGGCTGATGCAAAAAGGTATGTCTAGACCGTTTTGTTAGCTTGATGATTGATTGTTATCAATGAAGATTTTTAATTTTAGACCGGGACGTAGGCCATTAATAAGTGCTGTGGTATTAGATTTACGCAAATCGGCTACTGACACATTAAATTTGTTTGAAATATGCTGGAGCGAATCACCTTTATTTACAGTGTAACTTAATAAGCGTATTGAAGAAGATGCACTTGCCATTTGCGGGTTAATGCTTTTAATTGTTATTTTTTGGCCTGGAATTAAAGCTGCTTTTAAATTGGTATTATTCCAGTTAGCGATGTCTTTAGGGGTAACTGAAAAACGGTGAGCAATGGTAAAAAAAGTATCTCCTTTTTTTACAGCGTATTGTTGAGTGTTTGTATGTTTCGTTTTTGCTGTAGTCTGGGATGAAGCATTCGTTAATTTAGTTTCTAGAGGTATTTTTAAGTGCATACCTGCGTGTATTGAATTGCTTTTTAAGTTATTACTTAAGCGGAGCGATATAAGGGTTGTGTGATTTTTGGTGGCAACAGAAGCAAGGCTTTCACCTGACTTGACTTTATAAGTGATAGTTGTTTTTTGATGAGGATTTTCATGTGATAGAGTAGGCGCTTCATCATGTTTTTCTATGTAATGATGGGCAGTTAATTGCTCTATATCATATTGTCTTAAATCGACTCTATCAGCATAAGGAAGCAATGCTAAATTCTTTTTAAATTCTTGTGCGTTTGCAACGGGCACCAAAAGCCTGTGTGGACCTTGAGGGGCTGTGCTTGATCGATTAAAACCAGGATTTAGTTTTAAAAAAGCGTATAAAGGCGTATTAGCTAATTTTGCGGCTTTATGTAAATCTAATGGAGATTTAATGTCAATGACTTCAAAATACGGTCGGTTTGGAATGTGTTGTAAATGAATATTGTATTCATCTGCATGCGCAAATAATGTCGCTATTGCAAGTAATCTAGGGACATAAGCTTCCGTTTCTTCTGGAAGTTCAAGTGACCAGTAATCAGTTGCCATATTACGGAATTGATTTTTTTCAATTGATTTTTTTACGCGACCTTGGCCACAATTGTAAGAGGCAAGCGCAAGCAGCCAATCGCCATCAAACGTCTCACTGAGTTCTTTGAGGTAAGTCGTTGCGGCAATCGTAGAAGCATAAACATCTCGGCGACCATCATACCAATCGTTTTGTTGCAGTCCATACTCTTTTCCTGTCGCAGGTACAAATTGCCAAAGTCCTGAGGCATCAGCTTTTGAGTAGGCATCTGGAACAAAAGCGCTTTCAATGACAGGAAGTAATGCTAGTTCGCCCGGTATGTTTTTGGCTTCAATTTCATCAAGAATATGGTTAAGATAAGGTTCTGCTCGTTGCTGAATAATGGCGAGAGAGGTCGGGTGATTTAAATACCAGTTCAGTTCGCGGTCTATGCGTGGGTTTTTAATGTCTGGTAATGAATATAAAGATAATAGACGCTCCCAAACAGTATTTTTGTGATTAGAGGCTGTTTTATTGAATTTGTGTGTGCGAAAATTATGGTGTTGGTAGTCGTAACTGTTATTGGGGGTTGTATTTGACGGCTCTTCATAACTTATAGCCAACGGCTCTTTGGGTGTTTCTGAGCAAGCAGTAATAACGAGTGATATTGATATTAATATAAAGTTAACTGACCTGTTAGAATTAACACGCATCATCTTTAAGCCCAAGTGTATAGTTACTGATTTTTAACCCACTATACCATTTTTTTTTGTTAAAATCATTAACGTGATCTTCTAGTGAGTTAGTTTGATGAAACGAAATTTCTTGTTTGCATGGTACCAGACTCCAAGAGGTAAACTTTTAAAAGATCTTGAGGCAGAATACTTAAAAAAATCTATTACCGTTAGTTGTAAGCAAAATATCTTACAAATAGGTGGATTAGGTTGGGAAAGTGAGTTTATAGATTGTAGCTTATATAAAAGTTATACCGTGTTGGATGCCAAAGGTCTGGGTTGTGATAAGGCGCAAAAAATACAATCTAAAGCCTATTGTCTGCCGCTACGAACCGATAGTATGGATATGATTATTGTGCCTCATTTATTGGAGTTTGATACCCATCGATTCCAAACCATGAGGGAAATTGAGCGGGTACTGAAGCCGGAAGGATTGTTGGTAATATTAAACTTTAACCCATGGAGTTTATGGGTCAGATATCAATTTTTATGGGATAAGAAAATGGCTGACTCATGGGGAGGCCATTTTATATCCCGTGCCAGAGTATTGGATTGGCTTAAATTATTAAATTTTGAAGTGAGCATGTCATCTGAATTTAAACTTGATTCAATTAGCTCTAAACAGGGAAAGTTAATTAAATATGGGCATACTTTTTTCTTTACAGCTTATGGTATTAAGGCAATTAAGCGACGCTATAACATCATTCCTTTAACGCCTATAAAAAACATGAACACTCGATTATCGCTGATAAATTCCTTAAATTCTGTAGCGCAGATAAAAAAACATGATTAATACCGTTATTATTTATACAGATGGAGCTTGTCGGGGTAATCCAGGTCCCGGTGGATGGGGTGTTATTCTCAGTTATCAAGGAAACGCAAAAGAGCTTTACGGCGCTGAGAGCCATACAACTAATAACCGTATGGAGTTGATGGCAGCGATACAAGCATTAGAGTGTTTAAACAAATCGTGCTTTGTTCAACTTAATAGCGACTCGAGTTATGTGTTAAAAGGAATTACTGATTGGATGCCTAATTGGAAAAAAAGAGGGTGGAAAACAGCGGCTAAAGCTCCTGTAAAAAATGAAGATTTATGGCGGCGCTTAGATGCTGCCATCACTAGACATAAGATTGAATGGAAGTGGGTTAAAGGTCACTCAGGCAATGAGGGTAATGAAAGGGCTGATGCCTTAGCAAATCTAGCCATTGATTCATTAATTTAAACGGTATTCTGGCTTACTTCTTATTACCTAATAGCGCTTTCAAGTCTGCAAAGGGATTGTGAGTAGACACAGGAGTGGTTGCTCTAGTTGATTGTAAGCTACTAAAACGTGTTTCTTCGTATTTTGAATGTTCATTGTCGTGACAATAAAGACACAATAACTCCCAGTTACTCCCATCAGAAGGATTGTCATCGTGATTGTGATTTTTATGGTGAACCGTTAGTTCAGTCAAATTGCTATGCGTAAATTCGCGTGTGCATCGGCCACATATCCATGGATAAAGTTTAAGTGCTTGGCCTCTATAAGATTGGTCTCTTAGTTCCTGGTTGCGCCTGGCATCAGTAACTATCTGATTTAACTTGTCCTTATCGCTGGGTGTTTTTTTTATAGTCATAATACGAGTGTTATTAGTTTTTAAGGGTAAATACAATAAATCTAGAAGTGAGTAGGTTTATTGATAAAAAATTATTTTCAGATTTGGCTATTTTGAGGGCACAAAGAAATTACATGACTAAAAAGGAGGCAAGGTAGAGGCCAATAATTGATATTACGCTAATTTTTATTTTTTCTTTTAGAGATAAACTTTGCCAGTAGACAATGGTTAGACTTTTATAGTCTAACCAGGTTGAATGGAGTAGATGAAATAACTTAGGTAGTATGCGCCATAGAAAATAAATTGGCACCAAAGAAAGAGCTGATAATATATAAAACACAATGGTTTGGGTTTCATGAAGCTCAGTCTCAAATACGTGTTCAACTATATTATCCAAAAGCGTTTCAAGCCACTCAAATAAAAAGTGACTTGCCCCTAATAGAAAGCCTACTAATAAGTCGGGCATCGTAAAAATCACAATCAAACTAATAAGTATTATTAGCTTTGGAATATGTTTGTAAGTAAGTGTAATCATTTCTCATCCTGTCGTTGACTTGCAAAGAGGGAATGTAAAAAATATTGATACCCGTTTTTTTATTTTAAGTTGTGTGACCAAACTTTGGCGTTTCTAAACATTCTCATCCAGGGTCCATACTCGCCCCAATTATCTGGATGCCATGAGTTTTGTAAGGTTCTAAAGCAGCGTTCTGGGTGAGGCATCATAATTGTGAACCTTCCATCCAAGGTGGTTAAACCGGTTATTCCTGAAGGCGAGCCATTAGGGTTGGCTGGGAAATCTGTTGTGGCAACACCATAGTTGTCAACATAGCATAAAGAAATTACGCCTGCATCAATAGCATTTTTAGGATCAATTGTAAATTCAGCTCTTCCTTCACCATGTGCAATAGCGACGGGCATCCTTGAACCTTCCATGCCGGTAAGGAAGATAGAGGGTGATTTTTGTATTTCTACCATGGCTACTCTGGCTTCAAACTGTTCTGAGGTGTTCCGCATGAATTGCGGCCAATGTTCAGCGCCAGGGATAATTTCTTTTAATCCAGACATCATTTGGCAACCATTACAAACCCCTAAGCCAAAGGTATCTGGGCGTTGGAAAAAAGCAGCAAATTCATCTCTTGCGCGTGGATTGAAAAGGATGGATTTAGCCCACCCGCCACCCGCACCCAGTACATCACCATAAGAAAATCCTCCACAGGCCACTAAACCCGTAAAATCAGCCAAACTAATTCGCCCATGAATAATATCAGTCATGTGTACATCAATACTTGCAAAGCCTGCGCGATCAAATGCTGCAGCCATCTCTACATGACCATTAACACCTTGTTCGCGTAAAATAGCGACTTTAGGCCTTGGAGATGAGATGAGTTTTGCGGTTATATCGTCATTAATATCAAAAGTTAACGAGGCCGATAATCCTGGGTCATTATTATCACTAATCCGTGAAAATTGTTGTTTGGCACAATCAGGATTGTCTCGTAACGCTTGCATTCTGTAACTAACTTCAGACCAAGTTGTTTGAAGGTCGGCACGGTTGGCAGAATAAATCAGCTCATTTTTTGAACTTATGTTTAGTATTTGTTCTTTCAGTACGTCGCCAATTAAGAAAGAATGTTCTTTTAAACCGAAATCAGCTAATAAAGTAAAAACAGCGTCTTGATCACTTGCGCGAATTTGCAATACGGCTCCCAATTCCTCATTAAAAAGAGCGGATAGCGTATCATTGCCTAAATGATCGAGAGATAATGAAACGCCTAAGCGGCTAGCAAACATCATTTCTGTAACGGTCGCCAATACACCGCCATCTGAGCGGTCATGATAGCTAAGTAATTTGTCCTGGCTATTAAGCGTTTGGATGGCGTTAAAGAAGCCAATTAACAAAGCAGGATCTTCTAAATCGGGGCAGTCGTTTGTTTCGCCAATTTGATTGTAAACTTGAGCCAATATAGAGCCACCTAATCGACTTTTACCCAAATCAATCATGATTAATAAGCTAGTTTCATCGTCTAGCCATTTCAACTCGGGAGTTAGGGTTTTGCTTATATCGGAAACAGGTGCAAAGGTGGTAACAATTAACGACAAAGGTGCGGTCATGGTCTTTTCGATGTCGTTATCACGCCATACGCTTTTCATCGATAAAGAATCTTTGCCGACGGGTATGGCAATGCCAAGCGCAGGGCAGAGGTCCATGCCCACTGTTTTTACGGTATCAAATAGGGCAGCATCTTCTCCTTGATAACCAGCAGCCGCCATCCAGTTAGCAGAAATCTTGATTTTACTGAGTGAGTCTATTTTGGCGGCAGCAATGTTTGTTATAGCTTCACCTATCGCCATGCGTCCTGATGCGGGCGCGTTTATGACCGCAATAGGCGCACGTTCTCCCATTGCCATCGCTTCCCCTGTTAAAGCATAAAAACCAGAGGCAGTAACGGCCACATCAGCGACAGGAACTTGCCATGGCCCTACCATTTGGTCGCGCGCAACTAAGCCGGTGACTGAGCGGTCACCAATATGAATTAGAAAGCTTTTATCAGCAACAGCAGGGAAGGATAAAACGCGAGTAATAGCGTCTTTAATGCAGACATCCTTAAAGTTCAGTGTCTGGGTCAAAGGTTTTATGTGTTGTGCGTTTCTTTGTAGTTTTGGTGGCTTGCCAAATAAAACGGACATTGGAATGTCAACAGCTTTATCACCTAACAAGGTATCATTTAGGGTTAGGTGTTCTTCATCAGTTGCTGTGCCAATGACAGCATATAAGCAATGCTCTCTTTCACAGAAAAAAGAAAATAATTCGAGTGAGTCCGGTTTGATAGCGATGACATAACGCTCTTGGGCTTCATTGCACCATATTTGCATGGGTGACATACCTTTGTCAGCATTGTGTACCTTTCGTAAGTCAAAGTTACCGCCGCGGTCACAGTCATGGATAATTTCAGGTACAGCATTAGATAGTCCACCTGCGCCAATATCGTGTATTGAGATAATGGGTGTGTTGTTGCCTAGCGAGTTGCAGTGATTAATGACTTCTTGGCAGCGACGTTCCATTTCTGGATTTTCACGTTGTACTGAGGCGAAATCTAAATCCTCAGAGCTGTTGCCCGATGTTTGTGAAGAAGCTGCGCCACCGCCTAGGCCAATTAGCATGGCGGGTCCGCCTAGAATAATAATTAATGAGCCGGCTGGGATAGGGTGTTTATCAACTAACATGGGACGAATATTGCCCATGCCACCCGCTATCATAATAGGTTTGTGATAGCCTTTAAATTCAGTCGATATGTTACCAGGCGCTAATTGTTCAAAGGTTCTAAAATAACCGGCGAGATTGGGTCTGCCAAACTCGTTATTAAAAGCAGCACCGCCCAAAGGACCTTCAAGCATGATGGTTAAAGCTGAGGCAATGCGCTCAGGTTTTCCATTGTCTTGCTCCCAAGGCTGGCGAAATTCTGGGATCTTTAAATGTGACACAGAAAAGCCTGTTAATCCTGCTTTAGTTGCAGAACCTCTCCCTGTTGCGCCTTCGTCACGAATTTCACCGCCTGAGCCGGTAGCTGCGCCAGGGAAGGGCGATATGGCCGTTGGGTGATTATGCGTTTCAACCTTCATGAGTAAATGGGCATCTTCTTCGATGTAGCTGTATTCGAATGTTTCTGCATTGCGAATAAAGACTTGAGCCTTAGAGCCAACAGCCACAGAGGCATTATCATGGTAAGCGGATAAAATACCTTCTGGACTTTTACTTGCAGTATTTCGAATCATGCTAAATAAAGATTGCGCTTGTTCTATGCCATCAATCGTCCAGTCAGCATTAAATATTTTGTGTCGGCAATGTTCTGAATTGGCTTGCGCGAACATCATTAGTTCGACATCTGTGGGGTTTCTGCCTAGATTTTGAAAGCTGTCGCTTAAATAATCAATTTCATCATCCGATAATGCCATGCCGAGTTCAGTATTGGCAGTAACCAGGGCTTCTCTACCTTGTTCGATCAGTTGAACACTAACTAAGGGTTTGGGTGCGTGTTGGGTAAATAAATTTATGTCACTGTCATCACATAAAACTGTTTGCGTCATGCGGTCGTGTAGTAGTGATGATAACTGTTTTTTAACGAGCGATGATAAAGGCTTTAGCGTGTTTATTGAATATTCTATGCCGCGCTCTATACGTTTCACGTTGGTTAAACCGCAACGTTGGGCAATTTCAGTTGCTTTACTGGACCAAGGTGAAATAGTGCCGGATCGGGGAACGACTAGGAGTGTTTCGATTGAATGAGATGATAACTGCTCATGAGCGCTCTCATTTTGGTTGGAACCATAAGTTAATAATTGATTTAAAACATCCGTTTGATGGCTGTCCAAATTATTTTCTACCGCGATAAAATGAATAAATCGCGCTGAAAGGGCTGTTATATTGACATCGATTTTGTGCAATTCGATTAACAGTTTTTTTATACGATAATTAGATAAAGCAGAGGTTCCAGTGATTTTTAACATGTCAGTAAAACATTAAATGTTAGTTCAGGTAAGTGCAGTTTGATTAAACGGCCACTTACGGTTTTTTAGTTAAGGGGCGCTAACTTAAATCTGATAGGTTTAGTTAGTCGCCAAATCGGCTTTAATGGTTTCTTCTATAAGCGTCAGTAATTTAATACTGGCTGGATCGGATGAAGGCTTTTTATTTTCATCGATGATACTTATGTCTGTTTGGTCATTAGTGTCGTCTAGTTTAATCAGGAAAGTTTTTTCATTGCCATGAAAGCCATTTAGCAGAAATGTAACGTCATCCCAGTAGGAATCTTCCTTAGATTTTTGATCCTCTTCGGGGTCAAACTTAACAGTAAAAAGTTTGGTATCTTGGTTGCGTTCAACAACTTCGATGGATTTACGACTTAATGATTTGTTGACTATTCGCCAAGCTTTGATAAACGGAGCATTAAGTCTCAATCCAGTGTCGCTATCATTGAGTTTGATTCGCTGCACAGTAATGCCGGTATCTATTGTTCCGGGTTCGCTCACTGGCAAGTCAACGTCAGTAAGTGGTTGATTGGTTATTGGCGTACCATTTCCAGATTCCTCAGTTGGAATATCCAAAGAGGTACTTAGGGTAGGTGTTGGATTAGTTAAACCTGGGATTTGGCTTTTCTTTAGGTCGTCAGGTAAAATTAAAACAGGAATTTCAGTCGTATACTGATAATCTTTCTCCTTGTCAGGAAATAAACTTTTGACATAACTGCAACCTAATAATGTGGTTGGCAGGGTTATCACTAATATTAAAAGATTTATTTTACGCTTCATTGGATAACTTCAGCCTCACGCATCGCATTTCGTACTGCAGTAAAACAATCATCAGTTAGCCATGTTAAAGGTAAGCGAATACCTTTGTTCATCAAGCCCATTTCAGTCATTGCCCATTTAACAGGGATTGGGTTAGATTGTATAAAAAGATTTTTATGTAAGGATGCTAATTTTGTATCGATAGCAAGCGCTGTGTTTTTGTCGCCAGACATTGCTGCGACGATCATTTGGTGTACTAAGCGTGGAGCAACATTGCCAGTGACGGTGATAGTGCCATTACCACCTAATAAACAAAACTCTAAACTCGTAGCATCATCGCCCGTATAGATTGCAAAGTTTTCGCTGGTTAAGTCGCGTATTTTTTGAACTCTAGATAAATCGCCCGTAGCTTCTTTGACACCAACGATATTAGCGAGTTTAGACAAGCGTCCAATCGTATCAGGCAACATATCACAGGCAGTTCTTCCAGGAACATTGTATAAGATCTGAGGAATATCAACGGCATCAGAAATTGCTTTGTAATGAAGGAATAAACCTTCTTGAGTTGGCTTGTTGTAATAGGGTGTGACTATTAGGCAGGCATCAGCGCCGACTTGCTTAGCTTTTCGCGTAAGCGTTATTGCCTCAGTCGTTGAATTAGCCCCCGTCCCCGCAATAACAGGGATTCTTCCGGCAACATAGTCAACAATGGTTTTAATAATGTCGCAATGCTCATCTTCAGAAAGAGTTGCTGATTCACCCGTTGTACCGACGGCAACAAGAGCATCAGTGCCTTGCTGTATATGGTATTCAATTAATTTACGTAGACTATCCTTATCTACTGCACCGTCTTCATACATCGGTGTTACTAGCGCTACGATACTGCCTTGGATCATGAAATCTCTCAATTAGAATAGATGCTGTTACAAAACCTAAGCCATTATAACAAGCAAACTTATAAAAAAGGTATAAAGCGCCTAGAGTAAATCATATAAAGATTAGGTTAGGTTACTTTATTGGGAGTAATTCCTTACGTAGTTGCGAGAGAAATTAATCTTTATTTGCCTTGATTAATGTGTTTGATTGACTTTAATTTAAAAATGCCGCGAACACAAACTCAGCAAATAGACGATCAAATTACTGCAAAATAAATATCAATACGGTATAATGGGATTATAAACAAGTAGTTCCCCCTCGCGCTGCATGCGCTTCTAAAAACTCCAAACAGGTAAATCCATGTCCAATGATGTTTCTACATTAACCACTTTCCGTGATTTAGCACTGATTGAACCTCTGCTAAAAGCACTGGATGACGTCGGTTATGAAACACCCTCGCCCATTCAGGCACAAGTTATCCCTTTTATGCTTCAGGGCAAAGATGTTCTGGGACAAGCGCAAACAGGTACTGGTAAAACAGCTGCGTTTGCACTGCCGATATTGTCGCGAATTGATCTTCGTCAAAAAGATCCACAAGTTTTGGTTTTAGCGCCTACTCGCGAACTTGCTATACAAGTTGCAGAAGCGTTTCAACGTTACGCCGCTCATTTAAAAGGCTTTCATGTTTTACCCATTTATGGTGGCCAAGATTACAGTACTCAGCTGCGTCAGTTAAAGCGCGGAGCTCATGTGGTTGTTGGCACGCCAGGGCGTGTTATGGATCATATGCGTAAAGGCACTTTGAATCTTGACACACTTAAGGTTCTGGTTCTTGATGAGGCCGACGAAATGCTCCGCATGGGTTTCATTGATGATGTGGAATGGGTGCTTGAAAAAACACCTGATGACATACAAATCGCTTTATTCTCTGCGACCATGCCTTCGGTTATTCGAAAAATTGCACAAGAGTATTTGACTAATCCTGAGCAAGTTACTATAAAAGTGACGACTGCATCTGCTGAAAATATACGTCAACGTTTTTGGATGGTAAGTGGTGTACATAAACTGGATGCGCTTACTCGCATATTAGAAGCAGAAACGTTTGACGGAATGATTATTTTTGTCAGAACGAAAACGGCAACGATTGAACTTGCAGAGAAGTTAGAGGCGAGAGGTTACTCTGCCGCGGCTATCAATGGTGATATGTCTCAGACCCTTAGAGAACGGACTATTGCACATTTAAAAAATGGCAAACTTGATATTTTAATTGCAACTGATGTTGCTGCTCGTGGATTAGATGTTGATCGTATTACTCATGTCGTTAATTACGATATTCCTTATGATACAGAATCGTATGTTCATCGTATTGGTAGAACGGGCCGTGCAGGTCGTTCAGGCGACGCAATTTTGTTTATTGCGCCAAGAGAAAGAAAGTTGTTGGGTAATATAGAAAAAGCGACCAAGCAAAAAATTGAAGAGATGGGTTTACCTTCAACTGAGGTGATTAACAATAAACGTATTTCACGCTTCAAGCAAAATATTACGGATACGTTGGCTTCTGAAGAGTTGAGTTTCTTTTCTCAGTTGTTAGAGCAGTATCAACAAGAACATAATGTATCGGCATTAGAAATAGCATCCGCACTGGCTAAGTTAGTGCAGGGTGATACGCCTCTATTGATGCAAAATTTACCTAAAAAGACCCACGATAGTAGAGAAGATAGACCGCATAGGGAAGAGCGCTCACATAGAGAAGATAGACCTAGACGGGAAGATCGTCCTGAAAGGGATCGTAAGCCAAAACGTGCTTTTGGTAGTGGTGCAACAATTGAAATGGAAACATTCCGTATTGAAGTGGGTCATAGTCATGGTGTTAAGCCAGGTAATATTGTCGGCGCCATTGCTAATGAGACCGGTATAGATGGCGACCATATTGCCCGTATTAGGATTGAAGATAACTACAGTACTGTAGAACTGCCCGCTGGTATGCCGAAAGAATTACTTGAAGAGTTGAAAAGGATTAGGGTAGCGGGACAACCGCTTAATATTTCTAAAATGGACGGTAGTGCCAAAAGATCAGCGACTGATGATGGATCTAAAAAGCCTGATAAAAGTAAAAAAAGGATGGGATCTACCTCTAGACGCGCAAAACCAAAAGCGGCTGAGTAAGTAAACTTTACGGATCTTTTTAGATCTAGTTATAAAGTTTAACGTTAACCGGGTTGCTTTTTTGCGACCCGGTTAGTGATTATTTATTTATTGGTTCCAGATACAGGCTCCACTTGCTTTTTCAATCGCCTCCAAACGAAGTTGGTGGTTAGCTAACTCTTCATCTTTACATTCAATAATTTTTAATGCTGGACGATCTAGAGACATACGCTTTACGATTGTGCTGGTATTTAACTGTTCTGAGCTTGTTTGAGCTTCATCCAATAAGGATGATTGCCCACCTGTCATTAGTAAAAAAACATCCGCCAGAATTTGTGCATCCAATAATGCGCCATGTAAATCTCGATGGCTATTATCAATTCCATAACGCTTGCAAAGTGCATCCAAACTATTTCGTTGTCCAGGATGTTTTTTTCTAGCGTAGGTTAATGTATCAAATACCTTACTATAATCAGTGACCTTACTGGTATTGCCTTTTAGTCTTGAAAGTTCGTAATTGATAAAACCAACGTCAAATGGGGCGTTATGTATTACTAATTCAGCACCTTTGATGAAATCAATAAAATCTTCAGTAATTTGTTCAAAATAAGGCTTGTCATCTAAAAACTGGTTCGTGATACCGTGAACAGCGATGGCGCCCTCATCAATTACACGATCAGGATTAATATAAACATGAAAGCGATTCCCAGTCAGTCGTCGCTTAATCATTTCTACGCAACCAATTTCAATGATTCTATGGCCATCTTGGGGGTTTAAACCGGTCGTTTCGGTATCCAAAACGACGATGCGGTTTGTATAGGTACGTTTATCCATGAATTCTTTATAGGTAATAGTATGTCAGTTAGCCAGTCTAGGTTCGCCCTATAAATATGAATTAATACGTATAGGCTCAGCAATTAAGTTCGTAGATATTTCCACCAAAACCACTGATTGACATGTAAGTAATGACGAATAGGTGATTTTACAAGAAGTAGCAATAAGCCAATTGAATATAAACACCAAACGGCAGCCCATTCATTCGGGTTAGTGGTGGTTAAATAAGCCAAAAAAGGCCCAGTAATTAGATGATAGCCCGTCATTTTCCAAGAACCATAAATTATAGGCATAAGAAAGGCTGCGACTATATACATATTGAATAAGACAAGATTTGCTCTAGCAGGAATTTCCCAAGCTATGTGCCAGTCGCCAGAAATTGAACAAATGCGTTTCCCACAAAAAGGGACATTAAATGATTCAATATAGTGGCTTAGTAACATTATTCGTGCTTTGACCTCATAACAAGCAGGTGACCATTCAAAGGGGTATAAGCGTAGCAATAAACAAACGGTAGCAACAAAACAAATAAAATAGACACTGGGTGCGATTTTGTTTTTTATGTTTTCAGGAATGAAATGCATCGAAACTGCATTGATAAAAAATGGTTGAAAGGCGATATGAATATAGCCGAGTAGCGTTGCAATTTGATTGCCAGGGCTGTTGCAATCATCTATCACGGTATAGGTGTAAGCTTGCAGTACTTCCATTAACGAAAAGTACCCTAAAGCCGCACATAATACGGCAGGTTCTTTTTTATAATAGAAATAGGCGGTACTTGATAACCCAATAGTTGCTAATACGGTTGATGCTTCACCACTCCAGCACATAAGAACCTCATTTAAAGTGTCGAATTACGATTGTTTAATTAGTCTTTAATTACCCAAATAGGAGTAATAATAAGAAATAGGTATGAAAGAAAGATGACCTTAAATTCGTCATAAGATGATAATCGAGAGTAGGGTTGCTTACAATTTCATGTGACTTACAAAACAGGATTTTTTAATTATAACCTTGTGGATTTTTAGATTGCCAATTCCAAGTATCGGTTACCATGTCATGTAAGGTTTTTTCTACTTTCCAGTTAAGTTCTTTTAATGCCAAATCTGGTTTTGCAAAGTATTCAGCGAGGTCGCCAGATCTTCTTGGTGATACTTTGTAATTGATGGTTTTACCCGTAACCAGTTCAAATGCTGTAATTATTTCAAGAACGCTGTGGCCTTGTCCAGATCCTAGATTGTAGGCTTTGCATCCTCCTGTCTCAAATCGATTACTATTTAAAGCTTGAATGGCGTTAATGTGTCCTTTGACCAGATCAACCACATGAATATAGTCTCT
>CAMDWT010000051.1 GCA_945877505.1 Crenothrix polyspora
ATGTTGACATCACAGCCACCATCAACTTCCATAAACAACAAAACACCCTAGCCACCTTAAGCGCCATGCAACCTCCCGGACGTTTTGGTGCTCTAGGCTTATCAAACAATAAAGTCCATGGCTTTCAAGAAAAACCCCAAGGCGATGGCGGCTGGATCAACGGTGGTTTTTTTGTGTTATCGCCAAAAGTCATAGACTACATCGAAGGCGATCACACGGTTTGGGAAAAAGAACCCATGGAGCGCCTAGCAAAAGCAGACCAATTATCCGCTTACTTCCATAACGGCTTCTGGCAACCCATGGACACGCTGCGCGACAAAGTGCATCTTGAAGAACTCTGGCAAGCCGGTAAAGCGCCCTGGAAGGTATGGGCGTGAAGCCAGCATTTTGGCAGGGTAAAAAAGTTTTACTGACAGGCCACACCGGCTTTAAAGGCAGTTGGCTGTCGCTTTGGTTGCAAGCCATGGGCGCAGAAGTAATCGGCTATGCCTTGGCAGCACCCACAAACCCCAGTTTATTTGACATAGCCGACGTTGAAGCCGGCATGACCAGCATCATCGCCGATATCCGTGATTTAGATAAACTAAAAGCCGTGTTTGCAAAGCATCAACCCGAAATCGTCATACACATGGCCGCCCAACCCTTAGTACGTTATTCCTACCAAAACCCAGTAGAAACCTACTCGACCAACGTTATGGGCACGGTTAACTTACTTGAAGCAGTGCGCAGCACCGCCAGCGTAAAAGCAGTGGTTAATGTAACTACAGACAAATGCTACGAAAACCGCGAATGGGCTTGGGGTTATAGAGAAAACGAAGCCATGGGCGGACATGATCCTTACAGCAACAGCAAAGGCTGTGCAGAGTTAGTCACAGCCGCTTATCGTAATTCTTACTTTCATTCTGATAAATATCAAGAGCATGGCGTAGCGATTGCCTCTGCCAGAGCCGGTAATGTAATAGGCGGAGGTGATTGGGCTGAGGATAGATTAATACCCGATATTATGCGTGCCATCACCCATAATGAAGCCGTCAATATACGTAACCCCCATGCTATCAGACCTTGGCAACATGTATTGGAACCTTTGTCAGGTTATTTAAAACTAGCGCAAATAGTGTATGAACAAGGTTCAAATTGCGCAGAAGGCTGGAACTTTGGCCCCAATGACGAAGACGCCAAGCCTGTGCAATGGATAGTTGAGCATTTAACCCAAACTTGGGGAGATGGCGCACGTTGGCATGTAGATAATGGCAATCACCCGCATGAAGCGCACTATCTTAAATTGGATTGTTCTAAAGCCAAAGCCCGTTTAAACTGGATACCAAAATGGCGCTTGGAAATGGCGCTTGATAAAATCATAGACTGGCAAAAACAGTATCAGCAAGGTGCAGATATGAAAGCGGTGACATTGGAACAAATAAAAAATTATACAGAAATACTATAGACACGAATGCCGGGATGACGGTTACTGAGATAAAGGCAAACGTTTTAAACTGAGATTGAACTTTAAAATTAAGTTTTTGATTTTAAAAATCACAATCTCAAACAAAGTAAGAAACCACGAAAAATCCGTCATCCCGGCATGGACTGCCGGGATCCAGACCACAGGGATGTACAGTTCGACATAACAAAGATATACGAATCGATTTTAACAGTGCCATCCATGGCAACTAGAACCCGGCCAACCCTCGCTCCGCTCTCCCTGCCGGGATGACGGTTACTAAGATGCAGAAAAAGTATTAGATTGTGATTTAAACTAGGAGTCAGTAATGAGACAAGCCGTATTAAGAGAAACTTTGCATGTTGATGTAAACAATCAACTACATATCAGCGTGCCTGCTGATATGGGAACTGAATTCGAGGTTATTGTGATTCCTATTCATTCTAAAGCCGTCGACAAACTGAATGATGATGAACAATTTATGCTTGCAGCCTACTCCGCTGTTATTGAAAGCGATCCTGAAGAAGACGCTATATGGGAAAAATATGTTAGAAGTTAATCCATTTCAACCTGGCACCATACATATTTACAAGGTGCCCTTTGTTGATAAAAAGGGTGCAAAGGCTCGTCCTGTACTTATTACTTCCTTGCCCAATAGCAAGGGGGATGTCATGGGCATTCCAGGTAGCACAAAAATTCATCAATGGCATGAAAATGATCAGATTATTATTAACCCAGAAGATATGCAAACGGGTCGATTAGATAATCCAAGTGCATTCCCTGTTAGTAAACAAATGGTTTTTTCGCCACATTTCTTTTGTGGAGAAGTAGGCGCAATTAGTAACAAGATATTGGAAAAAGTGCTGCGTTTGGTCATTAGCCATCAAGTTGAACAATTTCAAGTATCGGTAAATCAAACCCAAAACTTCATACCCAGCCAAACGGTCATACCCCCTTCTGGCAAGGTCATCGGCGTAGAAGAACGCCAACTCATGGTCGAAGCCTCCCTAGATGGCTGGCTTACCACCGGCCGTTTTAACGCCGAATTTGAAAAAAATCTGGCCGCCTTCATTGGCATTAAACATTTAATCACCGTTAACTCGGGTTCGTCTGCTAACTTGGTTGCCTTTAATACCTTAACCTCACCCAAACTAGGTGAGCGCGCCATCAAACCCGGTGATGAAGTCATCGGTGTAGCCGCTGGTTTTCCAACCACCGTAAACCCAATACTTCAGTTTGGTGCAGTACCCGTCTTTGTCGATGTCGATCCTAACACCCACAACATTGATGCCAGCAAGATAGAAGCCGCCATTAGTCCTAAAACCAAAGCCATCATGTTGGCGCATTCACTAGGCAATCCTTTTAACCTCGATGTCGTCACAGAGCTCTGTGAAAAATACAACTTATGGTTGATCGAAGATTGTTGTGATGCCTTAGGCACCACTTATCGCGGCAAAATGGTTGGTACCTTTGGTGACATCGGCACCTTGAGTTTCTATCCTGCGCATCACATCACCATGGGTGAAGGCGGCGCCGTATTTACCAATAGCAAAAAACTAGCAAAAATAGCCGAAAGTTTTCGTGACTGGGGCCGTGATTGCTTTTGCCCACCGGGTAAAGACAATAGCTGTGGCATACGTTTTTGCTGGCAATTAGGCGAACTGCCCAAAGGCTATGACCACAAATATACTTACAGCCACTTAGGCTACAACCTTAAAATCACCGATATGCAAGCGGCTTGTGGCGTAGCGCAGTTAGATAAAGCGCCGCAGTTTATTCAAGCCCGCAAAGATAACTTCGCCTTTCTAAAAGAACGCTTAAAAAGCTGTGCAGACTTTTTGCAACTGCCCGAAGCCACCGAACATTCAGACCCTTCTTGGTTCGGCTTTCCTATCACCGTAAAAGACAATAGCCCTGTTACGCGCCTAGAATTACTCACGCATTTAGATGAACATAAAATCGGCTCACGCTTATTATTTGCCGGTAACTTAACGCGTCAGCCTTATATGATCGGCGCTAACTTCCGTATCAGTGGTGATTTAACTCATACCGATAATGTCATGAACAATACTTTCTGGATAGGTGTGCAGCCGGCATTGACCCTAGAAATGTTGGAATTTGCGGCGAGTAAGATTGAAGCTTTTTTGGGCATCAATAATTAATTAGCGGCCATGCGTATTCTATTAACAGGTATAACCGGTTATCTAGGCAGTCATTTGGCACATGCCCTGCTGAACAATGGCAATGAAATAATCGGTTTAAAAAGAACATCATCTTCACTGCAACGCATTGACAGCATTTTACCCAAGCTTGCGCTACATGATGTGGAAGCCGAAGATTTAACCGTATGGTTTAGGCAACTGGGTAAAGTTGATGCTGTTATCCACACGGCAACGAGTTACGGCAGAAAAGGTGAAAGCACTAACGAAATACAGCAAGCGAATCTGGTCTTTCCGCTAGAATTGCTTAATGCTGCTATTGAGGCCGGCGTAGATTTATTTATAAACACCGATACCGTGCTAGACAAGTTTTTAAATCCTTATGCACTTTCTAAAGGTCAATTTGCAGAATGGGGAAAATATTTTGCCCAGCAACAAAAAATACATTTTATAAATATAAAGCTTGAACACTTTTATGGCCCTAATGACGACCCTACAAAATTTACAGCCCATGTTATTAATAGCTGTTTAAACAATGTACCAGAATTAAATCTTACTTTAGGTGAGCAGCAACGTGATTTTATCTACATAGACGATGTGGTAAGCGCTTACCTAGTGTTATTAAAAAAACACACCCTGTTTGAAGAACAATTTATTGAGCTTGATTTAGGTAGCGGCATTGCTATCACTATCAAACAGTTTGTTGAAACAGTACACACAAACACACAGTCAACAACCCGTTTGAATTTTGGCGCACTCTCTTATAGAGCCGGTGAAGCCATGTACTCTAAAGCAACCACCGACCAATTGGAAAGCCTAGGCTGGCAGTGCCAACATGACCTTAACGCTGGAATAAATTTGATTATTGAACAACAAAGGAATTCGTTATGAAATTACTGATCACTGGTGGCTGCGGTTTTCTTGGCAGTAATTTGGCTGCTGAAGCTTTAAGAAGAGGCGAAGAAGTCATTATATTTGACAATCTATCCCGTTTTGGTGCAACAGAAAATCAAGAGTGGTTAAAAAGTCAGGGTGAATTTAGGTATGTTCATGCAGATATTCGCAACCAAAACGATATAACCAGAATTGTTAAAGAAACCAAACCTGATGTCATTTTCCATTTGGCAGGTCAAGTTGCAATGACTACCTCAATTGCTGACCCGCGCAAAGATTTTGAAATTAACGTAATGGGTAGCCATAATCTGCTTGAAGCGGTACGTGACTTTAGTCCGGAAACAGCCGTACTTTATTCCTCAACAAATAAAGTCTATGGTGATCTGGAACAGTTCACCTATACGGAAACAGAAACAAGATATATCTGTGACCAACACCCTAATGGCTTTAATGAAAAAGTGACCTTGGATTTTCATTCTCCCTATGGCTGCTCAAAAGGCGCAGCAGATCAATACATGCTTGATTATGCAAGAATATTTGGACTTAAAACTATAGTATTTCGACATTCATCCATGTACGGTGGCAGGCAATTTGCCACTTATGATCAAGGCTGGGTCGGCTGGTTCTGCCAAAAAGCAAATGAAGCGGCACAAGGCAGCCAACAAAAATTCACTATTTCAGGTGATGGTAAGCAGGTGCGCGACGTTTTGCATGCCGAGGATATTGTCAGTCTTTATTTTACAGCGCTTTCGCAAATAGCTGAGGTAACTGGTAATGCGTTTAATATTGGCGGAGGTATAGAAGCAAGCTTATCACTGTTGGAATTGTTTGCCCTGCTTGAATCTATAACAGGCGCAAAACTTAATTATGACAAACTTCCCCCACGCGAAAGTGACCAGCGGGTATTTGTGGCTGACCTAACCAAAGTACAACAATTATTGTGTTGGCAACCAAAGGTCAGTAGCCGCGAAGGCGTAACCAAGATGATGCAATGGGTCAATCGTAACTAATGACGAAAACAGTATCAGAACAACGAACGCATAATTACCTTAAGCAAATCAAAGGTTCCTTTATCTTTAAAGGTCTCGCAGTTATCGCCTCGTTGGTTTCTATACCGTTAATGATCCGTTATTTGGGCCAAGAACAATATGGTATCTGGTCAACGTTATTATCTGTTATGTCTTGGGTTGTTTTTTTTGACCTAGGCATTGGCAATGGCCTCCGTAATAAAGTAGCCGAAGCGCTGGCAAATGATAATACTGTTGAAGCATCCAGTTATATTTCTTCGGGCTACACACTGATTGGACTTATTTCCTTGTTTTTATTTATACTTGCGGCAACTACCACATTTTATATACCGTGGCGTACCGTATTTAACACTACCAATATTGATGAGGCAACATTAAGAAATACTGTTTTTGTTTCAGTATTTTTTATCACCTTAAATTTCTGGATTAGCCTGATCAACCAAGTGCTTAATGCCGTGCAAAAAACATCGGTTATTGTATTTGGGCAGTTTATTTCCAATACTGTAGCATTGATTTTTGTTTTTACATTAACAAAATTAATTTATCCATCATTATATTATTTAGCGGTTGCTTATGGCACTTCACTCATTATTTCAAATATTACTTTAACTTTATGGTTTTACAATAAACGTCGCGAACTTTTGCCAAAGATCACCTTAAATAGTCAACATATACGACCCATTATGTCGTTAGGCTTGCAGTTTTTCATCATTCAGCTTGCCTGCCTCGTTATCTTTACAACCGACAAAATGCTTATTACCCAGTTTTTTGGCTCACAATATGTGACCCAATATGATGTAGTTTTTAAATTATTTGGAATCATTACACTTGTTTATTCCTTAATTTCTGCACCGCTTTGGTCTTCCTATACAGATGCTTATCATAGAGAAGATTTTGCGTGGGTAAAAAAAATATTAAAAAAACAAATACAAATATTCGGTATTATTTTTTTATGCGTGATAATTATGATACCCATAGCAAAACCAACCATTGCCTTATGGATAGGTAATGATTTACAAATACCTATAACATTGATTATGAGTATGGGCGGGTTTGTACTTCTATCTACCTGGAACAATATTTTTGGGGCAATATTAGGTGGAATAAATAAAATTAGGTTAGGTTCTTTTTACACCATAATAACGGCTGCGGTAAATATACCTTTATGTTATTTATTTGCCATTAAATTAAACTTAGGTATTGCAGGAATTATATTGGGAACAATAGCTTCAATAGGCATCAGCGCAATTATCAGCCCGTTGCAAGTCTATTATTTTATTTATACCAAACAAAATAACAAATTTTTATCAGGTCTCCTAAGATGACAAGTAACCCACATACCCTATCAATATGCATTCCAACTTTTAACCGATTACACTATTTAAAGGAGTCGCTTGATATCCTTTTACCCCAAGCACAGCGCTTGAGTGTAGACGTCTGCGTCTCAGATAATCATTCTACCGATGCAACAGTTGAGTATTTAAAAGCAATGGCTGTGCGCTTTACCTGTTTGCATTATAAGGTACAAGAGGAAAACATTGGACTTGATAAAAATATGTTATCCGCAATATCAATGGGAAAAGGCGCTTACATTTACCCACTTGGCGATGATGACTTTTTACCAGAAGGGACTGTTGGGTTATTACTAAAAAAAATTATTGAAGATTTAGATATGTTATTACTAAATGGTTGGCATACTGACCCATTTCTTATACCTAAAAGTGAGCATTTGCCAACTACAATAAAAGAAAAGACATTTCTAACACCAGACGAAGCGTTTATTAATGTTTGGCATAAAATGCCTTTTGGCTCATTCTTGGCGGCCCGTGAATTATTTTTACCGGTTTATTTTGATAGATTTATCGGCACGAGTCATGCATATACAGGGGCTGTATGGGATGTACTTGCCGAGAAATATCGTAACACTGGCAAGTGTACAGTAAAATGTATGTCCGCCCCAACTGTGTTGCTTCGAGGTGGTGAAAAGTCATGGCGCGCTGATGCTGCAAAAATAATGCTCTATGAAATACCCCTATGGTTTCAATTGATTATGGAAGACGATACTTATAGGCAAGCGGCCAAGCCTATTTTTAATAAATACATCCAGAGCCAAACTAGAATAATGTCATTGTTAAGCTATCGTGCGTCAGGGCAGTTAGATAAGCAACTAGTCACCAGCCTAACGAGCATGTATTCGGCGCGTGACATAAATCTAATAAATAAAATAATAAATCTACCAGTAGCGCCACTGAAATTATTTTACGCAATTTACTACATATCAAAAAAAATATTGAAGCAAATAATACGACGATGAACACACCCAAAGTAAGTATTCTTATCCCAGTATACAACCGTGAAAAATTCATTAAAGAATGTATAGAGTCAGCTCTAGCTCAGACATATCGCAACATCGAAATTGTTATAGTTGACAATGCCAGTACAGATACAACATGGGATGTTATAAACAACTATACGCAAAAAGATATTAGAATTAAAGCTTTTCGTAACAACAAAAACATAGGGCCAGTCAAGAACTGGCTTGCTTGTTTGGAAAAAGCAACAGGTCTTTATACTAAAATACTCTGGTCAGATGATTTAATACACCCGCTTTACTTAGAACAATTAGTACCATACTTAGATGATTCTGAAATTGGTTTTGTGTTTTCTTCAGTAAAAGTTTTTGAAACTAACCCAAAAGAAACTAATTCAGAAATATACCAACAAAATAGCACTGGGATTTATAACACAAATAAATATATTGAGGGTGCATTATTAAATATTGGTGACTTCCCTGTATCACCTGGTTGTGCACTTTTCAGAACAGTTGATGTTAAAAAAAACTTACTGCTTGATATACCAAATAAAGTTAATAGTAATTTCCCAATGCATGCAATCGGCAACGATCTATTGCTTTTTTTATTAACTGCCAAGGAATATCAAAATTTTGCAATTGTATGTGAACCACTTTCTTATTTTAGATCTCACAATGGTTCAATAACAACATCTGCACCAAATGGAAAAATTCACTTACATTATGATTTAGCGAAAGGTTATTTTTCAGACATATATGATTTGAATAAAAATATACAAAAAAAACTGAATACCATGTTTTTAAGTCATACCATTAAATATGATTCAAAACAATGGGGTATATATTCAATAAATGATTTTCATCCTCTTAAAAAATCAATTGGTTTTAGTTATTTATATATTTTTGAGCGTATTTTTAAACGTATATTCACTAAATAACAATTTTAATATAAAAAAGATATGAATAAGACCAATATAATCAGACAGAAGAATTAATGTATCAGCAACAAGCAAAAAGCGAACAAGAAACTAAAAGGAACTCTTTTGCAAGAAAGTACGAAACAATTATTTATGAAGTCTATGAAAAAAAATGAAGTAATAGAATTCTTAAAATATTGTAAATTATATATAGCAAAATCGGTGGTAACGTGCATATTTTAATTATTGAAATAGCATTGACAGGCCATCATTCAATATACCTTGAAAAAATTACTGAGCTATATCTTGAGCAAGAGGGTGTTGTCACGGTTGTGGTTTCTTTCAAAGAGAAAGAACACCCTGTACTTACTCGTTTGAGTGAACAATTTTGTGAAAGATTTAATGTCATTTTACTAAATGAGACTGATTGCCTACAAGCTATGCAATCAAAAATTGGTGATGTGGGTAGAGAAATTAACGCATGGCGAGTTTTTCAAAAAACTTGTAAAACCATTAATGCAAATAAAAAAGTGGCTTTAGTTTTACTGCCCTATGCTGATTACTGCCTAAATGCAATTGGACTATTAGGCTCGCCTTTTGGGGATATTGCATGGAGTGGAATTTGTATGCGGCCTACATTTCACTTCAAAGCTTGTGGTGTTATTGCACCAACACCAGCGATTTTACATGTCAAACGCCTGTTATTTATGCGTTTACTACATATTAAAACATTGAAAAACCTTTTTACAATTGATGAGTTATTGGCAGGCTATATACATGATGTACAGCCTACTTTAGCAGATAAATTAACCTATTTACCTGACCCTGCAGAACCTGCACTCACCTTTGTTACTGCGGAGTTGCGCCAACGTTACAATATCCCAAAAAACGCCAAAGTGATTTTGATTTATGGTGCGATTGATGAGCGAAAAGGGATATTCAATTTATTGGATACGCTCGAAGCATGCCCAGAATTAGAAGACTGGCATACTTTAGTTGTAGGCAGACAATCTAAATCAGTTCGTGAAAAATTTACAACTACACGCTGGCATAAATTAATGCAAACTAACCGCATTCACGTAATGGATGAATTTGTGTCAGATATTGTTGAACATCACGTATTAGCAATGTGTGATGTAGTTTGGGTGGCTTATATTGGGCATTATGTGATGAGCGGAGTAATTGTTAGGGCTGGCATGTATTGCAAGCCAGTAATAGCTTGTGATGAGGGTTTGATTGGTTGGTATGCACAAAGAAAAAAAGTTGGAGTGGCAATATGCCCAAATAAATCAATGAAGATTGAAGACGCATTAAAGTTGTTTGGTAATGCCGAGATGTGTAAAAAAATAGGTGCTAATAGCTATAAGATATTTTCTGATAATAGTTGGCTGAAGTTTAACAAAACGTTAATTAATGATTGCATCAATAATTATTAGACTTATTACAAAAATTATTCCTGGTTAACTTATGTACATCAAAAATAAAAAAAAATCAGCTTACATAGCTACAAATATCTGTTTAGGCCTATTATTATTTTTTTTATCGATCAAAGGTCATGAAGAATATATTGTTGAAAATGATGCGGGCCAAATCATTGAACAATTTATTAATTACTCACCAATAGTTCTGCTTTTAAGAAGTTTTTCTTTACAAATATCTACGGTAATATTTGTAATTTTAATTTTCTTATCCCTTAGAGGGAACAAAGTAAAGCAACAATTTCTTAGTGCACCAACACTTTATAATCTGGCTTTATGTCTTTTTTTTATTAGACTTATTTTTGATAGCACTGAAGATGTTGGTAAAGTGATACTAGCGATATTTTTCAACATGGGTTTTTACTTTTTTTGTTGGCACGGCACAAAAAAATCTAAGTTGGATGTTAATCCAGTCGATGGAATAATGCGCGGTTTAGTTTTATTTTTTGTCTTATTTGTTTGGACAAATATCATAATTTTTCTTGCTGGACAAGGCTTAGTAGAAGGGGGAGCAAGGTTTTTTGGAATAACCCAACATCCAAATTTTTTAGGTGCTATTTCTGCACACTCTGCAGTTGGTTTATTAGGTTACTTTATTTTTGCAAAGCCCTTGTCTAAAGAAAAACTGATAATTTCTTTATCTTTAATAATAGCTGTCATTTTAGTATACCTTTCTGGTTCAAGAACGGCCTTATTGATGATGTCATTTGGTTTCTTGTTGACACTAATCAGATGGGTAAAAAATGAAAATAATTTACGTATAAGTCCAACAAATATTACTTTGATTGGTATGTTAGGATTTCTTTTAGTTACTTCATTACCTAATGTTTTAAATAAATTAACTGATACAAACGATATTTATAATCGCTTTATAAGTGGTGAAAATACGAGGGAGGATGCCTGGAATATACTAATCAATACTTTTATTAACAATCCGATTGTAGGGGCAGGTTACGCTGCTGGTGCTTCTGAGAGTTCCTTGTTAAAATTAAGTGCATCTGCAGGTGCTATTCCCGGCTTACTTTTACTGATTTCCTTTTATATAGTGGCCAAGAATTCCACTAAAATTATATTACATAGACAAGCCAGCAGTTTTGGCCCTCAGTGTATGGCAATATTATCTATGGTCACTATTTTAGGCTCATTCTTTGAAGGGTATCTTATACAGCAAGGTGGTTATGGGCCACTTCTTTATACTATGGAGGCTTCATGTATATGTACCTTTATTACTTTTCAATATAAGCGTAAAAACGCTTTAATCTAAAATGATTAAATTCCTTACACAAATAACCCGCATAATTTTTTGGGAACCGTGCACCTCACCCCATAAAAGTGATTTTTTTTCGGCCGTGGCAAAACTTTCACCCAATATAGAAGTAATTTGCTGTGCTGATAGCGAACTTCAGTTGGATAGAAAAGCACAGGGTTGGTCAATTAAACCAACTGAAGGTGTTCATACCCTTATTGCACTGAACGCGACTGAAATTGATGCACTAGTGCGCGAACAAGTAGCTAGCACATTACATATATTTTCGGGTATTCGCTGGGTACCTAGCATTGTTGCCGGTCTTAAATCTGTACGTAAACATGGTGCAAAATTTTCCATCATGTCTGAACCACGGGTCGCTGAAGGCTGGAAAGGTAAGCTTCGATTTGTACAGTCTTGGCTTACAGAAAGTTGGTTAAGAAAACATACTGAATTTGTATTGGCACAGGGTAGAAACGGCCCGCCTTGGTTTACTTCTGCGGGATATTCAGTTGAGCGGGTATTTCCTTTTGCCTACTTTATTGACCCACCTAAACAGAAAAATGAACTAGATAGTGTCATAGAAAAAGACAAGCTAACGATCCAAATCGGTTATGTTGGCAGGCTAGTAAAATCTAAGGGCGTATTTGATGTAGTTACTGCTATATCAAAACTTGGCAGAGATGCACACCTCTCTATTGTCGGATCGGGACCAGAAGGGCAAACACTCAAAAGTTATTGTGCTAATTTGCAAATAGACGCTAAGTTTTTAGGTGTATTACCTATTAGCGAAGTGGGACAGTTTATGCAGGATATTGACGTGTTAGTGCTTGCTTCTACTACTAAAGACGGCTGGGGTGTAGTCGTAAGTGAAGCCTTAATGTCAGGTACTGCTGTAATTGCAACAACTTGCGTGGGTGCCTCCATAATGCTCGATAATCAATTATTTGGTCTATGTGTACCAGCAGAAGCACCCGGTGATATTGCGCATGCTATTAATAAGTTACATGCAATGGGGGCATTTACAAAAGCAAATCGTATGCAGCGGGCCACGATGGCGAGGCAATGTTTAAGCGCAGAAAGTGGCGCACAACATTTGTTAGATATTATTCAATGGCGGTTTGCAGATGCTAAAAGGCCTGCGCCGTTTTATAAAATTGGTGATGTAATATGAAAATCCTCCACGTAATCTCCTCTATCGACCCTAAAGGTGGCGGCCCTATTGAAGGCATTAAACAACTTAATTGTCCAGTGCGTGAACTCGGTGTGCAAGTCGATGTACTCTGTTGTGATCCACCCGATGCACCCTACCTTAATGCTTTTGATCACTTAACAACAGTCTATGCTATGGGGCCCGCTTACTTAGGTTATGCCTATGTGCCTAAGTTACTGCCTTGGTTAAAAGCTCATGCACATAATTATGATGCCATTATCGTTAATGGCCTTTGGCAATATCTTGGTTTTGCGGTGTGGCGTGCTTTGGCAGGTACCGATATTCCTTATTATGTCTTCACTCACGGCATGTTAGATCCTTGGTTTAAACACACGTATCCTTTAAAGCATTTAAAAAAATGCCTGTATTGGCCGTGGGCAGAATATCGGCTATTGCGTGATGCGCGTAGAGTGATTTTTACTTGCGAAGATGAACGCCTGTTGGCCAGACAGTCTTTTAGGCTTTATAAAGTGAATGAAGCCGTTACCGCTTATGGTGTGGCTAATCCACCGGCAAATGGCGTGGACTTAGCGACACAATTTTTAGCACAGTATCCACAGCTACAAGGCAAGCGCTTGGCCTTATACCTGAGCCGTATTCATGTTAAAAAAGGCTGTGATTTATTAATAGCCGCCTTTGCTAAAGTAGCCCAGCAAGATGCTAGCCTGCATTTAGTCATGGCAGGGCCCGACAATACTGGCTGGGTACCCAAACTGCAAGCACAAGCCAAAGCCTTGGGTATTGCCGATAGGATTACTTGGCCGGGCATGTTGCAAGGCGATTTAAAGTGGGGGGCCTTTTATGCCGCCGAGGTTTTTGTTTTGCCGTCACATCAAGAAAATTTTGGTATTGTGGTCGCAGAGGCTTTAGCTTGTGGCAAGCCGGTATTGATTAGTAATAAGGTGAATATTTGGCGCGAGATAGTCGCCGATGGTGCTGGCCTGATGGCTGAAGATACTCAAGTGGGCACCGATGAGCTCTTGCAGCGTTGGTTGGCTATGAGTGCTGAAGACTTTGCGGTTATGCAGGCGAAAACGATACCCTGCTTTCAAAAGCGTTTTCATGTGCAGAGGGCGGCTGAGCGGTTGTTGGAAATTATTCGGGAGAGTTTGTGAATGCTAATGTGCCTGTCGTTCAGCAATTAAACACTTTTATTTTGCCGAAAGGCTTTAGAGGTCGTTCTGCGCTTATGGTGCAACTGTGGTGGTTAGTGCAAGCCACTTTATTTGCTTGTTCCCCTCAATTTATGTTTGGCTGGCGACGTTGGTTACTCAGCTTGTTCGGTGCAAAAATAGGTCGTGCTGTTTTACTTAGACCTTCCGTTAAAGTGACTTACCCATGGAAAGTTTGCATTGGTGATTTTGCGTGGATCGGTGACGATGTAGTGCTTTATAGTTTGGGTGAAATTGAAATTGGAGAGCATGCCGTCATTTCACAACGCTCTTATTTGTGTGCTGCCAGCCATGATTATTCTCAAGCAGATTTTCCTATTGTTGCGAAAAAAATAACCATAGGCGCACAAGCATGGTTAGCAACGGATGTGTTTGTGGCGCCTGGTGTAACAATTGGGCGTGGTGCTGTTGTGGGTGCCAGAAGCTCTGTTTTTGCAAATATGCCAGAGGGTATGATTTGCTATGGGACGCCGGCTAAGGCTGTTAAGCCTCGTATATCCTAATTAAGGAATGCATTATTTGGCAGTCAGATAGGGCGGGCGGGCAATGTTCTTTTGCTCACCTAACTTTAAATAAAATCGTGAATGTTTTAACCTCCCTAAAAGTAATATAAGGAAATTTATGAACACCTATGACTCTCAAACGCTTAATTCACCAAATCCAATCGCACGATATGCTCACAGAATGCGTTTAAAAAAATCAATTGATTTAGCATTACCAGAATTAAAAAAAGGCAAACTATTAGATTATGGGTGTGGTGCCGGTGCATTCGTTTACGAAATGAATAAATTAAGTCAAGGGTCAACTATTGGTTATGAGCCCTATATGATAGAAAGACATAAAGAGGACTTATCAGTCTTTAATGCAATGACCGATATCGAAGGTTTTGGGCCATATAATGTGATTTCACTATTTGAAACAATTGAACATCTAACTAAAGATGAAATCGATTTTTTTCTTGATATGTGTAATAGAAATTTATCACCAGTTGGGGGCATTCTAATTAGTGCACCAATTGAAGTTGGGCCAGCATTGATTTTAAAAGAACTTAATCGATCTTTTATGAGATTTAAAATGCCAGAGCACCAGTTTGTTGAGTTTTTAAAAGCAAGCCTATTTGGTATCGCTGCACGTAGAGCTGAAAACATAAAAACAAGTCATCGGGGCTTTGATTTCAGAGTAGCCATAGCTTATCTTAAAAAACAAGGATGGAATGTTAGCACTATGGGTTATGGCCCATTGCCCATTGCCCATTAATTCATGGTATGGCAATTCCCAAGTATATCTATGGGTTAATAAAACTCAGTAGTTATGTGGAGGCAACGTTTTTGCCCACCCACATAACTATGGGTTTCTGGCTAAACGACCGTACGGCGTATAAATGTAGGGTGGATTCGCGCTAGCAATCCACCATAAACACAGGTACATAAGCTGATTCACACCACGATTTATTGGGTACACTATAGTCTGATTGAGCACATCCCTGTGCTCTGGATCCCGGCAGTCCCTGCCGGGATGACGGTTTGAGGGTTCCTCGTTCCCGCGCGCTGCGTGGGAATGCCGTGGTCGACGCGCTAGTGTTGTGTTTCGGGATGCTGGCGCGTCTGCACTGAATTCCCACGCAGCGCGTGGGAACTAGGGAACTCGTCATTCCGGCATGGACTGCCGGAATCTAGTTGCCATGGATGGCAATGCTACCACTCCTATTTTTTGTTGTTTTATTGGACGCACTGTAATGTGGATAAGCACATCCCTGTGCTCTGGATCCCGGCAATCCCTGCCGGGATGACGGTTACTTAACATTCCTCGTTCCCCCGCGCTGCGTGGGAATGCCGTGGACGACGCGCTAGCGTTGTGTTTCGGGACGCTGGCGCGTCTGCACTGAATTCCCACGCAGCGCGTGGGAACTAGGGAACTCGTCATTCCGGCATGGACTGCCGGAATCTAGTTGCCATGGATGGCAT
>CAMDWT010000052.1 GCA_945877505.1 Crenothrix polyspora
ATTGAAATTTTAAACGCTTGGCACCAAGCTTTAGTACATAAAAAGATTGATGCAACTAGGGTTCAAATACTTGCTCATACATTTTTAGTTCGTCAATCTGAATTAATTAACCCAGCTCAGTTCATGTTATTAATTGAGCAACATCCAGCGATCAAAAACGAGTTAATCGAAGTTATTGAATGGCGTATAGAGCAATCAATACAGCCTTATTGTCATCTTGATGGAACTCCGCCTTCATGGGTACTTTCATTGCATAATCGCTACTCAAGATCGGATATTATTACCGCGATTTCTTACGCTAATGCGACTAAACGTCCGGCATTTAGGGAGGGTTGTTTAGCTATTTCTGACAGTAAAATAG
Organism: Crenothrix polyspora; assembly: GCA_945877505.1. Lineage (GTDB taxonomy): Bacteria > Pseudomonadota > Gammaproteobacteria > Methylococcales > Methylomonadaceae > Methylobacter_C > Methylobacter_C polyspora_A. The sequence continues at coordinate 362 of CAMDWT010000052.1, forward strand.
AATTAATGTTTGTGACTTTAGATAAAAGCGAAGGTTTTGATGAGCGTGTTCAATATCATGATTATGCGTTTAGTCCGAAATTGTTTCACTGGCAATCTCAAAATGTTGCCAGCTCAACTAATAATACCGGACTTCGCTATATAGATAGCGTTGCAGAACCTTTAAAAAATGGCTGGAGGTTCCTTTTATTTGTTCGTGAAAACAAAAATGCTGCCTTTGCTGCACTGGGTGAAGCACTATTAATTAAAGCAGAAGGTGAGCGTCCCATTTCAATTACATGGGAACTTAAGAATGCAATGCCAATTGAATTATTTAGACATTTTTCTATATTAAGAACAGCTTAAAGAGATTCCGTTTTAAATGACTACATCGTGATGGCTACTTGGGTGTCTATCTTATTTGGCAGAAACTTAAGTTGTATTTGTATGTGTTTATGCGAGATGCCGCTATTTCGATAAAATCTATCGCTGAGTTGTATGAAGTCTGGTGTTTTCTAGAAGTGCGAATACTGTTAATAACACTAGGTTTTGAAGAAGCCAGTTAAAGCAAGTCAGCCATGAAAGGCAAGGGCTTAGAAAGAGCTGATGGTATTAAAATTCGTTTAGCGCATGAACTCCGCAGCAGAATTATTAAATGAAAAAAACAACTGGGATACCTTACAATCTCGGTATGCCTTAGTAAATAAGGCGTCTTAAGTTAGCGGGCGATTATGAAAATAACGACAACCCCGCTTGAATACCTTACATTAATTCAAGTCACTACTAAACAAGGTCTATTGATATGTCAGAACTAACGTCTTACGTGGTATGGGATAAGGTCACCCGCTGGTTTCATTGGCTTAATGTGCTGTGTTTTTCAGGCTTGGTGGTGGTTGGACTCGTCATTCTCAACGCCAGTGATCTCGGTGTTAATAATGCCGGCAAAGTAACCCTTAAAACGATTCATACCTTGTTGGGTTATCTTTTTACTGTCAATCTTAGTTGGCGCATTGTATGGGGGTTTATAGGTAACCGCTATGCACGATGGGGCGCCATTCTTCCTGGTGGTGTGGGTTATTTATACACTTTACGTCGCTCTATAAAAGCACTCGTCAGTCACCAACCCGAAAAATACTTGGGACATAATCCGATAGGTCGATTGTCGGTCGCTTTAATGCTTTTATTAATGATAATACAAGCAATCACGGGCTTAATCTTGTCCGGCACTGATTTATTTTATCCGCCTATCGGACATTGGATAGCCGAATGGGTTGCCGCAGTTGATGTCGATCCAGCATTGTTAGAGCCGTATACGCCCAAACAGTACGACACAGCCAACTATGAAATCATGCGCAGTTATCGCAAACCTGTTGGCGTGGTTCATCTATACACGTTTTATCTACTGTTAGCGACTGTCATTCTGCATGTTGTCGCCGTTATCATGGCTGAGCTAAGAGACGGCGGCGGTATTATTTCTGCTATGATCACCGGACGAAAGATTTTTAACGAACGACCCATCGATGATGACACGCACGATTAACACTTAAAACGAACTATTTACGGCTACTGGCTAGCAACACACTGGTTCTTGCCCCATTCTTTTTTGGTACCTGTTGCTAAGTCCACACTGACTTTTGCCATTATTAAAGCATTAAGGCCATTAGCGGTGTAGGAACTTAAGTCAGGGCAATTTTGGAGGCTTGGTTTTTGATCTTTTTTGGTCAAATAGGTGATGTTGTCGCCCGTTACAGTGACGGGGCCTTGATAAGAATCCATTAACACCAACTTTTTAGAACGCAAGTCATAGGCGATAAGTTGTCGATTTGAAGGGCCTGTGCCACTATCGAGAAGTAAAAAATTATCAGCAAATGATAAGAAGTATTCAGACTTGGTATTTTTTATTTCAAAATCTTCACTGCCAATATCATAAACACATGAAAAAGTACTACTGGGACTGACCTTGTATTTTATTAAAATATTGGCCCCTACAGCGCCAGAAAGACTTTCTTGTATGGCGAAATATTGCAGTGAGTCATAACATTTCAATTCTTTTATGGCAAAACTGGACGTATCCATTGATGAAGTCGTTATATTTTTTAAAACATAAATATAACGGATAGCTAGCAGTAACAGTGCAACTAAGACCGCAATGATAATTTTTGAATTTTTATTCATATCGCAAGAAGCTAATTAGTTCTGTGGGGGAAGTCTATCAAGTTCAACATAATTCTATGTTTTAAATGCATCATTTAAGGTTACGAGTACATCTTCACGATTTGAGCCGGCCTTTTTCCAAGCAACCATTTAACTCAAAGTATCCCTAAAAGTAGCCTCACAAAGAAGATTTAATGCCAGTATTCCTGATTCCTGCAATAATTACCAGTAAATCGCTTATTTTATAATAAGCCACTGTTCCGTTATTCGTATATTAACTCATCATAAATCAATGACAAATCAATACACCATCGGCCCCGTTATGCTGGATGTTGAAGGCTTAACGCTGGAAAAGCACGAAGCAGAAAAAATTAATCATCCCAATACCGGAGCGGTTATTCTTTTTTCGCGCAATTATCAAGCCCCTGAACAAGTAGCTGAGCTGATACAAAATATCCGTAAGGCGCGCAAGGGTGATATTCTAATCGCGGTTGATCAAGAAGGTGGCAGAGTACAACGCTTTAAAGAGGGTTTTACCCGTTTACCACCGGTTTCGTATTACGCTAAAGCCCCTGAACTTGCTGAGTCTGCTGGCTGGTTAATGGCCACTGAACTCTTATCAGTGGGGGTGGATTTTAGTTTTGCTCCGGTGTTGGATATTGACTGTGGCATCAGTCAAATCATTGGTGACCGCTCATTTTCATCGGATGCGGAACTCACCACACAACTTGCCAGTTTATTTCGAAAAGGGATGACGGCTGCTGGTATGGCGGCAACCGGCAAACACTTTCCGGGCCATGGCGCGGTGGCATTAGATTCACATCTGACGTTACCGATCGATAATCGTGACTTAGAAACCATCCGAGCCAAGGATTTTCTACCGTTTAAACAGTTGATAAAAGAAGGCTTAGAAGGCATTATGCCCGCTCATGTTCTTTATCCTTCTATTGATCCTAACCCAGCGGGTTTCTCCTCTTTTTGGATACAGGAAATTTTACGTAAAGAATTAAGTTTTAACGGCACGGTGTTTAGTGATGATTTAAGTATGGCGGGCGCCGCTTTTGCGGGCGATTTTTCAGATCGCGCCAGACTCGCACAACAAGCGGGTTGTGATATGTTATTGGTTTGTAATAATCCCGTAGCGGCTGAACAGGTTCTTGAATCCTTACCCATCACTCAAGATGCTAATAGAGAACAACGACTGCAACGAATGAAAGGGTGTTTAACTTCACCGATGCCCTTTAACAAGACTGAAAAATGGCAAAAAATCTCTCATCTTATTAACCAACTGACTCAACAATATGCTTAACGAAATCAAGTACATTCAGGAAACAGCCGACTTAATCTATAGTCAAGACGTTGTTGAAGCGGCTTTAGATACTATGGCAGCACAGATTAACACTTCATTGGCTGATCTTAATCCTTTAGTCCTCTGTGTTATGAACGGCGGCATCGTTGTTTCGGGCAAATTAATCGCTCGCTTAACGATGCCATTAACGCTGGACGCCATTAATGCTAGTCGTTATCAAAATCAGACCTCAGGCGGTTCTATAGAATGGCTGCTTAAACCTAAAACGCCACTAAAGGATAGAAACGTATTAATCATCGATGATATTTTAGATGAAGGCATAACACTGGCAGCCATCAAAGACTATTGCATGGATCAAGGTGCCTTATCATTTTATAGTGCGGTATTATTGGATAAAATGTTAGGCCATACCAAACCTATTGCCGCCGATTTTGTTGGACTCGAAGTAGTAAATCGTTATTTGTTTGGCTATGGCATGGATTACAAAGGTTATTTACGCAACGCTTCTGGCATTTATGCCTGTAAAGATTAAGACTACTTGGAACTATTAAGATGACTAAACTAGCAATTATTGGCGGCACTGGACTTACACAACTCAGCGACTTAACTATTATCAAACGTGACAAACTAACAACACCTTACGGCGCACCCTCCGCTGATTTTATTACCGGCGCACTCAATGGCAAAGACGTTATATTTTTAGCACGACACGGTAATCCGCATACTATTGCACCGCATAAAATTAATTATCGCGCTAATATTTGGGGGCTTAAACATCTGGGTGTTGAACAAATTATCGCCGTAGCTGCGGTGGGTGGTATTACGGAAGCAATGGCACCGGCTCACATTGCTATTCCAGACCAGATTATCGATTACACACACAGCCGTTTGCATACTTTTTTTGAAGACGAAAACTATCCTGTCACACATATTGATTTTAGTTATCCTTATAACCAAAAACTACGCTCTGCTCTAATTACAGCGGCCGCTAAAGCCAATATCACTATCAGCCCCATCGGAACTTATGGTTGCACTCAAGGGCCACGATTAGAAAGCGCTGCAGAAATAAATCGCATGGAAAAAGATGGCTGTGATGTTGTGGGGATGACAGGGATGCCTGAAGCGGCATTGGCTAAAGAATTAGATATGGCCTATGCCGCCGTTTCTGTGGTGGCTAACTGGGCCGCCGGAAAAACAGAAGGTGAAATCACTATGGCAGAAATTGAGCAGCATCTTCATGTTGGAATGGTAAATATTGCCCTCTTACTTAAAACTTATATTGCATCAACATAATATCGTTAAATTAGTCTTAAAAAGACTGTGTGATTTATAATCCCACAGTCTTATAATACCAGAGGCACGTTTTTTACCGACTAGGCTAAGGACATAAAATGAATCGCTTTATTCAGGACCTCTCCGAAAAAAATAATTTTCAGCCCACCCATTTATTACGCATTTTAAGGGAAGTTCAAGCACAGTATCATCACATTCCTAATGCTGTCATTGAGCAACTTGCTGATTTATTAAAGATTTCTCGCACTCACATTGTTAGTGTTATCGAGTTTTACAGTTTTTTTCACTTAACACCCCGTGGCCACTATGACATTTTAATCAGCGATTCCATTACTGACAACATGCTTGGCAAAGAAAGCTTAATGACTTATTTTGCTCAGCAATTAAAGGTGACTATTGGAGAAGTTAGGCAAGATGGCTTGGTTAGTCTAGCTAACACTTCATGTACCGGCATGTGTGATCAAGGTCCGGCAGGTCTGGTTAATGGCTACCCTTTAACACGTCTTACTCGGCCTCGAATTGACCAGATATCAACTTTAATCAATCAACAAATCCCCTTGGAAGAATGGCCTACCGCTCTTTTTCATGTTGATGACAATATTAAACAGCCTGATTTATTGCTCAACAACCTTATTCAACCTGGGGACGCTTTAAAAGCGCTTTATCAACGAGGCTTACCTGAAACGTTAGCCGAAATTAGCCAAGCTGAACTGCGTGGACGCGGTGGTGCTGGCTATAATACGGCATGGAAGTGGCATCTTTGTTATGAAGGACCGGAAGAAAATGCCTTTTGTGAGGTCGCCGCACAAAAAAAGCAACAACGTTATGTTGTGTGTAATGCAGATGAAGGTGAGCCGGGTACTTTTAAGGACAGAGTCCTGTTAAATGCTTACGCCCACCAAGTATTTGAAGGCATGACCCTATGTGCCGCGATAATAGATGCTGAACAAGGTTTTTTATATTTGCGGGGTGAATATCTCCATCTCTATGAAAAATTACAAGCGGTATTAAATGAACGCCGTCAAAGTGGTTTATTAGGTCCTAATATTCTTAATCGAGGGCATAATTTCGATATTGAAATCTGCCTAGGCGCTGGCGCTTATATTTGTGGCGAAGAATCAGCATTAATTGAATCGTTAGAAGGCAAAATGGGTATTCCCCGTAATCGTCCTCCTTATCCCGTTACGCAAGGCTATTTAGGTCAACCTACCGTTGTTAACAATGTTGAAACGTTTATGGCGGCGGCCGCTATTGCGGTGAATGGCGGTCAATGGTTTGCGCGTGTCGGTACTGAAAAATCAAAAGGCAGTAAGATTCTAAGTGTTTGTGGTGACTGTGATCGCCCCGGTATTTACGAGTATCCTTTTGGCACCCCTATTCAAACTGTTTTAGATGACTGCGGCGCCCATGATGTTTTGGGTGTTCAAATTGGCGGCCCCTCAGGCGTTTTTATCTCCAATCAAGAATTTGCACGACAATTGGCCTTTGAAGATTTAGCCACAGGCGGTTCTTTCATTATCTTTAACAACGAGCGAAATATTCTCGAAATTGTTAATAATTTCATTCATTTCTTCGCGCATGAAAGTTGTGGCTTCTGTACACCCTGCCGTGTAGGCACTTCATTACTTAAAAACCAGCTCACTAAAATTATGGACGGCCATGGTTCTGCGGGCGATGTGGTTGCACTTGAAGAACTCTGTCAAATCATCAAAAAACAGAGCCATTGTGGCTTAGGTCAAACGGCCGCTAATCCCGTATTAAGTACATTGGAACGCTACCCAGAATTGTATCAACAGCAATTAAAAAAAATCAGTTATGAACCCGGCTTTGATTTGGATGGTGCCTTAGAAACGGCTCGCAGACTGGCAAATCGTAATGATGCAGGTGCACATTTAACACAGGTTGAGGAAACTTATGAGTAACTCTATCACTATCGATGGTAAGCCTATTCCATTTAGCGAAGGACAAACTATTATGGAAGCGGCAACGGCCGCAGGTGTATACATACCCCACTTATGTCACCATCCAGAATACACGCCCCATGGCAGTTGCAAGTTATGTAACGTAAAAGTCAATGGCCGTATTTGTTCCGCCTGTACTTATCCAGCAATGGACGGCCAAGATATTCTTAATAATACCCAAGAATTAACTGACGATCGGCAAAAAATCACGCAAATGTTGTTCGTAGAAGGCAATCACTTTTGCCCGTCCTGCGAAAAAACCGGTAACTGTCAATTACAGGCGGTTGCCTATCATTTAAATATGCTCGATGATCATTTTCCTCTGTTTTACCCGACACGTGCTGTCGATGCCTCACATGAGGCATTAATGATTGATCATAATCGCTGTATTTTTTGCACCTTATGCGTCAGAGCCAGTCAGCAAAAAGACCATAAAGATGTGTTTGCTATCAGTGGTCGAGGGCTTAATAAACATCTGATTGTAAATGCGCAAAGTGGTCTCTTAAAAGATACAGATATCTCAATGAATGATCAGGCTGCACACATTTGCCCTACCGGCGCCATTCTCATTAAGCATACGGCTTATCAAGTTCCCATTGGTGAGCGCCTTTACGATCATAAGCAAATTGATCAAGTTAGTTTGGCATCGGAGACACTTAAACATGACAAATAAAATCAGAATCGCAACCACCTCTTTAGGCGGGTGCTTTGGTTGTCACATGTCTTTTCTTGATATAGACGAACGAATTTTAGCCTTAGCAGAGCTTGTCGAGTTTGATCGCTCGCCTCTTACAGACATAGAACACTGCACAAACTGTGATATTGGGTTAATTGAAGGGGGCGTCTGTAATTCTGAAAATGTTCATGTCTTACGCGAATTTCGGAAGAACTGTAAAATCTTAGTAGCGGTTGGTGCTTGTGCGATTAATGGCGGATTACCCGCTATGCGTAATTTCATCCCTCTTGAAGAATGTCTTAATGAAGCTTATTTATATGGCATTGGCGTTGAAAATGCCCAAATCCCAAATGATCCTGAATTACCTTTATTACTAGACAAGGTTCGACCTATTCATGAGGTTGTAAAAATAGATTATTTTTTACCCGGTTGCCCACCGTCAGCGGATGTCTTCTGGAAATTTTTAACTGATTTACTGGCCGGTCGTGAACCATCATTGCCCTACGATTTAGTTCATTATGATTAATCCATGAAAACTCAGACCGTACGTTTACACTCTATTATTAAATGCCCGGAGTGTCATTTTCAAAGGCAGGAACTCATGCCAACTGACGCCTGTATTTTCTATTACCAATGCACTCACTGTAAAACATTACTCAAGCCAAAAACAGGAGATTGTTGTGTATTCTGCTCTTACGGGGACGTTCCCTGCCCTCCGATACAAGCCGGACAATCTTGTTGTTCACACTAAACTATAGAGAACGCTATGTACGAACATTTGGAAACCGCTAAGAACCAAGAAAACCTGAAACGTGTCGTCGTTGATCCTGTTTCACGGGTCGAAGGCCACGGTAAAGTGACGCTATTATTGGATGCAGATAATAAGGTTCAACAAGCTAGGTTGCATATTGTTGAATTTCGTGGCTTTGAACGTTTTATTCAAGGTCGACCTTATTGGGAACTTCCTGTACTAGTCCAGCGTTTATGCGGTATTTGTCCTGTTAGTCATCATTTAGCAGCCGCTAAAGCCATCGATCAATTGGTGGGTGTTGATCCTGAAAATCTGCCCGTTTCTGCTGACAAATTACGACGCTTGTTACATTTTGGGCAAGTTTTGCAATCTCATGCCCTCCATTTTTTTCATTTATCCAGCCCTGATTTATTGTTTGGCTTTGAAAGCGACATTAGCAAACGGTCTATTATTGCGGTGTTAGCGGCTTATCCAGACCTTGGTTTACAAGGTGTAAAGCTGCGAAAATATGGACAAGAAGTTATAAGAATGGTCTCTGGTAAACGTATTCACGGTACGAGTGCAATTCCTGGTGGTGTTAATAAATCGTTAACTAAAGCTGAACGTGATTATTTATTGGAAGATATCGATCAAATGATTGCATGGTCGTCCGCTTCCGTCACATTGATTAAAAAAGTCCATTGTTCCAACCTTCCCTATTACGATGATTTTGCTACGATACGCACTAATTACTTAGGGCTAACTAAACCTGATGGCGGCCTAGAACTCTATCATGGTGGACTACGCGCAAAAAATGCGGAGGGTGAAACCATTATGGATCATGTCGATTATGGTCAATATAATGATTATATCCATGAAGAAGTCCGCTCTTGGACTTATATGAAATTTCCTTATCTATTGTCTATGGGTAAGGAAAATGGCTGGTATCGTGTCGGACCACTAGCCAGAATAAATAACTGCGATTCCATCAACACACCGTTAGCAGAGGCGGCTCGCGTTGACTTTAAAGCGCATAGCAAAGAAGCCATGGTGCATAGCACATTAGCTTTTCATTGGGCCCGTTTAATTGAAATTCTGCATTGCGCAGAAAGTATTAAATTACTCCTTAACGATCCTGACATTATGGGCCATGACTTAGTCACTCAAGGTGAAAAACGTTTTGAAGGGGTAGGTGTAATCGAGGCTCCCCGAGGTACTTTATTTCATCATTATCAAGTTGATGAAAATGATATTGTTACCAAAGCCAATTTAATTGTCTCTACCACGAGTAATAACATGGCTATGAACGAATCTGTTCGACAAGTGGCCGCAGAATACTTATCAGGGCGCGAATTAACAGAACCTTTGTTAAATAATTTGGAAGTGGCCATTCGTGCTTATGATCCCTGCTTATCCTGTGCGACTCATGCAATGGGAAAAATGCCATTGCAATTGGAATTAATCGATGTAGAAGGTAAGTTAATTGATAAATTAGTTAAACACAGTAGCGGTCATATTGAACGACTTGCTAATGATTAAACCGATTTTAGTCTTTGGTTACGGTAATCTCAGCCGTGGTGATGATGCGCTAGGGCCTTTATTGCTTGAGCACATCGAAGGTCACTGTTGTTTAGATGATATAGAACTATTAAATGACTTTCAGCTACAAATCGAACATGCACTGGATTTGGAAAACAGAGCCTTAGTCTTATTTATTGATGCTTCAGTTGCTTGTGAAGACGCCTTTGATTTCGCCCTGCTTGAACCGGCTAGAGACAAGAGCTATACCACTCATGCGATGAGTCCTGCCGCTGTATTAGCCGTCTATCAATCTATAAAAAACCAAGCACCTCCCCCATGCTTTTTACTCAGCATTAAAGCCGAGAAACTTGAATTAGGGGAAGGTTTAAGTGCACAGGCTAGCGGTAATTTGGAACTAGCTTGTGCCTTTGCTATGCAATTATTAAAAAAACCTGATCTTAAAACGTGGCAAAAACAAATAAACCAACCGTCATGAAGACCTTATAAGTTCACTATTAATCTATTTCACTACTCGCCTGCTCGAACATCAAACTCAATATTCCAACAGCCCTCATCTTTTTGTGAGATGGCCTGAAGTTCCAAAGTACCCACTTCAGAGACCGCTGCTGATAAATGAACCGGCACAACCTCACCCGCTTTTCGACCGTCTTCTGGCAAGGTAATATCTATTTCATCCAATTCTGATAATTCATCCTCTGTCCAGTAGTCTAAACGGGTACCGACTTTATCGTCTCGTCGCATCGTCGAAGCAAAGAAACGAAATCGGACCGGCTCTCCAACAACCAAACCAAATTCATCATTAGGCAATTCTTCTTTTGTACCCTCCTCCATACCAAACGGTGCAATACATAAAGCAACAATATTCGGCGCCATGCCCGGCACTGCAGGCATTGCACTTTCAATACTGACATAATAAGCTGCCGCAGTACCGCCTTTGATACGAACACCTTTACCTTTCCTGACCACACCATAATAAGCGGCGCCTCGTGCGACAGCTAAATCAAGATCAGCACCGGCAAGTAATCGAGCTTGGGGAGCTTGTTCAGCCAGTAGCCATGAATTAATCACCGCCATCAATCGGCTTCCGAGTGCTTCAGCTTTTAAAACCCCACCATTAAACAGAACAGCGGTAGGGTGTAAAAAAGTCGCATGATCTGGCAACTTAATCTCTTTAAACTCATCCGTGGCATTTTGCTGTTTACTCAAAAAGGCCGCTAAATGGCGCGTAATAGCGGCATCTTGTGCATAAGGTAAGCCCGTCGCTCTCAAGCCCGTGCGCGTTCGACTTAAAGGCCGGTCGCTAACAGCTACAAGCGGTAAGAACCCTTCAACTAAAACCTTGTTAACTTCTTCACGAGTTAATTCAGTACGCAGATTACCTGACATTAAAGAAGACCCCCGATTAGCAACGACTAAAGGAATCGCATCCAATGTAGAATCTGTAAATATTTTTTCTTTCGCGTCACGGCAACTATGCGTTAAAGCCTGTAACTGCCAAGGTTCCAAACGTTTCCCTTCATTTTCCAACTTAGCTTTAACCGTATAGGCTAAGGCTAAATCCATATTATCTCCCCCCAACAAAATATGATTGCCTACTGCCACTCTAGTCAGTTCAAGGTTGCCGTCATTTTCTGTTACCGCTATTAAAGATAAGTCAGTCGTGCCACCACCCACATCAATAACCAAAATAATATCGCCACTCGTGGCTTGTTTCCGCCAATCTCCATGACTTTTTTCAATCCAACTGTATAAAGCCGCTTGCGGCTCTTCCAATAAAATTGCCTGACCAAGTCCAACAGCTCGAGCGGCTTCAACCGTTAATTCACGCGCTGCTGGATCAAATGATGCAGGAACTGTAATCACCAAGTCTTGATGTTCTAAAGGGGCTTCAGGGTGAATATTTTGCCAAGCATCTCTAATGTGTTGCAGATAGGCTGTAGTCGCTTGAAAAGGAGAAACACGCTCAACTTCTTCAGGCGCATCGGCTGGCAATATAGGTGCCTTACAGTCCACACCCGCATGGCATAACCAACTTTTAGCACTGGACACCAATCGAATGGGCGCTTTACTCCCCATCGAACGCGCTATTTCACCCACGAGATAGTCAGGTTTTTTAGTCCAAGGCAACGCCGTTGAACCTTCTACCAACTCAGCTTCATGTGCTTGATATAAAAATGAAGGTAACTGAAGGCTGTCTTCTACCACACCAAGAGACGTCAACTGAGGGATAGCCATGACTTGCTGAGGATATTCCCCTTCATCATTATTCGTTATCTCCACATAAGATAAAACGCAATGAGTGGTCCCTAAATCGATACCCACTGAAAATTGTTTAGCAGCTAAGACTGTTTTTTCAGGACCGAGTGTTTTTACTAAGGACTCACTACCTGATGCTAAAGTAGATTCTGCTTGACTATTTTCTCCGGCATTAGCGACTTCCGGTTTAATCTCAATGAATTCTTGCTCGTTATCCTGCGCTTTTTTTATATGATCAAATAAACTCATAATTCAACCTCAGCTGCGGCAATAATATGAGCGTTATGACTTTGCGTTATTTTTGCCATTTTAATATCTGTCACCTGCCAACCTTTATGAACGAGCGTTCCAGTAAAAGGTGCCGAACCGACTATATTACCGGTTAACCTGACTAATGAGGCATCAAAACCCGGTGCTAAAATCACCTTATCACCTTCCAACTCAGAGCGAATGGGCGCTAAACTAAAGTGTTCATTAATTGCTTTATTGCAACCTTCATGAACTATTCGAGCAGCGACACCTACATCAGCATCACTGTAGCTTGCTATATCTTCTTTAATAAAATCAATAAAGCGCGCCTCTTTCTGTAGTAAGCCTAACAATTGCAAAGCTGCATCAGGCGTACACTCTTTCAATATAACGGGTTCAGGTGCAGGCGTATGAATTAGCTTTTCAACCTCGACAATTCTTTCTACTATTTTTATAACAGGCTCAGATGCTTGAGCACTCGCCTGAATACTTTGTTGCGCCATTTTTTTCTTACACCGAGAGACCCTTACAAACATAGTCAATAACGAGACGATAAGAAGTAAGAAGAATAGTGCAACCGTGCCCGCTAAACAGACATGCCACAGATCGAATGTAGTGGGCTTTAAGGTTAAATCAATGGCATAAATCGTGTTCATTTTTAGTGCAATCCTTTTTATTTATTATTATTGTTGTTATTAATTGCCCGCTTTTCGGGAGGCCTCAGAAAACATCATGCCCTGTAAAGCTTCACGTGTGGTCTGTAACCGAATTTGCTTTAAATGACGATCAGCGATCACGTCGGGAACTTTTGCATCGCTATAGACAACACGCATTTTAGCTAGAACAGGCTCACAATATTTCATAATGGCATCGGTGGCCTTGCGAGTATCTTGTTGCTGATTTGCAGATTTTTGCATCTCTCCACCTACACACTTTTTATACTCATATTTTGCGGCCTGTATTTTTTCAATTGTGGCTTCAGAGATCGTTGTATTGTGCCATTCATTCTTGGCATCATCCGAAAAGGCTGTTTGAGCAGACATTAAAAAAATTAAAAAAAGAATTTTTTTCATGATATTCCTATAAGTATTAAGGGGAGTTTGGATATTCAACTTAGTAAGGAGCAACTGACTATTACGTCATTCTTAAGTTATCTAAATAAAGCATAACTAGAGTCTTTATATTGCTAGACTTGCCCCGTATTATCTGAGGATAAGGTTTTAACTTTTTCGCTAAGTAAGTAAAAAATCGTTAACAATGTTATCTATAAATTAACGACTATTTTGTAAAGCCGCAATACGTTCTTCTAAGGGAGGATGACTCATAAATAATCTATTTACTCCACCCCCATTAATACCAAAAGCGGCTAATTGTCCGGGCAAATCAGGAACGTCTTGACCTCGTTGTAAAGCGCGTAATGCCGCTATCATTTTATCTGGACCAGCTAACTTTGCACCACCGGCATCCGCTTTAAACTCTCTATATCGAGAGAACCACATAACCAGCATAGAAGCCAAAAAGCCCAAAGCAATTTGAGCAACCATTTGGGTAATGTAATAAGCAGGCCCGTGCCCACGTTCGGTTTTGAAAACAACACGATCAACAAAGTGACCAATAAGGGTTGCAAAAAAGAACACGAAGGTATTAACCACACCCTGCATTAAAGCCATAGTCACCATATCACCGTTAGCAACATGACTCATCTCATGACCAATCACCGCTTCTACTTCATCTGCATTCATATTTTGCAATAAACCAGTACTCACGGCTATCAAAGCATTATTTTTATTCATGCCCGTCGCAAAGGCATTAGCTTCTGGTGTTTGAAAAACACCAACTTCAGGCATGCTAATCCCAGCTAATCGTGCTTGAGTGGCAACGATATCGAGCAACCACTGTTCAGTCTGATTTTGAGCTTGTTCAATAACATGAACTCCCATCGCCCGTTTGGCAGACCATTTTGACATCGCTAAAGAGATAACGGAACCCGTCATACCAATAACGGCTGACATAATTAATAAAGCATTTAAGTTAAGATCAATACCTTGAGCATCTAAAGTGCCACTTAAACCCAAAATATTAAAAATGATACTGACAACAACCATTATCGCAATATTGGTCGCTAGAAAAAGTAAAATACGCATCATGGCAAAAACCTCAGTCAAACGATTATAAAAATAATATGGGGTATTAAAATAGTAATTCAATCCTATCTAGACAGTGATAATATAACTCAAAGTTGATTTATTATGCGCATTGTTCGGTGTTTTTACAATAACGCAACGTAACGACTTATGCTTTAAATAGCCGTTTATCTTTTATACAATTCATAAATTATAAACGGGCATTAATTTATGCCCCCATTAATAGAATAATGAAAAAAGAATTTAAAATCATCGACAAAGAAATCTTGTATTCTGGTTTTTTTCGGATGGAAAAATACCGTTTACAACATACGCTTTATGCCGGCGGATGGAGTGCAGAAATTAGCCGTGAATTATTTGTTCGAGGCAGTTGTGTCGCCGTATTATTATATGATCCGTGTAGAGATGAAGTCGTACTGATTGAACAATTTCGAGCGGGTGCCCTAATCAAACCAGACAGAGCTTGGCTAGTTGAAATTGTAGCGGGTGCAATAGAAGCGGGAGAAACAGCTGAAGAAGTTGCTTATCGTGAATCATTAGAAGAAGCGGGTTGTAAAATTCTAGATTTAATGGTCATTAATGAATTTTACACCACACCAGGAGGCGCCTCTGAGCGTATTACATTGTTTTGTGGCAAAGTTGATAGTTCGACTATCGGTGGCATTCACGGACTAGATCACGAAGACGAAGATATTTTAGTGCGTACTGTTAGTTTTGATGAGGCCTATCGAATGGTTGAAAGTAATGAAATTGAATCGGCTATACCGATCATTGCGATACAGTGGCTGGCACTCAATCGACAAAAACTCAAAAATAAGTGGCTAAGCGATTAATATTTTATGCGCACTTTCTTCCCTATATTTTCGTGTTTACTTGTACCCATCACTTTTCTGTTTCTCTCTGGTTGCGCCAGCACGCCTGAAACAAAACCTATCATGCAATCATCACCGACGACACCCTTGACGACTTATGCCCTGAGTTTACAAGGTGTTCCTTATAAGTTTGGTAAAGATTCACCCGCAGAGGGTTTTGATTGCAGTGGTTTTGTAAAGCATGTCTACCAAAAACAAGGTATCGACTTGCCACGCACTG
>CAMDWT010000053.1 GCA_945877505.1 Crenothrix polyspora
TGTGCATAATGTCCTCTGCGCCGCCCGCGCATAGTAATGATTGAATAACAACGGAGGACGACAGAAAATGAAACACACGAAGAGGCGTATTCACACGCAAAACAGCCCTCCGCTGTTGCGAATTATACCTTGAGGCAGGTCTCCGGGCTTATAAGTGGTGTTAACCTGAATCATCACCTTCCCATGCTTAAACACAGTGGCGTAACGATGAATCTTTGACTTACATACCGTTGCGGGGGCAGCGTCGGATTTGGAATAAATCTTACCGACTTCCCTTTTAACCAGTAGATTTAACTATCTTCTGGAACCTTAAAGTAGCCGGTAATTATAAAGAATTGCCGGCATAAAGCAAATAAGCGCTCACGCTTTTAAATTATTTATAAAAGGAGTTAACGCTGACAAGCGCTACAAAAAACCGTTGAACGATTAGCTATCCTGATTTCTGTTAACGTTTTTTGACATTGGATACAGGGCAAATTCTTACGCCCATAAACCTTGAGTTGCTGCTTAAAATAACCAGGATTACCCGCTTCATTAACAAAATCTCGCAAGGTAGTTCCGCCCTGGCGAATAGCTTCTTGTAAAATTAACCGGATACACGTCACTAATTTTTGATAACGCGCCAAAGACACTTTTCCGGCAGAGCGCGTCGGCAAAATCCCGGCCATAAATAAAGCCTCATTGGCATAGATATTACCCACACCCACCACCACATGACTGTCCATAATAAATGACTTTACAGGGACTTTACGATTTCTGGACAGGGCATAAAGTAATTCACCTGTAAAATCGGCCAATAAAGGTTCTGGACCTAAGGCGTTAAGCAAAGGATGCTCGCCTATAGCGTCTGCTGTCCACAGTACGGCACCAAATCGGCGTGGATCGTTATAACGCATGATAAGATTAGACGTGACTATAAAATCAATATGATCATGCTTAGCAGGCGCTTGCCCTGTGGTGATAATGCGCAGACTACCTGACATGCCAAGATGCACCAACAAAGTGCCGGCGCGGGTAGTAAATAATAAATACTTTGCCCTTCTTGTCACTGACTGGATCGTAAGACCCGATAAAATCTCTCCTAATGAGTCTGGCACCCGCCAACGTAACTGTGGTTGACGAACAATCACTTGCTGAATAATTTGTCCTTCAATATGTGGCGCAATACCACGACAGGTGGTTTCTACTTCAGGTAATTCAGGCATTTTAGACAGTCTTAGCGGTAATTTAATAACCTAGAATTTTAGCATGATTGTGCAGGATATAAACGCTAACCACCCATTGAATGACCGCTAGATATAGCTTATATTGTTGACCTCTACTCAATCATTTCCAAGAGGCCTTATATGCCTGACTCCACGCCATCAATGAGCGACCGACTTTTCCTCCACAGATCTTTGGAAGCCACTATTCGTATAGGCCTGTTATTGACCATCATCTTCTGGTGCTTCAAAATTGTTGAGCCTTTTATTATCCCCATTATCTGGGGCATTATCATTGCCATTGCGGCTTACCCCCTCTACAGCCGTCTTCGCACGGCACTGGGTGATCGTCATAAACTTGCGGCAACAGGTTTTACCTTTGCCTTCCTGATCATTATGATAGTGCCCACAGTGATGCTAACAGAAACCCTCATAGAAGGGCTAAAAATGGTGGCTGATAAAATAAAAGACGGATCTTTATCAATCCCCCCACCGCCTGAAGGACTGGACAAGCTCATGTTGATTGGTGAGCCTCTTGCCAAATTTTGGTTGCTTGCCTCAGAAAACATACATAGCGCTTTAGTGCAATTAACACCTGCCCTAAAAGTCATCGGGAGCTGGTTACTATCTGCTGCGACCGGAGCTGGCATGGCTATTTTACATTTTATAGTTGCCATTATTGTGGCGGGTATCTTATTGGCTAACTCAAGTGGTAGCCATAAAATTGCTCGCGCTATTACTCAAAAGCTTGCTGATAAAAAAGGCGCCGATTTTGCTGACCTTACTGAAGCGACTGTTCGTAGTGTGGCCAATGGGATCTTAGGGGTCGCCTTAATTCAATCTATTTTAGCGGGACTCGGCTTTATGGTCTTTGGTGTCCCTGCCGCAGGGCTATGGGCGTTACTTTGCCTACTGTTATCTATTGCTCAAATAGGGATTGCACCGATTGTCGTTCCAATCATTATTTATTTGTTTTATACCGCAGATACCTTTACGGCAATGGCCTTTCTAGCCTGGAATATTCCAATCAGTTTAATCGATAACATTCTTAAACCGATACTTCTGGGTCGAGGCGTTAAAACACCCATGGCTGTTATTTTTATTGGTGCAATCGGCGGACTGCTTAGTGCCGGTGTTATTGGGCTTTTTATTGGCGCTGTCGTTTTAGCACTGGGTTATGAACTTTTTTTACTCTGGTTAAACACGGATAGTCCGACGGAATAGCCTCTCTCAATCCATGTTAAAGAATCATCCTTTTAATGATACTTTAACATGGACACCTTATATTCATCCCCTCTCTACTATCGCTTGCTTGGCGACTAGTTTATTTTTAAAAAGGTATTTCTAATGCTTGTTGTTATGTTTCATGACAAAATATACCTTATCTTACGTAATGCTTCGAGAAAACATGAAAATTGCTATTTTATCCCGCAACCCAAAACTCTATTCAACGTCTCGATTAGTTGAAGCCGCCCAAGCTCGTGGCCATGAAGTGAGGGTTTTGGATGTATTACGTTGTTATATGAATATTACCTCGCATAACCCTTCCATTCATTATCGAGGCGAAGATTTAACAGGCTTTGATGCCGTCATCCCTAGAATAGGTGCCTCAGTCACCTTTTATGGCACTGCGGTACTCAGACAATTCGAAATGATGAATGTCTTTCCTGTTAATGAATCTGTGGCCATCTCTCGCTCAAGGGATAAATTAAGGTCCGTGCAATTATTAGCCAGAAAAGGTATCGGCTTACCGGTTACTGGTTTTGCAAACAACCCTGATGATATTGAAGATTTAATCTCCCAAGTGGGTGGTGCTCCCCTTGTTATTAAGTTATTACAAGGCACACAAGGGATTGGTGTCGTTTTAGCTGAAACGCATAATGCGGCCGAAAGTGTTATCCAAGCCTTTATGGGGCTTAATGCTAACATTATGGTGCAGGAGTTTATTAAAGAAGCCGGTGGTAGTGATATTCGGTGCTTTGTTGTCGGCGATAAAGTCGTTGCTTCTATGAAACGCCAAGCCATTGCTGGCGAGTTTCGTTCTAATCTTCATCGCGGGGGTAGTGCTGAATTAATTCGCCTAACGCCAGAAGAACGATCCACAGCGGTTCGTGCTGCAAAAATAATGGGGCTTAATGTTTGTGGCGTTGATATGTTGCGCTCAAATCATGGCCCTGTCATTATGGAGGTCAACTCATCGCCCGGCCTACGAGGCATAGAAGCGGCCAGTGAAAAAGATATTGCCGACTTAATCATTCAATTCATTGAAAAACGCTTTGAATCCATGACTAACGCCAAAGATAAATCGCCTACTCGGACACGAACTCGAGGTAAAGGTTGATCTAACGCCTCGATCACAACGTGGATCGAGGCTTTTAATTTTTCTGATTTGCACTCAAACGATAAATACTCGCCAAACCACTTTAAGTGGCTCTTTTATAGTACGGATAAGAGCAAAGCAAACACAAAAGCTATTATGACAAAAATAGCGATTATTCCTTTTAGCGTCAACTCACTTTTAAACTGCTGTAAGTGCTGGATTAATGCCTGCTTGCTATTTCCTGACTTGATCACTTGTTTGCAGTGCCATAAAAAAGTACTTTTCTCTTCATACGCTTCCTCTTCAGCAAGCAATTGACTAATAGTGGGGTAAAAACTACCACATTCAGGACATTTTTTGTCTGCAGGCTTGCGCTGACACCCACAAAACTGACAATTATTCATTTTTCCTCTCCAATATTGTTCGATTTTATCTGATTTTTTTAGACTCGCAATAAAGCTAAATTTAGTGATTTTAAGTTTTTTTTATTGATCGCATTCATAAACTGAGCGTTATTATCAAGTTAAATCATTTAGTTAGTCACTATTCATCAAATCACCGCCACTCAGACCTCTTTTTATTCTCATCATTTCTTTACCCCTCTTATCAACCCACCAATTAATTCATTTTTACCTCATTTTAATTATTTTGCTATTATGTAAAGCAAGGTCTGGACTCGACTATTTTATTCGCTATCTTACACTCATGGTAGCCAACAACTCGCTCTGATTACTCGACTAATGACACCCTATTTAAATCACCGCTAAGGAGCCCGAATGCTACAACAGTACCGCAAACATGCTGAAGAACGCGCATCTGAAGGTGTAGTACCTAAGCCACTTGATGCCGAACAAACGCTCGCTTTAATTGAATTAATTAAAAATCCTCCCTCAGGTGAAGAAGAATTTCTTCTTAATTTATTAGCTAATCGAGTTCCTGCCGGCGTTGACGAAGCCGCTTATGTTAAAGCCTGTTTTCTTACCGCTCTTGCAAATTCAGACGATTGTTCACCGATTTTAACGCCCTCAGATGCGACCGAATTATTAGGTACTATGCTCGGCGGCTATAATATAAATCCGTTAATAAATTTGTTAGATAACGCCACGCTTGCGCCAATCGCAGCTAAGTGCTTGGCTAATACTCTACTGATTTTTGATGCCTTTCATGATGTTGAAGAAAAAGCTAAGGCTGGCAATACCTTTGCTATTCAAGTCATTCAATCATGGGCCGATGCTGAATGGTTTACTCATAAACCCATTTTGCCTGAAAAAATGACGGTGACTGTTTTTAAAGTAACCGGTGAAACCAACACTGACGATTTATCGCCCGCGCCTGACGCTTGGTCAAGACCTGATATTCCACTTCACGCAAAAGCCATGCTAAAAATACCTCGAGAAGGTATTACTAACGCAGAGCTTCAAATTGAAGAGCTTCATACGAAAGGCTTTCCAATCGCTTATGTCGGTGATGTAGTCGGAACAGGCTCATCTCGAAAATCCGCCACCAATTCCGTCTTATGGTATATCGGCGATGACATTCCTTTTATCCCCAATAAACGTAATGGTGGTGTTTGTATTGGCGGCAAAATTGCACCCATTTTCTTTAATACCATGGAAGATTCTGGCGCCTTACCGTTTGAATGCGACGTCAGCAATATGGCTATGGGTGATGTCATCGATATTTATATCTATCAAGGTGTTATTAAGCGCCATGATAGTGAGGAAGTTGTTTGTAACTTTGCGTTAAAAACCGACATTATTCTTGACGAAGTCCGTGCCGGTGGACGTATCCCCTTAATTATAGGACGAGGTCTAACTGAACGCGCAAGAAAATCCTTAGGATTAAATGCATCCAACGTCTTTATAACGTCTATTATTGAAAAAGACAGTGGCAAAGGTTTTACCTTAGCGCAAAAGATGGTTGGTGTCGCTTGTGGTGTTATAGGTGTTCGCCCTAACACTTATTGTGAGCCCCGCATGACAACGGTGGGATCACAAGACACAACGGGACCAATGACGCGGGACGAATTAAAAGACTTGGCCTGCTTAGGCTTTTCAGCGGACTTGGTGTTGCAATCTTTCTGCCATACAGCGGCTTATCCAAAACCAGTTGATGTTGTCATGCAACATACCCTCCCTGATTTTATCATGAATCGTGGCGGGGTTTCCTTGCGACCTGGCGATGGTATTATTCATTCTTGGTTAAACCGTATGTTATTACCCGATACCGTTGGTACTGGCGGTGATTCTCACACACGCTTCCCTATAGGCATCTCTTTTCCAGCGGGTTCTGGCTTAGTCGCTTTTGCTGCCGCCACAGGTGTTATGCCTTTGGATATGCCAGAGTCTGTTCTCGTTCGTTTTAGCGGTGAAATGCAACCCGGCATAACATTACGAGATATGGTTAATGCCATTCCTTATGCCGCCATTCAACGCGGTTTACTGACCCTAGATAAAAAAGGCAAAAAGAATGTGTTCTCTGGACGTATTCTGGAAATCGAAGGCTTACCCGATTTAAAAGTAGAACAAGCTTTTGAATTATCAGACGCCTCAGCAGAACGTTCTGCGGGTGGCTGTTGTATTCGTCTAAATGAGGCACCGATACGTGAATACTTAAATTCAAATATCACCTTACTTAAATGGATGATTGCTGAAGGCTATGGTGACGAACGCACCCTTGAGCGCCGCATTAAAAGCATGGAAGAATGGCTAGCGCAGCCTGTTTTACTTCAACCCGATGCAGATGCAGAGTACTACGAAATCATCGACATCAATATGAGCGACATAAAAGAACCTCTATTGGCCTGTCCCAATGATCCAGACGATATAAAAACACTCTCTGATGTCGCTGGCACTAAAATTGATGAGGTTTTCTTGGGTTCTTGCATGACTAATATTGGTCACTTTAGAGCTGCCGGCAAGTTACTTGAAAAACAACAAGGTGAATTGCCCACCCGTTTATGGGTCGCTCCCCCCACTAAAATGGATCAAACTCAACTCACTGAAGAAGGCTATTATAGTACTTTTGGTAAAGCGGGCGCACGCATGGAAATGCCGGGCTGTTCATTATGCATGGGTAATCAAGCCCGAGTCGCCGAGAATGCTACCGTGGTTTCCACCTCAACCCGTAACTTCCCAAATCGTTTAGGTAATGGCGCTAATGTTTATCTATCATCGGCCGAACTAGCCGCCGTCTGTTCTATTTTAGGTAAAATACCAACATTTGAAGAATATATGTTCTACGCTGACCAAATTAGTGCATCCGCTGAAGACACTTATCGCTATCTAAACTTTAATAAAATGGCTGCTTACCTTACTTCATAACTATTAGTTTATTGATCTTTATCAACAAACACTAGCATGACTTATAGCTCATGCTAGTGTTTGTTTTCTTGTCAAAAAAGTTTTAACGCGTCAATTAATAGTCGTGGCGCTTATAACGTTAAAAGCTTTACAGTAGGTAACTAACAATGGGTTGCCTATAATGCACCCTCAATAAGCTAACACTTTAGTGTCAATAGGAGATACAAAAGCATTTATGGCCCAGAAACCCTCGTCATTTAAAACCTCTTTAGTCTTCAAAAATCGAACCATGGCTTATTTCTATAGCCAGATCGAACAACAACAAAGAATTTTACAAATGATACGAAGGGTATTGCCAGATAACTTGGCAAAACAAACCAAACATTGCCTTATAAAAGAGAGGAAATTGCTGATATATACAGATTCTGCCGTGTGGGCAACGCAATTGCGTTTTTATAACACAACCATTCTGGCTTCGGTAACAACACAAAACACAGCACCCATTGAAAGCTTACAAATCAAAGTAATAAGCACTCAAACAGGCCTTGCCTCTACGCTCACTAGAAAAGCATTAATCCCTTCGACAGAGAAGATAGAAGCCCTTAAAAATAATAGTCTTTCTATTGAGGACAATCAATTGAGATTAGCACTGCTAAAACTAAGTACAACACTAGAAAGATTATCCAACAATAATTAAACGCTTAATCTTCTGTTCTTACAGTTTCTGCAGATCGCATAAACGAAATAGGCGCATCTTTTTCATCTGAAAAAGTAACCATTTCCCAGCAATCTTTGTTGTCTAATAAAGTTCGGAGTAATTTATTATTCAAGCCATGTCCAGACTTATAACCTGTAAATTCGCCAATTAAACTATGACCCAAAAGATATAAATCACCTATTGCATCCAATATCTTATGTTTAACAAATTCGTCAGCGCTACGTAAGCCATCTTCATTAAGAATTTTATCATCATCAACAACAATGGCATTATCCAGACTTCCGCCTAGCGCAAGATTATTTGCCCTTAACATTTCAATATCTTTCATAAAGCCAAAAGTTCTAGCTCGACTCACTTCTTTAACAAAAGTCGTTGAAGAAAAATCCATGGTGGCTGTTTGTAATTTTTGATCAAACGCTGGGTGTTCAAAATCAATGGTAAAAGTCACTTTAAAGCCGTCAAAAGGGTCAAATGAAGCCCATTTATCGCCGTCTTCGACTTTTATACTGCGTGTAATACGAATATACTGTTTTGGACAATCCTGCTCTTCAACACCGGCTGACTGCAACAAAAACACAAAAGGGCCAGCACTGCCGTCCATAATGGGCACTTCTGCTGCACTTACATCAATAATGGCATTATCAATCCCTAACCCTGCAAATGCAGAAAGTAGATGTTCAATCGTTGATATTTTTACATCACCTTTTACCAAGGTAGTCGAAAGGACTGTTTCTCCTACATTTTTCGGTGTTGCCTGAATAGTAACGGGCTCATCAAAATCGACTCTACGAAACAAAATTCCCGTATTGGGTTCAGCTGGGCGTAAAGTTAAATATACTTTTTCACCTGTGTGCAGCCCAACGCCAGTGGCTCTTATAGTATTTTTTAAAGTTCGTTGTTTAATCATAGTATAAATAACGCCGAATTGAAGTGGCAAAAAACGACAAATTCTATCACATTGCCTTCAAAAAACCGACATCAATCGACGGTTATTCCGGTTAAGCATGCGAATAAAATATTTTTAAATAAATTAATATCACCTACTCGTTTTCAAGTAAACTAAGAAAAAATAGTTGGTAATGCGCCTATTCGTCCCGTTAAGCTCCGCAGTCTGGCTACCCTTTTTTAACATTTGCATATATGTTACTTAGAATTAATAAACGGAAAAAATCAATGCCACTCGGTGATTTTCCTGGGGAAATCTTTAATTGTTATAAACAACAAGTCGCTCAGAATAAAATTCAACATGATGAGGCGCAATGGCTCGTTCTACAACAACTACAAACCATCGTGGATGTTTTTTCCAAAACATCTGCACATCATCATAAATCTTTCTTCTATCGTCTACTTTCAAAACCACCTAAAAAATGCCTAGGCCTCTATATATTTGGTGATATTGGGCGGGGCAAATCCATGTTAATGGCTTTATTTTACAATGCATGCCCCATAACTCAGAAAAGGCGCGTGCATTTCAATGTTTTTATGCTGGAAGCGCATGCTTTTATTCACCATTGGCGACAACAACATACGTCCGATGCAATCAATGCCTTGGCAAAAAAAATCAAACTTTCAGCGACATTACTTTGTCTTGATGAATTTCATGTCACTGATATCGCCGACGCCATGCTTCTGGAAAGACTGTTTACTAAACTATATGAATTCGGCGCACTGATTGTAATGACATCCAATCGCCATCCAGATGAATTATATCTAGGTGGATTACAAAGAGATCAATTCTTGATCTTCTCGCAACTTATAAAAAAAGAATCGACTTTAGTTGAACTGATTTCTAATAATGATTATCGCCTCAACTACCTGCAAGCAACTAAACTAACCTATTATTTCCCTTTAGATGCTCATGCTAACCATTTTTTACAACAAAACTATTTTAAATATACCCATAATGCCAAAATACAAGCGAGCACTTTAAAAGTGCTGGGCAGAGAAATTAAATTATCGTCGATAGCGGGTGATGTCGTTTTCACAACATTTAATGAGCTTTGCGTGCAGCCTTTAGGCCCTATTGATTTTGTTGAAATCGCCTGTAAATTTAGTGTACTGATCATGGCTGAAATCCCCCAATTATTTCCTGAAAATCGTAATGAAGCTAAACGATTTATGCTTTTAATTGACGTGCTTTATGAGCATAAAGTAAAGCTAATATGTACCGCAGACGTTTCTGTTGAACAACTATATGCAGAGGGTGACGGCGCCTTTGAGTTTAAACGCACTGTTTCAAGACTTATTGAAATGCAATCAAACGATTATTTGCAAAGTAGCTATTCAAATAACTGAACAAGTAACGAATACGTAAGTACACAGACCTAAAACATCATTAAGTAAAACCGCTACTCACTTGCCTTCCAATGCACACCCTCTTTTCTAACTTTTAAATAATAAGCAGGCTATTAATGACCTTATTGACAACCCCCCTCTGTGAATTTGACACTCCAGCCATAGACTTCAACTTGCAAGGCATTGATAATCGAACCTGGTCATTGCAGCAATGTATGGGGCGTAACGGTTTGTTAATTATGTTTATCTGCAATCACTGCCCTTATGTTAAATCCATACAAACACGACTTGCCAGAGACACTTATGAACTTAAACAATTAGGCATTGAATCGGTTGCAATCATGTCTAATGACCCAACTGAATACCCAGAAGACTCGCTAGATAACATGCGTTTACTGGCTAAAAGCTTCAACTTTAGCTTCCCTTATTTGTATGATGAAACTCAACAAATCGCTAGAAACTATAATGCAGTCTGCACACCAGACTTTTTTGGGTATAATAAGGCGTTTAAATTACAATATAGAGGTCGATTTGATGCCAGTAACCAAAAAACGGCACCTATCGATTCTAAGCGAGACTTATTTGAAGCCATGAAGCTTATTGCTGAAACAGGTCATGGTCCGCAGCAACAAACCCCAAGTATGGGATGCTCAATCAAATGGAAATCAGTCAACATCCAAAACTGACAACACAATTGATCAAGGATTTTTCTTGCTTTAACGACTGAATAAAATCTAAGTGGTAGCGATCCTCCATACAATGCAGCCAAAGTAACACTTAAAACACACAAACTGAGAGAGTAAAATATGTCGATTAAAAGAATGGTTGATCTGAATTTATCAGGAAAACGGGTACTAATTCGTCAGGATTTGAATGTACCTGTAAAAAATGGTCAAGTCACCAGTGATATTAGAATTCAGGCCAGCGTTCCTACTATTGAACACGCATTAGCGGCAGGAGCTGCTGTAATGTTGCTATCACACCTAGGCCGTCCTGTTGAAGGCCAATATGAGGAAGCATCCTCTTTAAAACCCGTTGCAGAGCGATTATCCGCATTAATCGGAAAACCCGTCAGACTAGAAAAAGAATGGCTAGATGGTGTAACGCTCTCTCCGGGTGAAGTTGTTCTTTGTGAAAATGTTCGGTTCAATGTTGGTGAAGAGAAAAACAGTGATGAGTTGGGCCAGAAAATGGCTAAACTATGTGATATTTTTGTTATGGATGCCTTTGGTACCGCTCACCGAGCCCAAGCATCTACTCATAGTGTCGCTAAATTTGCACCTATCGTTTGTGCAGGTCCTTTATTAGCCAGCGAACTGGATGCTTTAGGTAAGGCTCTAGAAACGCCCGCTAAACCTTTAGTGGCTATTGTCGGCGGCTCAAAAGTATCAACAAAATTAACGGTTTTAAAATCGTTATCGGAAAAAGTTGACCAATTAATTGTCGGTGGAGGCATCGCAAACACCTTCATTGCCGCGGCTGGTTTCCCCGTTGGCAAATCATTATATGAAGCTGATTTATTAGAAGAAGCTAAGCGCTTAATTGCCGCTGCCAAAGAAGCTGGCTCTGAAATACCGATACCTGTAGATGTGGTTTGTGCTAAAGAATTCTCTGAAACAGCCATCGCCACTATAAAAAAAGTGGCTGATGTTGAAGCTGATGATTTAATTTTAGACATAGGGCCTGATACAGCAAAACAATATGCTGAACTCATTAAGTCGGCTGGAACTATTGTTTGGAATGGACCCGTTGGTGTGTTTGAAATTGAACAATTCAGTCACGGCACTCAATCACTCGCTAAAGCCATTGCTGAAAGCACTGCTTTTTCAATTGCGGGCGGTGGCGATACATTAGCCGCTATTGATAAATACGGCATAAATGACCAAGTATCTTATACATCTACAGGTGGAGGTGCTTTTCTTGAATTTCTTGAAGGCAAAGAACTTCCGGCTGTCGCTATATTAAAATCAAGGGATTAGTTCTATAGGATGCACCTTAAGGTTTATAAATCTTGTACCTTAAGCTCGCATCCTGTACCTTGTACTTTGAATTCACTATTAGCCTGTTTATCAGGCTAATTGCTTTTATAATTATTTTAGGTTTAATAATGGCCAGAGTTACAATTGAAGATTGTTTAGAAAACGTAGAAAACCGCTTTAAATTGGTTTTATTAGCAAGCACAAGAGCGCGCCAATTAAGTCATGGTGCTACTGAATTTCTCCCGCGTGGAAAAGATAAAGATACCGTTCTAGCGTTACGTGAAATAGCAGCAGGTCACGTTACGACTGAAAATATCGCCCTTCTCCACCGTGTCGGCGAAACGCACGACCACAATCCCATGTTCTAAGACCCCTCTCTATGTCGATAATAGCCGACACCCTAGATTCTATTCGTCCAGAAGACGAACTGATACTAAAGTTATGTAACACGCTGTCTGGCTATTTAGATCAAGCTCAAATTAATGATTGTGTCCGTGCTTATGAATTTGGCGCGGACGCACATTCAGGTCAATTCCGTAAAAGTGGCGAAGCTTATATCTGCCACCCCGTCTCAGTCGCTATATCCCTCGCCGAAATGCGCATGGATGCGAGTGGCATCATGGCCGCAATTCTGCATGATGTTATTGAAGACACCCCCGTTAGCAAAAAAGAACTAGCCGCCCAATTTAGTGCAGAAGTTGCAGATCTGGTTGATGGCGTCACAAAATTAACTAAAATTGACGGAAAATCTCAAACTCGAGCAGAAGCACAAGCTGAAAATGTGCGTAAAATGTTTCTTGCAATGGGCAAAGACCTCCGCGTTATTTTGGTCAAACTTGCTGACCGACTCCATAATATGCAAACGTTAGGGGTAATGCCTGCGGAAAAAAAACGCCGTATTGCGCGTGAAACTTTAGATATTTATGCGCCCATCGCAAACCGCTTGGGCATGAATAAAATTCGACACAAATTAGAAGAACTCAGCTTTCAAGCGATGTACCCACTACGGTATGCCGTTTTAACCAATGCTATAAAAAAAGCGCGCGGAAACCGAAGTAAAATCATAGATACGATTGAGAGTACTATTAAAAATCGTCTAGAGCAGACCACATTGCATTGTGAAGTCTCAGGCCGAGAAAAAAATGTTTATAGCATTTACAAAAAAATGCTCCAAAAAAAAGTAGCCTTATCCTCAATTTTTGATCTGTACGCCTTTAGAATTTTTTGTGACAATGTTGATACCTGCTACCGAGCTTTGGGTGTTGTACATAATTTATATAAACCCATTCCGGGTCGTTTCAAAGACTATATTGCCCTGCCCAAAGCGAACGGTTACCAATCAATACATACTATCGTTATAGGACCTTTTGGTGTTCCTATTGAGATCCAAATCAGAACTCACGAAATGCATAGAATGGCTGAATCAGGCATTGCAGCCCATTGGCTATACAAATCGGATGACGACAAGTCTGAAAAATTTCAAGCACGCGCCAATGAATGGCTACGAGATTTACTAGAAATCCAAAAAACCGCAGGTGATTCTCTTGAATTTATTGATAACTTAAAAGTTGATCTATTTCCCCAAGAGGTTTTTGTATTTACTCCGAAAGGTAGCATTATAAAAATACCAAGGGGAGCAACTATTATTGATTTTGCCTACGCTGTTCATACCGATATCGGCAATGCCTGCGTTTCTGCTCGCATAGACAAACAATTGGTCCCGCTACAAACCAAGTTAGAAAATGGCATGACTGTTGAAATCATTACCGCTTCTTGGGCTAGACCCAATGCGCTTTGGCTCAATTACGTCACTACCGTAAAAGCTCGCTCTAGTATTCGCAATCACTTAAAACATTTCAAGCAGCAAGAAGCAATTAACTTGGGTCGTAGACTGTTAGAAAAAGAATTGCAATCTATGCATATTCATCTAGAAAAAATTGAGGAAACAAGAATACTGGCATTTCTTAAAATCATGTCAATGCTATCACTCGATGAACTACTTGAAGATATCGGCTTGGGAAATAAAATGCCGTTTTTAATCGCCAAGCGACTCACTCAAGTTGATATTAATGCCAATATCAAACTTGATCAAACTGATAAAGCCCAACAATCGCCTTTAATCATAAAAGGCACAGAAGGCATGGTGATCACTTTAGCCAAATGTTGCAGACCTATTCCTGGTGATTTAATTATCGGTTATTTTAACCCTGGCAAAGGCATTGTTGTACATCATCACGAATGCAGAAATCGCTCTATCGTTAGTAAAAAACACACCAACTGGCTCGATGTAGAATGGTGCAAAGATGCAATAGGTGATTTTGCAACTGAACTTCGTATAGAAATATTAAATCAACGTGGCGCATTGGCAACCATTGCATCGACCATTTCAAACATGGATTCCAATATTGAAAATGTCACCGTTGTTGATCAAGATGATCGAGTTTGTGTTGACTTAATCACCCTAACCGTTAAAGACCGCGTCCATTTAGCAAAAGTCATACGCCGGATTAAAGATTTACCTATCGTTTTAAAAATAACACGCGTTAAAGGTTAATTAAACTTTAAAGTCGTATTTAGCTATAGCGGATGCCCTAGCTTATTCACTCCCTCACCACGAGTTACCCCCCCACAAATCAAAATTAGATTAAATTACGAGTTCAGTAACTACTTATAGTGTATTGAAAGCACTTTATTTCATTATGTAATAACGCATGCAATATGGCTATAGCCTGCAATATTGAAAGTCGTTTTTATAATTTCGATATCCAAAACGAAATCAACCATAATCTTTCATAGAGATATTCATGAAATTGACTCATGTCATAGAAATACATAGAAACCTGTAATAACACCTCTGTTGATCCAGAAAAAGGGATGAGCATAGATTATAAATCACTATGTTTTCAAAAATGAGACGACTTAAAAGTCGTCTCATTTTTACCTTTAATGCTTACTTCTACTAAAAAGTCTTACTCCTACTTTCTTTCATCATCATGAAGGTTTTGCTCATCGCTAGGTATAGGATTAGAAACTTGTAATTCATCTACCTTTAGTTTTTGGTACTCAATACTAGGTATGCTCCCTCTTGAATTGTAAGCGAAGTCAGATGTGGCTGAGGCTGCGACAGCTAATGCTGCCGTTGCTTTAGTCACACTGATCGAGGGTTCATTTGGATTAACCACCAATGGCGTACTAGAAGCAATCGCGTTGTATCCACCTCTGGCTGCTTGGCTTGCAATAATGTTCGCCGTACCTACACCGACAATCGTCACGACCCCAGTCGTTGGATCAACGGTTGCAACTGCAGGATTACTACTGGTGTAAGTAATTGCTCCAGTACTTGCGGAAGTAGGCAGTGTAACGGTCGGTGCTGTGCCACCTAAGCTAACACTTGGCGAACTTAAGGCGAAGCCGGTTAACGTAGGGGTCGTACTATTAACTGTTAATGGCGTACTCAACGTAATCGCGCTATAGCCTCCACTTGCAACTTGGCTCGCAATAATGTTCGCCGTACCTGTACCAATAATCGTCACAACACCCGTTATAGGATTAACGGTTGCAACTAATGGATCACTACTGGTGTAAGTGATCGCACCGTCGCTAGGCGATGTCGGTGGCGTGACGGTCGGTGCAGTGGCGCCATAGTTCACACTCGGTGCACTTAACGCTAAACCGGTTAAGGTCGGTGTTGTGCCATTAA
>CAMDWT010000054.1 GCA_945877505.1 Crenothrix polyspora
GAGTCTGTCATTTCGTGATAGAAATCATTTCCTTCACGAGTACGCTCGCCCACACCCGCAAACACAGAGTAACCACTGTGTTCAATAGCGATGTTACGAATTAACTCCATCATATTAACGGTTTTACCTACACCCGCTCCACCAAATAAACCAACCTTTCCACCTTTGGTAAAAGGACAAACCAAATCGATAACTTTAATACCGGTTTCAAGTAATTCGTTAGCGGCTGCTTGCTCTGCATAACTGGGTGCTTCACGATGGATGCCCCACTTTACTTTTTCTCCAATAGGGCCTTTCTCGTCAATGGGCTCACCCAAGACGTTCATAATACGACCTAAAGTTTCTTTGCCCACTGGCACAGATATTGGTGCGTTGGTATTGGTAACCAGCAAACCTCTGCTTAAACCATCCGTACTACCCATAGCAATAGTTCTGACAACGCCATCACCTAATTGCTGCTGTACTTCCAATACAAGGTTTTTACCTTCTACGTTTAAAGCGTCATATACTTTTGGCAGATCAGCACGTGAAAATTCCACGTCAACGACCGCGCCGATAATTTGAACGATTTTACCCGAACTCATTGAGTCATCCTCTAAGTGTTGTGTCATTTTTGCTTGGCCCGTATGGACAATCTCTTGTGGTTGCCCTCTTTGTGCCAACCCATTGGGCAGGCACAAGGCGAACCCTTAATGGATTAAACCGCGGCGGCACCAGCAACAATTTCTGAAATTTCCTGAGTGATCGCAGCCTGTCTGGCTTTGTTGTAAATCAATTGCAACTCACCGATAAGATTACCTGCGTTATCCGAAGCACTCTTCATAGCCACCATTCTGGCTGCCTGCTCACAGGCATTATTTTCAACCAAACCTTGGTAAACTTTAGATTCGATAAAACGAGTCAATAAATGATCCAAAACTTCTTTAGCATCAGGTTCATAAATATAATCCCAATAGCCATTCAGCTTATCATCTAACTCACCGGCCACTACAGGAAGTAACTGTTCAATAGTTGGACGCTGAGTCATTGTATTCACGAATTCATTGCTAACCACATACAACTCATCGATTCTACCTTCTTCATAAGCATCCAACATTAATTTAATCACGCCAACGATATCATTCAGGCGAGGAGCATCACCTAACTTAGAAACCTGACCAACTAAATTTACGTTCAGATTACCAAAAAAACCAAAAGCTTTTGTACCAATGGTGCAAACATCAACTTCAATGTTCGCGTCATTCCATTGCATCATCTGAGTTAACGTTTTTCTGAATAAATTTGAATTCAGTCCGCCGCATAAACCTCGATCGGAGCTAACCAAAATAATCCCTACTCGCTTTACTTCTCTAGCAATTAAATAAGAATGTTTATACTCTGGATTAGCTTGAGCTAAATGTTTAATAATTTGGCCAATTCTTTTAGAATAGGGCCTCGTTGCCTGCATTCTGTCTTTTGTTTTACGCATTTTACTCGCAGCAACCATCTCCATTGCCCGAGTGATCTTTTGAGTATTTTTAATACTCGCGATCTTTGTGCGTATTTCTTTACCAACAGCCATGTGAAGACCCTTTTACCAACTGTGAGTGTTAATGAAAGTTTCAATAGCAGTTCTTATTCCGCTGCTAATTTCATTACTAAAATCGCAAGTTGCATTAATGTTATTCATTAACTCAGAATGTTCTGATTTCATATACAACTGTAAAGCAGCTTCAAAATCAAGTACCTTGTTAACTTCTATGCTATCAAGGAAACCTTCGTTAGCCGCAAACAATGAAACCGCCATTTGAGCAACAGACATTGGCGAATATTGATTTTGCTTCATTAGCTCTGTAACACGTTGACCGCGTTCAATTTGTTTACGCGTGCTTTCATCTAAATCTGATGCAAACTGTGCAAATGCCGCTAACTCACGATACTGAGCCAAATCCAAACGTGTGCCGCCACCTAATTTCTTAATGATCTTTGTCTGTGCAGCACCACCTACTCGAGAAACAGATAAGCCCGCATTAACCGCTGGACGAATACCTGAGTTAAATAAGTTACTTTCCAAGAAGATCTGACCATCTGTAATAGAAATTACGTTGGTAGGAACGAATGCCGACACGTCACCACCTTGTGTTTCAATAATTGGCAATGCGGTTAAAGAACCCGTTTTACCTTTTACTTTACCACCCGTCAGTCTTTCAACTTCTGCGGCATTAATGCGTGATGCTCTTTCTAGTAAACGTGAATGTAAATAAAACACGTCTCCAGGATAAGCTTCACGACCTGGTGGGCGACGTAATAATAAAGAAACTTGGCGATAAGCCCATGCTTGTTTTGTTAAATCGTCATAAATAATAAGTGCATCTTCTCCACGATCTCTGAAGAACTCACCCATTGAGCAACCCGTGTAAGGTGCGATAAATTGCAGCGCCGCTGATTCAGACGCCGAAGCAGCAACAATAATCGTATGCGCCATTGCGCCATGCTCTTCTAATTTACGAACAACGTTTGCAATAGATGAACGTTTCTGACCAATAGCAACATAGATACATTTAATACCTGTACCTTTTTGATTGATAATGGCATCAATCGCAATCGCTGTTTTGCCTGTTTGTCTATCACCAATAATCAATTCGCGCTGTCCACGACCTACTGGAATCATCGCATCAATTGATTTCAAACCCAACTGAACGGGTTGATCAACAGATTGTCGAGCAATTACACCCGGTGCAATTTTTTCAATCGGTGCTGTTTCAGTCGTTTCAATAGCGCCTTTTCCATCAATAGGATTACCTAATGCGTCAACAACTCGACCTAGTAAAGCTTCACCAACGGGTACTTCTAAAATCTTTCCAGTACACTTTACCGTATCGCCTTCAGAAATGTGCTGATACGAACCTAATATCACCACACCCACTGAATCTCTTTCAAGGTTAAGTGCCATTCCAAATGTATTACCCGGAAACTCTAGCATCTCACCTTGCATAGCTTCAGATAGGCCATGTACTCTTACGATACCATCAGTCACACTAACTACGGTACCTTCTGTATGCGCTTCGGCACTTAAGTCGAAGTTTTCGATCTTCTTTTTTATCAGATCACTTATTTCAGATGGATTTAATTGCATGTGCTTTTTCTCACTCTCACTGTAGCGCTTTTTTCATGTGTTGAAGCCGGCCTTTAATAGAACCGTCAATTACTCTGTCGCCTGCTCGTACGAGAACGCCACCAATTAATGACTTATCTACGGCTACATTCATATGGATTTTTTTGCCTAGGGTATTTTCTAGTGTTGTCATAAAGCTTTGCTTGCCTTCTTTTGAAAGCGGATAAGCTGTTATAACGTCAACTTCAACATAACCCTCAGCCTCTGCTTTATAAACTTCAAAAAGCTTAGCAATAGTTGGCAATAAGGTTAATCGATTGTTATGCACCAGTAATTTTAGAAAATTTTCATTTTCTTCATTAACGTGCCCTTGGCAAATATCCAGCATAAGTGCAGATAACCTTTGTTTATTAACTTTTGGGTTATCAATTACAACAGAAATATCTTCATTTTTAAGAACAGCCGACATAAAAGCTAAACTTTGCGACCACTTTACAGTCGCATCAGTTTCCTTAGCCCTTTTAAACACCGCCGCTGCGTAAGGTCTTGCTAATGTTGCGAGTTCGCTCATTATGCTTAACCTAATTGATTAGAGACTTTGCTAACAATATCTTGGTGTTTAGCTTTATCAATTTCAGCGCCCAGAATTTGTTCTGCCGCACTTAAAGCTAAATCAGCCACTTCTTGACGCAAGCCTTCTTTAGCCTGCTGAATTTCTTGCTCAATCTGTGCTTTTGCTGCAATAATCAAACGATCACCCTCTTTTTTAGCGGTGTCTTTTGATTCTTCAACAATTTCATTTGCACGTTTTTGAGCCAAGGTAACAATCTCTGAAGACTGTTGTTTAGCTTCTTTTATGACGCCCTTAGCTTTCTTCTCAGCCAGAATAATTTCTTCTTGACCCTTTTCAGCCGCGGCCAAACCATCAGAAATTTTCTTTTTACGTTCTTCTAAAGAGTCAAATAAAGGAGGCCAAATGTACTTCATGGTAAACCATACCAGAAGTGCAAAGGTAATCATTTGCCCAATCAGAGTAGCATTGATACTCACGATACATTCCTCTTGTTGCTATTAAACACGAAAGTGCAATTAACCAGCAGCTGCAGCTTGAACAGCTGACAGGAACGGGTTTGCGAAAGTAAAGAATAATGCCAAACCAACGCCAATCATTGTTACCGCATCTAAAAGACCCGCAACAACAAACATTTTTACTTGTAACATAGGAACCATTTCAGGTTGGCGAGCCGCACCCTCAAGAAATTTTCCACCCAATAGACCAAAACCTATTGCTGTTCCTAAAGCGCCCATACCAAGAACCAGACCTACTGCAATAGCAGTCATGCCTTGTACGTCAGCAATCAATTTTGCAATTTCCATGAAACCTCCAAACGGTTAAAAAAGTAATAAAAAACGGTTAAAAAATAATTAATGATCTTCGTGCGCCATACTCAGGTAAACAATAGTTAATACCATGAATATAAATGCCTGAAGCGTAATAATTAAAATATGAAATATTGCCCAAGGAAAACTGAGTACCGGCTGGATATACCAAGGCAACAGAGCAATCAAAATAAATATTAACTCACCTGCATATAGATTACCAAATAAACGCAGGGCGAGTGAGATAGGCTTTGCAATTTCTTCAACCAACTTTAACAATAAGTTGAAAGGCAACAACCAAGGCCCAAAGGGCTGAAACATTAATTCTTTAGCAAAGCCCCAAGGGCCTTTTATTTTAATACTATAAAAAATAATCAAGCAAAAAACTGAGATAGACATTGCAAAGGTTGCATTTAAATCTGTACTAGGTACAACTCGCAGATATTCAATACCCATGACTGAACCGATTAACGGAAAAATATCAACTGGGAACAAATCCATAAAGTTCCACAAGAACACCCAGCAAAATATTGTTAATGCCAAGGGAGCAATTAATTTGCTATTCCCATGAAAACTATCTTTAACTTGGTTATCTACAAATTCAATCAGCATTTCAGCAAAATTCTGCACTAAGCCAGGCACACCGGCAGTGGCTTTGTCGGCTGCTGTTTTAAAAAACCAAACAAACAATCCACCCAAAAGTGCTGAGAAAAATAAAGTGTCAAGATGCAATGTCCAGAAACCTTCACCAGCATGTAGTGGGGTTAAATGGTGGATGATATAACCGGTTGCACCTTCGGCCGCATGAACTTCGGTAGCCATTGTTCCTCTCTCTTAAATAATGTTAGCGTATTAATAACGCGAACCAAAAAACCGATAATGCTGTGATATATCCAACTAACAGCGGTAATATTTCTATGCCTGGAACCTTAAAAATCATCACAAACAAAACGGCTGTTAGTAACAACTTCCCTGACTCTCCAGCATAAAAAGAATTGACAATCTTTCGAGCGGGTTGCCCGGAGGCTTTAATTATTTTTAACGCAAAATACAAGTTGGGAATAAAAGCCGCTATTCCCCCTAGTGCGCTGGACAACATTGCTTGCTGCCCACCTGCTAGACCAAAGCCAACAGTTATTATTAATATTATCAAAACTTGATAACTTAGAATCTTACTAAGAGTCGAGTGTTTTCTACTGAGCACATAACTCTCCAAACATATTAGCTTGAGGATTATATATAGCGGACTCGATTAAATCAAGGCTGATTAAAATCAACCCAAATAAATCATTCATTTACTATTTTAGGTTTAGTGTCAGAATCTAGACAACAGCAACCATCCGAACTAAACCTTATTTCAAAACTCTCAAGCTTGCCACTCTTTATGTACTTTAAAGTGCTTGAGTTAACCTAAGCTCTGCTTCCCGATATTTTTCTGCACAAAACTCAGCAACTTCTTTGGGTAAAAAAGGGCCTGGAGCTGTTTTATTCCAATCGAGTGTTTCCAAATAATCACGTACATACTGTTTATCAAAACTAGGCGGGCTAATCCCAACCTGATACTGATCAGCCGGCCAAAACCTTGATGAATCAGGCGTTAACGCCTCATCAATCAGATGTAAAACGCCATCCTCATCAATACCGAACTCAAATTTTGTATCCGCGATGATAATGCCACGCTCACGCGCATAACTTGCCGCTTCTTTATATATTTTTAAACTCGCATCACGCACTTGCTCTGCTAAAGCTTGACCCATCAATTGAGCCGTTTGCTCAAACGAAACATTTTCATCATGCTGATCAACGGCTGCTTTTGTCGATGGCGTATAAATAGGTTCAGGTAACTGCTGGGCTTGTTGCAGACCAACGGGTAATTTAATCCCACACACCTCGCCCGTTTTTTGATAGTCCTTCCAGCCAGACCCTATAAGATAACCCCGCACTATCGCTTCAACGGGCAATGGCTTTAATATTTTAACGACAACTGCACGCCCCTCAACTTGGGCGCGTTCAGCCGCGTCAGGTAATATTTGCTCCAACGACACATCAGCTAAGTGATTAGGCATAATATAGCTTAATTTTTTGAACCAAAAATTAGATATACGTGTTAAAACGCTACCCTTTCCGGGAATGGGATCCGGCAAAATCACATCAAAGGCAGAAAGTCTATCCGTCGTTACAATCAGCATGTGCTTTTCATCGATATCGTAGATATCACGCACTTTACCGCGCGCGCGAAGGCTTAAAGAAGGCAGAGTTGATTCGTAAAGAGCTTCTGGTGCGGCCATAAATCCTCGCTAGATTTTAAAATAATGATCAAGGTGTCCATGCAAGTAGCAGACTTAACATGATGCTTTTCAACTCATTCTTGAAGCGCATCGTCATTCACATATTTCACCTTATGCTTTAATTTTAACATTATTCTTCATGGAACTGGACGGATAACAGGCTTCTTATCCGCTTATTTTTCAAAATACCGCTATAAACTCTCTACTAATTTAATTCGACCGCAACTGATTTTCATAAAATCAACCCTGTTTATCTGCGTTAGAATTATAATAACGTGATCGTATCTCAATAGCTTTTCGACTTCCCTAACGGCCATGTCTCTAGCTGATACTTCCTGTCATCATCTATATTATTTTCATGCCAACCCTAACTGACACTACTACAAGGCTTTTAAGTCAATTCTCTGCGGATGAAAGCGAAGTACTTATGCTCGCACTTTCCATTATTGAAAAAATACCTGATGACCCACACTATCATCGCCCCAAAGGGGTCGACGTTGCCATCATCCTAAAAGATTACCATGTTGATTTTAAAACTGTACTCGCTGCCATTTTAAGTGATCCTCGTCTGGCACTACTTAACCCCCAACCAGACATTAACACCTTATTTGGCAACACCATTGCGGCACTGGTAAAAGACGTCAACTGGTTGAATAAATTAACCGTTTATTCCCCAGAAATGACCAAAAACCCCAATGATGCAGAAACTTTACGACGCATGCTCTTATCCATGACCCAAGATGTCAGAGCCGTTTTAATTAAACTGGCTTACCGCATTCATCGGCTCCGTCACTTACAAAAAGAATCTTACGAATTACGCCATTTCATCTCCCAAGAAACGCTCGATATCTATGCGCCTATCGCTAATCGATTAGGCGTACACCAGTTTAAATGGGAACTTGAGGACATGGCTTTTCGATATTTAGAGCCTCAAGCCTACCGTCAAATTGCCAAGTCTCTTGCCAATAATCGAACCCAACGCGAAAGCTGTATTAACAATTTTAAAACGCTACTGCAAAAACACCTTGCTGAGGAAAACATTAACTGCACTTGTTATGGTCGCCCTAAACATATTTATAGTATTTGGAAAAAAATGCAGCATAAACATTTAGCGATTGATGAGCTTTATGATTTATTAGCGGTCAGAGTCATCGTTGACAACCTTACCCACTGCTATACCGTACTCGGCATTGTTCATAGTCTCTGGCAATACATTCCAAAAGAGTTTGATGACTATATTGCCAATCCCAAAGAAAATGGTTACCAATCATTGCACACCGTTATCTTGGATACCGACGGCAATCGTATTGAAGTACAAATTCGTACTCAGGAAATGCATGATTATGCTGAGCTCGGCGTTGCCGCGCACTGGTCTTATAAAGAAGGCGGAAAACAAACCCTCGCAATGGAAAAAAGCATTGCAACGTTACGTAAATTATTAGAAGAGAAACAAAGCGACGAAGTTATCAGCGATGATTTCCGCAGTGAATTATTTAACGATAGAGTGTATGTCTTAACCCCTGCTGGCAAATTAATTGATTTAGTGAATGGCTCAACCCCCCTTGATTTTGCCTATGCAATCCATACCGACATTGGCCACCGTTGCCGTGGCGCTAAAATAAACGGCAAAATTGTACCGTTAACTTACAGGCTAAAATCCGGCGAACAAATTGAAATCTTAACGACCAAAGAAAGCGCACCCAACCATAACTGGATTGATCCAAATTTGGGTTATTTAAAATCATCCCGCGCTATCAGTCGAGTCAAAAATTGGTTTAGAAACCAACAACAAACTGAAAACATACTGCGAGGCAAAGCCCTTCTGGATAAAGAAAGTAAACGACTTGGTTTAAAAGCATTAAACATGGTTGATATGCTTAGCTATTTTAAACAACTCACTACCGACAATTTACTCGAAGCGATTGGCCGTAGCGATATTAACAGCCGTCAACTTGCTGGCTATTTAAAAATCCCCGAATTAGAAGCATCGGCCATCAATGTCCCCATCAAAAAACGGTCGACTCATTCTGTCGTATCAGTTGCTGGTATAGACAACGTACAAACCTCCTTTGCCCATTGCTGTTCTCCGGTTTTAGGTGATGACATTATGGGTTATATCTCACACCACCACGGCATTACCATTCACCGCACAGATTGTAAAAACATCACCCAACTTCCCATTGAGAAGCAAAGTCAGCTAATTTCAGTCGCCTGGGGAGATAAAACGGCTAGTCACGCAGTACCTATTGTCATTCACGCCTTTAATGCGCAAAATTTATTAATTAATATCTCGCAACTTTTAGCGCATTCTAAAATTCACATCTTTAATGCGGCATTGGATACCCATCCCGATTTCTCTGCAACTTTGCACTTAACCATTCAAATAGAAGATACCAATCAATTAAGCCAAATTCTGACTAAAATTAGCTGCCAGCCCAATATAATTGATGTGAAACGTAAAACTTGATCGGACTCAAAACCAAGCCAACTAAGCTCGCTTAGGTTTTAAATCTAACGATAACGCCATTGGACGCGGTAATATAAGTTAATGGGCTTTAGCCCTTCCACTTTGCACCTATCGTCTTTAACCTTGTAGCCATTCCTATGCCCCAACAAACAAAAGAAAACCTGATACTCATCGATGGCTCCTCTTTTCTCTTTCGAGCCTACCATGCAGTTCCACCCCTTACTAATCCACAGGGTGAGCCAACTAATGCCATTTATGGCGTATCCAATATGTTGCGCAAATTAATTTCAGATTATAAAAGCGATTACATTACGGTTGTTTTTGATGCGCCCGGCAAGACCTTTCGTAATGAGCTTTATGATCAATACAAAGCACACAGACCGCCCATGCCTGATGACTTGCGCGTACAAATACAGCCTTTACATGACCTCATCCGCGCCATGGGCTTGCCCTTAATTATGGAATCCGGTGTCGAAGCCGACGATGTCCTAGGTGCCTTAGCTCAACATGCCGCACAACAAGGCTTTAATGTCATTATTTCTACCGGCGACAAAGACATGGCGCAACTGGTTACCGAAGATATAATTTTAGAAAACACCATGTCCAATACTCGTTTAGATATTCAAGGCGTTATTGATAAGTTTGGTGTTAGACCCGAACAAATTATTGACTATTTAGCCTTGATGGGCGATAGCAGTGACAATATCCCTGGCGTACCTAAAGTCGGCCCAAAAACGGCCTCAAAATGGCTGGAGCAATACCAAACCCTAGAAAATTTAGTCGCTAATGCCGATAAAATTACCGGTAAAATTGGTGAAAACTTAAGAGCTAGCCTTGCGCAACTGCCACTCGCCAAACAATTGACGACTATTAAATGCGACCTGAATTTACCTTATGACATGGCCGATTTAAAACGTCGTCCCATCATTATTGACACGTTAAAAAGTCTCTTAACTGAACTGGGTTTCTTCTCTTGGCTTAAAACCCTAGATAACCACGTCGAAGTCGTTGTCATTGAAAATGAAAAACCCGCGCTTATTCAGTCCACCTATGAAACCATTCTTACCCAACCACACTTCAATCAATGGCTTGAACGCTTAGAAAATGCACCGTTGTTTGCCTTTGATACGGAAACTACTAGCTTGGATTACCGCAAAGCTAGAATCGTTGGCGTTTCTTTTTCAGTGACACCGGGCAGCGCCGCTTATATTCCTTTAGCTCACGATTATCCACAAGTCCCTGATCAACTTGATCGAACTGAAATTCTGGAGCAACTTCGCCCCTTACTTGAAAATCCAAACAAAGCAAAACTTGGGCAAAATCTTAAATATGATGCCCATGTTTTGGCCAATCACGGCATCGCACTGCGAGGTATCGCACATGACTCCATGCTGGAATCTTATGTCTTAAACAGTACGGCAACCAAACATAATATGGATGACCTTGCCAAAGCCTATCTAGGCGTCACGACTATCCAATATGAAGAGGTTGCGGGCAAAGGGGTCAAACAAATTCCGTTTCAGGAAGTACCCATCGAGCAAGCAGCACCTTATGCCGCTGAAGATGCTGATATTACCCTGCAATTGCATCAAACACTGATGACTCAATTAGAGCAACATCCCAGCCTACTTAGCTTATACACCGACATAGAAATCCCTTTAATTAGCGTGCTTGCTCGCATTGAAAATAATGGCGTACTCATTGATACGGGCATGTTGTTCCAACAAAGTTTAGAGCTTGCCAGTCACATTATTACTCTTGAGCAACAGGCGCATGACCTTGCTGGACATACGTTTAATTTAAGCTCACCCAAACAAATTCAAGAGATCCTCTATGACCAACAAAAACTTCCTATTTTAAAAAAGACCCCTAAAGGTCAACCCTCCACGGAAGAATCTGTTTTACAAGAACTGGCACTTAATTATCCTTTGCCCAAACTTATCTTGGATTACCGTAGCTTAAGCAAACTTAAATCAACCTATACCGACAAACTTCCACAACAAGTTGATGACAGCACAGGTCGTATACATACCTCTTATCATCAAGCGGTAGCGGCCACGGGTAGATTGTCATCTTCTGATCCCAATCTACAAAACATCCCCATCCGCAGTGAAGAAGGCCGAAAAATTCGCCAAGCCTTTATCGCGCCGACAGGTTATAAGATTTTGGCAGCCGATTATTCACAAATTGAATTACGCATTATGGCGCATTTATCTGCAGATACAGGTTTACTAAACGCCTTTAGCGCGGGCGAGGATGTTCACAAAGCAACGGCGGCAGAAGTTTTTGGTGTCGCGCTCGATCAAGTCACCAACGATTTACGACGTTCAGCAAAAGCCATTAACTTTGGCTTAATTTACGGAATGTCTGCATTTGGGCTGGCACAACAGCTAGGCTTATCAAGGAGTCAAGCACAAACCTATATAGATTTATATTTTGCCCGCTATCCTGGGGTTAAAAATTATATGGATAGCATTAGAGAGCAAGCACGTGAACAAGGTTACATTGAAACAGTGTTTGGCCGCCGCTTGTATTTACCCGAAATTAAATCTCGAAATGCTGCCCGCCGGCAATATGCAGAACGCACCGCTATCAATGCCCCCATGCAGGGAACGGCCGCCGATATTATTAAACGTGCCATGATTAATACCGACCAATGGCTATTAAACGATAAACCTGATGCCAAAATGATCATGCAAGTGCATGATGAATTAGTCTTTGAAGTCGCTGAAAATAAGATAGCAGAATATTCAGCCATTATTCGAACACTGATGTGCTCCGCTGCTAACTTAAACGTACCGCTGATTGTTGATATAGGCGTTGGCGATAACTGGGATGAAGCACATTAAAAAAATATTCAATCTCATGAAACTTTTTTAAAAACAATAAGTCCGATAAGGCGCAATGCCTTTTGCATTGGATCAGCCGTTCCCCCTCTAATTTTATCGGCTGATTTTTCCTACCGCCCCAAAATGCTGTTTTAAATTTTGGGGTTTTTAATCGCAAAACCTTACATTTCTATAGCCTCTACTTCAGGCTCTGACTCCTCAGTCAACGTAAACAAGGTATCCAACGCTTGGTGCACTTCATCAACACCCATTTTTTTTGATGCAGAAAATAACTGTATAGTTAAGGGGAAATTACTATCATTAAGCTCTCTTTGAACTTGTAACAAGGTATTTTTTGCAGCCCCATAAGTTAGCTTGTCGGCTTTGGTCAATAAAATGTGTAAAGCCAAACCCGTGTGCTGACACCACTCAACCATCTGCCAATCAAATTCCGTCAATGGATGCCGCACATCCATCACTAAAACAATCCCGCATAAGGATTTTCGACGCGTTAAATACTTTTCCATTAACTCGTGCCACTTCTTTTTGACCGCTACCGGTACTTTTGCATAGCCGTAACCCGGCAAATCAACAAAGCGTTGCTGGTCATTAATCTCAAAGAAATTAAGCATTTGAGTTCGACCCGGTGTTTTACTCGTTCGGGCCAATCCATTTTGTCGTGTTAATGTGTTTATTGCACTTGATTTGCCGGCATTCGAGCGACCCGCAAAGGCCACTTCACGGCCCTGATCTTCTGGGGTATCCTTAAGGTCAGGTGAACTATTAATAAATTTTGCTTGATGATAAACTGGGTTCATCGTTGCCTCGCTTAAGCTTGCTAATTAGAGTAGAATCTGGCTACACTCAGCAGCCTGCATACATACATTTAAGGCTACCGTAAAATGACTACATTATTCCAAAGGGGAACCCGATGAAAAAAACACTGCTGGCACTTTCACTAGCCCTGGCGTTTACCAGTACTTCCAGTATTTTACATGCAGAAGGCTCTATTAATGCAGGAAAAGAAAAAGCCGCCTCCTGTGTCAGTTGTCACGGCGACAATGGTAACAGCATGGTATCAACATTCCCTAAGCTTGCCCAGCAGCATTCCTCTTACCTAATAAAACAATTACAAGCCTTTAAGAACGGCACCCGTAAAAACCCTATGATGTCCGCTATCGCTTCGGGCTTAAGTGAGGCTGACATCGCTGATATTTCCGCTTACTATGCGGATCAAAAAATATCTGCCAACGAATTGCCTATTTTGGAAGAGGACGATGATGATACTAAATCTGCTGACAACAAACCGACGATTAATGCCCTCATTGCTCAAGGCAGCGATCTCTATCGCAATGGCGACTTACCTAGAGAAGTCTCAGCCTGTATCGCCTGCCATGGACCTTTAGGCGAAGGTAACAAACCTGCTGTCTTCCCCTCTTTAAAATCTCAGCATGCGGATTATTTAATCCAAACACTGACCGACTTTAAAACGGACGCTCGCAGTAATAACCCTGACAACATGATGCACATGATTGCCAAGAAAATGACTGATGATGAAATTAAAGCCGTTTCTTATCGTATTTCAATGATGAAATAACGCAAGGCGACAAAACATAATCTCCCTTTTTATTACTTAAAACGCGCACTCATTGAGAAATAAACCATGCCAAAAAAAATCACTCAACTTGCCCTGATTTTCTTATTATTCTCTTGTTCTTTTATCTTAAAAGCCGAGCCCGTTGGTTATGAACTGATATCACCGGCTCAGCCTACCCAAAATCCTGATAAAGTCGAAGTCATTGAATTTTTTTGGTATGGCTGCCCCCATTGCTATG
Source organism: Crenothrix polyspora (assembly GCA_945877505.1). Classification (GTDB taxonomy): domain Bacteria; phylum Pseudomonadota; class Gammaproteobacteria; order Methylococcales; family Methylomonadaceae; genus Methylobacter_C; species Methylobacter_C polyspora_A. Next base: position 13,893 of record CAMDWT010000054.1, read on the forward strand.
CGTTTGAGCCTCTCATTGAAAAATGGTCTAAAACCTTACCCAAAAATGTTGAATTTATTCGTCAACCTGCCGCTTTTAATGAGCTTTGGAGCAAACATGCTAAAGCTTATTTCACCGCTGAAGCTTTAGGTATTGTCGATAAAGTGCATGCAGACCTCTTTGATGCCATACAAAACAAAAAACAAAGCTTAGACACTGAAGCCTCATTAGCCGCATTTTTTGTCGCTCACGGCGTTACTGAAGCCCAATTTCATGAAGCGTACGCGTCTTTTGTTGTTGATGCAAAAATGCGCCAAGCACCTCTTATGGCAGCAAAATACGGCATTACAGGAGTTCCTGCCATCATTGTAAATGGTAAATATAAAACCAACGGCACCCTAGCTGGCTCTCATGAAAAGATGATTGAAGTGATGAATATGCTTATTAAACAAGAAAGCACTGCAAAAAAATAATACCGGCCGCCATTATGGCGGCCTACGCTTTTGAATTGGCTTGAACCAATTAATTATTTGCGCTCATCAGCCAATCATACTAAGACACACATGACCAAGCCCTTAAATATTCTAGTAACCGGTGCCGCGGGTTTTATCGGCTTTCACCTCATTCAAGCTTTACTTAAACGAGGTGATCATGTTGTCGGCATTGACAACCTAAACAACTATTACGACCCACAATTAAAAGTTGATCGTTTAGCTTTACTGGATCAGTGCGCGACTGGCCTAATGGATGGCACCAAGCCTTGCTACCAGTTTATTAAAATGGATCTAGCTGATAGAGAAAATATCGCTCAACTCTTTAACGATCATACCTTCGATGTCGTTGTAAATCTGGGTGCTCAAGCCGGTGTCCGCTACTCTATTGAGAACCCTCATGCTTATGTTGACTCGAATTTAGTCGGTTTTGTTAATATTCTTGAAGGCTGTCGTCAGCAACACATTAAGCATCTCGTTTACGCCAGTTCCAGCTCGGTTTATGGGATGAACATCAAACAACCCTTCAGTACTCACGACAGAGTCGATTACCCGATTAGTTTGTATGCAGCGACTAAAAAAGCCAATGAACTCATGGCTCATACATACAGTCATCTTTATAACATTCCCACCACAGGACTACGATTTTTTACCGTCTATGGCCCCTATGGTCGACCTGACATGGCTTATTTCTCATTTACCCAAAAAATCCTTAAGGGCGAAACCATCGATGTTTACAATCAAGGTGAAATGCAACGCGATTTTACTTACATAGACGATATTGTAGAGGGTGTCATACGCGTCATCGATAAAGTACCCCAAAGCAACAAAGCGACTGAGCCCGCGACCCTAAAAGAGCCCAACAATCCATCCATGGCGCCCATTACCAACGCCGAAGCGCCTTATAAAATCTACAATATTGGCAACAATCAACCTGTCAGCCTTCGTCGATTTATTACCGCTATCGAACAGGCTTGCGGCCAACAAGCCAAAGAAAACTTACTGCCGATGCAACCGGGTGATGTGCCCCTGACCTATGCCGATATTGATGACTTAATTGCCGATACCGGCTTTAAACCCCAAAC